>CAVKGJ010000134.1:0-17912 GCA_963655605.1 Oscillospiraceae bacterium
TGAAGGTGGTCTGGCTGGCGATAATGGAATCGTCCAGAAAATGGACCATGCCGATCCGGAACTGGAAATCAGCACTGAATCGGTTCTGCATCGAATTCGGAGAAAGGGTTTCTTCCTTTCTCTGATAAATGTCCACAAAATGCGTTACAGGCTCCCACAGAAACCGTTACAGGCTCGTGACGGAATGATTTCCGGTGCCGCGAAGGTTTTTCAGTTTTTTCTGGGCGTTGATGTTGCCTTGGGCGGCAGCTTTACGGAACCAGTTGATTGCCTGGTTCAGATCGGCTTTTGTTCCTCTTCCGTTTTCATACATGATGCCCAGATTGTATTGGGCCCTGTCATATCCTTTTTCTGCTGCTCGCGTGAACCACTGGACTGCACTGGCGTCGTCCCTTGCGACTCCCGTGCCCTCCGTATAGAGAACCCCCATTTTATTTTCTGCTTTCAGATATCCCTGCCGTGCGGCCTTGCCAAACCAGTAGGCTGATTGTTCATCGTTTTTGTCGACACCAAGACCTCTGCCATACATGACTCCCAGACCGTATTGCGCTTCGGGAAGCTGGTGCATGGCAGCTTTGCGGAGCCATTTGAGTGCTTCGCCGAAATCCTGTCGTGTGCCCTTTCCCTGGGCATACATCACTCCCAGATTGTACTCTGCGTCAGGAAGATTCTGGACTGCCGCTTTTCCGTACCATTTGAAAGCCATGTCAGGATCCTGATTGATACCGTTTCCCTCGTAATACAAAACGCCCAGATAATTCTGGGCTCTGGCAAAACCGTGGTTTGCCGATCGCATGATAAATTCCAGTCCGCGTTGAAAATCCTTTTTGACGATCATACCGTTTTGGTAAAGAAGACCCAGGGCATATTCTGAACGGGGATCCTGTCTGCCTGCACCTTCTTCAAATAGCGAAAGAGCCTGCTTGTATTGCTGATTTTTGAAAGCATGGACAGCGTCCGTAAAATCGTCTGCAAGTATGTCACCTGCGAAGCAGGCGATTCCAAAAGAAAAAATGATCGATGCAAGGGTTCGTATCGCTGAACGAAAGGAAAAATCCGGATACTTGCTGAAGGTGGATGTATTCATCGGATGATCTCTTGTAGAAAATGCGGACAGATATCGTTACTTTAATTTGACGTCCTCCCCTGCATGAATGCCGGAGATTCCTGCCGGGTTGCGGTGGAACTGCAATCCCCTCGGCGGGTTCCTGCTTCATCGAGACTGCCCAGAGGATTTTGCGCTTGGTTTTTGCTTCAAATTCCCACGATGGGGAATTTTACGGCTACGAACCAACCTCATATTCCCCCAGGTCTCACGGACTCTCCACAGGCTGACACGGCACGCCCTGCCGCCGGAGAGAATTTTAACACAACCCGCTCCTTATCCCCGCACTGAAGGGCATCGTTTACGGAGTATCTTGATAAAAAAGGCAGCCTGATGCTGCCTTTTCCAGAATTTCAATTCGCCAGTAATTGCCTTAGAACATAAGGCAAAATACCGCCATGACGGAAGTAATCTACTTCGATCGGCGTGTCGATACGAAGTAACAACGGAACATGGCGAGTGCTGCCATCCGCACGATGAATGACCAGGGTCACATTCTGTAAAGGCTGGATATCATCCAGTCCCTGCAGATCGAATGTTTCGTCACCGCGCAGTTCCAGAGAGGCGGCACTGTCATTACCGGTAAACTGGAGTGGCAATACGGCCATACCGATGAGGTTGGAGCGATGGATTCGCTCGAATGAGCGTGCAATAACGGCTTTAACGCCAAGCAGCTGAGTTCCTTTCGCCGCCCAGTCGCGAGAAGAACCGGTGCCGTATTCTTCACCGCCGATGACGATAGTCGGGATTCTTTCCTGTTGATAGCGCATGGCGGCATCGAAAATCGACATTTCCTTGCCTTCGGGCTGATACAGGGTGAAGCCGCCTTCCCGGCGGCTACCGTCTGCCGCTGCGGGCAACATCAGGTTTTTGATACGGACATTGCCGAATGTGCCTCGCATCATGACTTCGTGATTTCCCCGGCGGGAACCGAATGAATTGAAATCCTGTTTGGAGATGCCGTGTTCAAGAAGCCATTGTCCGGCAGGGCTTTTTTCCTGAATGGAACCGGCAGGAGAAATATGGTCTGTCGTGATCGAGTCACCGAAAATCGCCAGTGCTCTCGCCCCCCTGATATGTGCCGAAGCCGGACCAGCCTCCATGACGAAATCATTGAAGAAAGGCGGTTCTGCAATGTAAGTCGACTGAGGCCAGTCATATACATCGCCTGTTGCAAAACCGGAGATTTTTTGCCAGAGCTCGCCGGGTGCCGTTTTGATATCGCTGTAGTTTTTACGGAACGATGCGGCATCGAGTGCGAACGGAAGCAGTTCAGCCACTTCATGAGAAGTCGGCCAGATGTCCTTCAGATAGATGTCCTTGCCGTTATTGCCCTTGCCAAGCGGTTCTGTCGTCAGGTCACATGTCACATTTCCGGCAATCGCATAAGCGACAACAAGAGGAGGAGATGCCAGGAAATTGGCCCGGATGTTGGGGTGGATGCGTGCTTCAAAATTCCGGTTGCCCGACAAGACGGCAGCGGCGACAACATCATTCCTGACAATGGCTTCGTTCATTGCCGGGGTCAGATCGCCTGCATTTCCGATACAGGTTGTGCATCCATAGGCGGCGACGGTGAATCCGAGTTTTTCCAGATAAGGCAGCAAACCGGTTTTTTCCAGATAACCCGTTACGATTCTCGATCCGGGGGCAAGTGAAGTTTTGATTCGTGGTGAAACGCTGAGACCGGCTTCGACCGCTTTTTTCGCCAGAAGGCCGGCGGCCAGCAAAACGGCAGGATTACTGGTATTGGTACAGGAGGTAATGGCCGCAATCAGGATATCGCCATGACGCAGTTCCGCATTGTCGGAAGTTTTGTAGGTACTAGCAAGATCGGATTGTTTCTTGTTGAATCCGCCGTCCGAAACAGGCATGCTGAAAAGTTCCGTGAAGCGTTTTTTCAGGTTGCCAAGCTCAATACGGTCCTGAGGGCGTCTCGGACCTGCCACGGAAGCTGTCACACTGCCAAGGTCGAGCTCTACGACACGTGTATAGTCGATCTGGCCGGCTTTGGGTATGCCGAACATTTCCTGAGCCCTGAAGTAGGACTCCAGAGCGGAAACTTCTTCATCGGTACGGCCTGTATTGCGGAAGTAGCCGACGGTCGCTTCATCAACCGGGAAGAAACCGATAGTTGCGCCATATTCAGGAGCCATATTGGCAATCGTTGCGCGGTCAGTGGCCGAAAGCGATGCGGCGCCTTCACCGAAAAATTCGACGAATTTCCCGACGACTTTTTCCTTGCGCAGCCGTTCCGTGATAGTCAGTACCAGGTCGGTCGCAGTACAACCTTCGCGCAATTTCCCGGTCAGATGCATGCCGATAACATCGGGAGTCAGAAAATAGACAGGTTGTCCCAGCATGCCGGCTTCTGCTTCGATGCCGCCAACACCCCAGCCAACGACACCGACGCCATTGATCATGGTCGTATGCGAATCCGTACCGACCAGCGTGTCCGGATAATAAACTTCCCCCAGCTCCGGATTGTTCCGTTTGTGGACACCACGTGCAAGATACTCCATATTCACCTGGTGGACGATACCGAATCCCGGAGGCACGACACCGAAGGTGTCAAAAGCCTGCATGCCCCATTTCATGAACTGGTAACGTTCACGATTGCGATCAAATTCCAGCTTCATGTTGAGATCAAGCGCATCGTTGCGGCGGAAATAATCGATCTGGACAGAATGATCGACAACCAGATCGACGGGAACAAGAGGTTCGATCTGTTTCGGGTTTTTTCCGGTACGAACCGCCACATTTCTCATGGCTGCCAGATCGACCAACAGTGGAATACCGGTAAAATCCTGAAGAATGACACGGGCAACAACGAAAGGAATCTCGTTGCTGCGTTCTTCTTCAGGTTTCCAGTTGGCCAGCTGGTGGATATGTTCTTCCGTGATTTTGTTGCCGTCACAATTGCGGAGAACCGATTCAAGGACAATACGAATGGAAACTGGCAAGCGGGACAGATCAAGCCCAAGTTCCTTGCCCAGTGCCGGGATGGAATAAAAATGACCTTGTTTCTGATTGGAGACAGGAAATGTTTTGATGGTATTCTTGAAAACGTAAGACATGAAAACTCCAAAACGAATGGCCCATTACGGGCCATTCGTTGTTCATACTGAAATAAAAGATGTTATGAAACAACAGGTTAATTTGGTTTTGCAGCTGCCAGCGCTTTTCTTTGTTCCGGGTTGCGGCATTCATTGGCCAACTGGCTTCCTTTTTTGATGTCCAGCAGCATGCTTTTTGCCGGGATATTGATCCATACCAGTCCGGTCTGCCTGTCTTCGTAGCGGTCGGCACCGGTCGTGGTTGCCGTACGAAGCATACGGTGCATCTTGTTGCGCCACTGCAGATTGATGTAACTCGGATCGTCGGATTTTTTGTAGACGGTAAATTGATTGCCCAGTTCGCAGTTATAGTGCGAACCAGTCAGTCCTGCCACGTTGACGACTTCCGTTTCTTTCTGGGAATGTTCGGAGACCGGCGTTTTCCTGACGGTTTTTTTGACAGTTTTTTTGTCGGCTTTGGTCTTGCTTGCAGGTGCCGCCTGTGCAACGCCATAAGTCAGTGGAAGCGTGAAACCTGCGATAACGAAAAAGGCAGCCAGAAATTTTTGCATGATGTAGCCTCGTTCAAAGAAAGGACATGCGTCTTGACGCACATACGTATGATAATCGGCATATGGCCTCAATCGCAAGCGCTGATCATATAATTTCAGGATTTTTTTGTCTGTTCAGGCGCAATTGGTATCCTCCCCCGCCAGAAGGCGAGAGATTCCTGTTGAGTCAGAGCGCAAGCGTTCTGATCTCTTTGGGGGCCTGCTGTTGGCGACTTGACTGCATCACTCACTTCACAGGCTAACCGGGCGTGTCCCGTCCTTAAGATATTCTTCCGGACGGCTCTGCCGTCCGTTCCTTGTATCTCCGCCCTGAAGGGCATCGTTTTGCGGAGCATCTTGATAAATCCAAACAAATCAAAAGAAAACGGATATCATGGAAAACAGGGCGGTTACGGTTCGGGGTGATCGGCGATAATGGGCAGGCAGGAATCTTTCACTTGAAGACCATATGAAAGATTCCTGTACTGGTATGGCCAAGTTGTCAGTAAAGACCAGCCTGCCGGCCTCTTTCCTGAACCAATGCCAGAAGAATATCAACAGTCGGAGTTGGTACATTGGTCAAATGTCCCAGTTCCTGTACGGCCGTAACGAGTGCGTCAATTTCCATGGAACGGTGTCTTTCGAGATCCTGCAACATGGACATTTTGTGTCCCACTGCTTTGCCGGCGACATTTAGCCGCCTTTCTATCATTTCTTCGGGGATGAAGACATTCAGTGCTTCTGTGATCGCTTTGGTTTCATAAATGGCTTTTTTGCAGACTTCACGCAAGGCACCCGAGGTAATCTGGTCCAGTGTGGCATGTGTCAATGCACTGATCGGATTGAAACAGACGTTTCCCCATAGTTTGAGCCAGACATTCCAGCGGATGGTATTGCGGATTGGCGCATCGAAGCCTGCCGCTTTAAGGGTGTCAGACAGGAGTTTGACGCGTTCGGACTCGCTACCGTCCGGTTCGCCGAGGGTAAAACGGTTGAATTCGTGATGCTCGATAATACCCGGTGCGATAACTTCACAGGCAGGATCAACAACACAGCCGATGGCGCGTTCCGGTCCGATCAGATTCCACTGCTGTGCGCCTGCGTCAACAGATTCGAGGTGGCGTCCTTCAAATTTGCTTCCTTCCTTGTAGAAGTACCACCATGGAATACCGTTCATTGCCGTTACCATGGCGGTATCCGGTCCAAGAAGCGGGGCAAACTGGGCTGCGGATTCATGCGACTGGTGTGCTTTCAGGGCGCAGATGACATAATCCTGTGGACCGAAGTCGGCCGGATTGTCGCTTGCGGGAATTTTGGCGTTTTTTTTCTGACCGTTGATCAGAAGAGTCAATCCGTTTTTCCGGATGGCATCCAGATGGGCACCACGTGCAATGGCACAGATTTCATTTCCTGCCAGAGCCAGTTCAACGGCCAGATAACCACCGATTGCACCTGCACCGAATATACAGATCTTCATGACGCCATCTCCTTGTATTTACTGAAAAAAGACTGAAAAAGAAAAGTGTTATTGGCAGTATACACAGACAGTATTTATATAAAAAATTCTTTCTTTATATAGAATAAATACAATTTAAATATATCCGGTGAGCTAAATGGATATTCGTCAACTCAGATATTTTTGTGCCATCGCGGAAGAAGGCCAGATCAGCCGGGCAGCACAAAGGTTGCATATCACACAACCGCCATTGAGCCATCAGCTGAAGTTGCTTGAAGAAGAGCTGGGGGTCAGACTGATTGACCGCAATACGCGAAGTCTTTCCCTGACACGGGCCGGACATATTTTTTACCAGCGCGCCAAGCAGATATTTGGCATGTTGCATGCTGCTACCGATGAGGTAAAAGATATCGAATTCGGCGTGAATGGCGTGTTGGCTATCGGCAGTCCGCCGGCGATCGGGAATTTGTACATTCCTGAGAAAATCAGGTGTTTCCATGAAATGTATCCTCATGTTCGTTTTCAGTGGAGAGAGGGAAATACTTTCCGGATTCTCGAACTTCTGGAGTCCGATCTGATTGAATTTGGTCTCGTGCGATTGCCTGTTCCGGTGGGAGCCTATGAGATGAAGTCGTTGCTGACGGAACCGTGGGTTGTCGTCACTCGTAAAAACGATTCAAAATGGAAGGATAAAACCAGTCTGGTTCTGGAAGAACTTTCAGATATTCCGTTGATACTGATGCACCGTCAGGCTGGTATCTATTGCCATGATATGGTCGTTGATGAAATGAAGGTCCAAGGGATTTCCATCAATATTGTCTGCGAGAGTGACAATATTTCCGCCATTCTGGCGCTGGTCGAAAAGGAACTCGGGATTGCCATATTACCGGAATCGACCCTGTCGGTACGACCTTCAGAGGATTTTCACAAGATGTCAATTGCAGGTTGCCCGCTTCAGTCGGCTTCAGCCATTATCTGGAAAAAAGAGAAACGTTTGTCCAAGGCGGCCAGACTTTTTCTGGAGCTGTTCTGAAGATGTACGGGCGTATGGAGGAATAAAGAACGTTACAATAGTCGCTTTTAACATCTTTTCGAAAGGCGCCTTATGTTCAGTTATCGGCACGCTTTTCATGCCGGCAATCATGCCGATGTTTTAAAACACATCGTGTTGATACAGGTTCTGCTTTATGCCTGCCGGAAGGAAACTCCGTTTTTTTATATTGATACACATGCAGGTGGAGGAATCTATTCCCTGCACGGGAGTGAAGCGGGAAAAAGTGACGAGTTCAGGGACGGTATTGGCAGATTGTGGAATGAAAAAACGGTTCCTGAAGCGGTGGAAGAATATCTGCGCCTGATCAGATCAGTGAATCCGGATGGTGTATTGAATGCCTATCCGGGATCACCGTTCATTGCGGATGCCGTTTTGCGCGACAATGACAGATTGCGTCTCTTTGAAATGCATCCGTCTGAAATACAGGTATTGCAGAAAAATATTCAACAGCTGTCCAGGAGGAAACAGGCGGAAGGATATGTGACACAGGGACGTGGAAAAAGAACGATCGTAGAGAAAAGAGACGGTTTTTCTGCATTGAAATCCCTGTTGCCGCCCCCTTCTCGAAGGGCTGTCATCCTGATTGATCCGCCTTACGAGGACAAGTCGGATTACCGGAAAGTTGTGGATACGCTGAAAGATGCGCTGAAACGATTTTCAACAGGGACGTACCTTGTATGGTATCCGTTGCTTCAAAGGAACGAATCCAGACAGTTCACAGGAAGACTCAGACAGGCGGTATCGCAGGAGTGGCTGGATGTCACGTTGAGTACCGGTTCGCCGGTTCCGGATGGTTCAGGCTTTGTTTCCAGCGGTATGTTCATTGTCAATCCGCCCTGGAAACTGGACGAGATTCTGAAGGAAACCATGCCTTGCCTTGTCGCCTTGCTTCGAAAGGATCGGGGAGCTCGTTTTACTCTTGAGACCGGAACGCAAGGCAAATGACCGCTGCAAGCCTCGGGTGACGCTTTTGCGGAGGAGTCCGGAGTATTCCGGCAGGTTTATCCGTTTTAATCCGCCAGAAACAGGAAAACGGTGGGTTTTCTCTGGAAGTCAGGCATGTGTCCTTTTTCAAGCTGTCTTTTCCATAACGAAACCGGTAATGTCCGCACGGATTCGTCTGGCAATGTCAGATCAGTCGCGATGCAAAGCCGTGTTCCGGGGCGGCATGCCGAGCAGAGCGCTTTCAGAAGCGTTTCGTTGCGGTAAGGCGTTTCGATGAATATCTGGGTCTGTTTGTCATGCCGTGACCGTTCTTCCAGTGATCTGATCCGGCGCTGGCGCTGTTCGGAATCCGTTGGCAGATAACCGTTAAAGGCAAAACTTTGTCCATTCAACCCGCTGGCCATCAGGGCGAGCAATAACGAGGAAGGACCGACAAGAGGTCTGACGGTGATTTTCTGTTCATGAGCCAGCCTGACAAGATCGGCTCCGGGATCGGCGACAGCCGGAACACCCGCTTCCGATATCAGGCCTGCATTCTGTCCAGCTAGTAGCGGAGTTAGCAATTCGGGAAAAACGGCCTTGTCGGTTTTGACATTGAGCTCTGCCATTCTGATTTGCTGGAGCGGTTTCTTCAGAGGATGGATTTCCGATATTCTTTTCAAGTAGGCCCGTGCGGATTTTGCGTTTTCGACAATGAAATAGTCCAGGGTGGCCGTGATTTGTCCGGACAATTCCGGAATGGTGGCGGTAAGTGGTGTGGTATCGGAAATACCTCCGAGTGTATTCGGAATCAAGTAAAGTATGCCGCTGTTCATTTTGACGGATGGAAAAAAGTGATACCACAGTGCCGTAACATGGTGGTCAGGGTGATTAATGGCAGGCCGGTCAGTGCGGTGGGATCGTTGCTCTCAATCTTCTCCAGCAGTGCGATACCGAGCGCCTCGTTTTTGGCACTGCCCGCACAATCGTAAGGCTGCTCGATTTTCAGGTACGCAGCAAGTTCGTCATCGGGTAAATCGCGGAACGTGACAATTGTTTTCACAATGTCTTTCTGTATCGTATCGTCCGGATTTTCGTCATGACCGTTCCGGACACAAAGGGCAGTGTGGAAAATAACTTTTTTCCCGCGCATTTTTTTCAGTTGTTCCAGAGCTTTTTCAAATGAACCGGGTTTCCCTATCGGTTTTCCATCACATTCGGCCACCTGATCGGAACCGATGACGATGGCATCGGGAAGCAGTTTTCCGGCAGCGGCCGCTTTCAGACAGGCCAGTCTCAATCCTGTTTCTTCCGGCTTTTCATCAGGCAGTGGAGTTTCATCGATATCGGGACTGTATGTAGTAAAAGGCAGGCCAAGCCGGGAGAAGAGTTCTTTCCGGTATTTGGAAGAGGACGCGAGAACGATCGGTACCGAGGTATTGGAAAACATTGTTGGTCTTGAAAGTGTCCAAAATGCAAATAGTGTACTAAAGCTTTGACGAATAAGGAATATTGTTGCTAAAATTACAGATTTTATGCTCATGCCGAGCTATGAATTCCTATCTGATTGATCCATTCGGGTTTTGCAAAAACGGTGAAAGTATCAGCGGACGCACGCCGGTGTCGGAACTGGAAAGGCTGGCTTCCGTCTGTGCAGACAATTCCGGGGAACTGGTATGGGGGATTTCGGGGGGCCTTGATGGTTTCCAGAGACCTCGTATTCTGCTGAGTGTGGCAGGAAGTGTCCACTTGGTCTGTCAGCGGTGTCTGGACTCACTTGTGTATGAACTGGATTCATCGACCGCCGTTATGGTGGCGAGAACAGAGGAAGAAGCGGATAGGATGGAAGAGTCGCTTGAGGATGACGATGCAGTCGAAGTGATCGTTTCAGACGGGAAAGTTGAAGTGATGGCTCTGGTTGAAGATGAAGCGCTTCTGGCTTTGCCTTTATCGGCCAGGCATGAAATTTGTCCGGATTCATCGATGGACAGGTGGAAAGAAAAGCGGGAGTCGCCTTTTTCTGCGTTGACCGAACTGAAAAGAAAAGGCTGACGGTCAAAAAATTAAATGACGTTCCATTTTGTAGCAATATAACAGGATGGATGTGTTAGAATTTCCGAAATTTTGATTCAGGAGTAATTATGGCAGTCCAACAAAACAAGAAATCGCCTTCGAAACGCGGTATGCGCCGTTCGCACGACGGTCTGGAAGCAGTCCAGTTGTCTGTCGAGCCGACTTCCGGTGAAAAACACCGTCGCCATCATATTAGCCCGAGCGGTTTTTATCGTGGCAAGAAAGTGCTGAATACCAAAAACGATCAATAAGCATTCAGAGTGTGGATGAAATCAATGGCGCAATAGGTTCTGTACCTGGCGCCTTTTTTATTGCTATTTTTTTGCGTGACTGGGTATCGTAGGGAGGCGGACAAAAAATCCGGTTTGAGCGTGCTTGAGAATGAAACAAAAACTGTAAGAATTTCAATTGATTGCATGGGTGGGGATCACGGGTTGAGTGTTACGATTCCCGCTTCTCTTTCTTTTCTTGGACAGGAGCCGGCTGCACAACTTGTCTTGGTTGGTCAAAAGGATCTGATTGAAGCCGAGCTGAAAAAAAACAGAGTTGAAAATCATCCGCGTATCACGATAAGGCATGCTTCCGAGATCGTACGCATGGACGATCCGATTGAAATCGCTTTGCGCCGGAAAAAGGATTCGTCAATGCGAGTGGCCATCCAGCTAGTAAGGGATGGTGAGGCGGATGTCTGTGTTTCGGCGGGCAATACCGGTGCGTTGATGGCGGTTTCCCGTTATCTGCTGAAAACCATGCCTGGTGTGGATCGGCCCGCGATCTGCGCCATTTTGCCGAACCAGAAAAACGGTCCGACCTATGTGCTTGATCTGGGTGCCAATGTTGATTGCGAAGCGGAACATCTGCATCAGTTTGCATTGATGGGGTCGGCCCTGTTCGCCAATATCGAAGGAAATTCCCATCCCAAAATCGGATTGCTGAATGTCGGGACGGAGTCCATCAAGGGTAATGATGTGGTGAAAAAAGCCGGCGAATTGCTCCATACCGAACATGACAATGGTACACTTAATTTTTGTGGAAATGTCGAAGGCAACGATATTTTCGAAGGCACATGTGACGTGGTTGTCTGCGACGGTTTTACCGGCAATGTCACTCTCAAGGCGATTGAAGGGCTTGGACGTTTTTTCCGTAATGTTCTCGTTTCGGAATTCAAAAGCAGCCTGTTGAGTGGATTGGGTGCGCTTCTGGCCGGAAAGGCGCTCAAAACCATTCGGCAGCGTCTCAATCCTTCGCGGTTCAATGGTGCATGCATGCTTGGGTTGCGCGGACTGGTATTCAAGAGTCATGGCGGAGCGGATGCCTACGCTTATGAGTGTGCAATCAAACGTGCGCATGAAGCGGTCAGACGCACGGTCCTGTTGAGGATATCGGCCACTATGGCAGAGTTGCTTCAAAAAACAAAAGATCATCAGACAGCAGAAAAAATCAGAAAAGCAAACGGGATACAGGAACAAGAAACAGTATGACCATCTACGGCAAAATAATCGGTACTGGCAGTTACTTGCCCCCTAAATGTGTAACCAATGACGAACTGGCAGCCATTCTGGCTGAAAAAGGGGTCGAGACATCGGATGAATGGATCAGAACCAGGAGCGGCATTCTTGCTCGCCATTATGCGGATCATGGTGTCATGTCAAGCGATCTGGGGGCCAAGGCTGCGGAAAGGGCACTGGACATGGCAGGTTGCAGGGCCAATGATATTGAATTGATTATTGTCGCGACGTCAACGTCCGATTTTTTCGGGGGATTCCCGAGTACGGCATGCATGGTACAGAAAAAATTGGGCATTACCAGTAATTGTGCCGCATTCGACGTGCAGGCCGTATGCAGCGGTTTCCTGTATGCCTTGTCGGTTGCGGACAGTTTTATCAGGGCTGGCGTATACAAAAAGGTGCTTGTCGTCGGTGCGGAAACCTATTCGCGGATTATCGACTATAACGACAGGACGACCTGTGTGCTGTTCGGTGATGGTGCCGGTGCTGTCGTGCTGTCGGCATCGGAAGAACCGGGCATTCTGTCCACTGCACTGCATGCGGACGGGCATTATGGCGAAAATGTTCTGAGTCTTCCCGGTCATCTGAATAACGGCGCCATTGAAGGCAAGGCATTTGTTTATATGGATGGCAAGGCCGTTTTCAAGCTGGCTGTGACTTGGCTTGACAAGGTAGGGATGGAAGCACTGGAAAAGGCAGGATTGAAAAATGCGGATATTGACTGGATGGTGCCACATCAGGCCAATCTCAGAATCATGCAGAGTTCAGCCAAAAAACTGGATATCCCGTCAGAAAAGATTATTGTCACGGTTGACCAGCATGGCAATACATCTGCTGCGTCCATACCGCTTGCCATTGATACGGCTGTCCGTGACGGGCGCATCAAGTCCGGCCAGAATATTTTGCTGGCGGCAATCGGCGGTGGTCTGACCTGGGGTGCGGTTGTAATAAAAATGTGACTTTCATTGTTTGACAATAGATAGAAGAGACGGAACGATGCCTAAATTTGCGTTTGTTTTTCCGGGACAGGGGTCCCAGGCTGTAGGAATGTTGAGTGGTTTTGCGGATAATTCCGTTGTTCGGGAAACGGTTTCCGAAGCGTCTGATGCACTTGGTTTTGACCTGGGCAAACTGATCGCTGAAGGTCCCAAGGAAGAACTGGACCTGACGACCAATACACAACCTGTCATGCTGACGTCGTCCGTTGCTTTTTACCGGGCGTGGATTGCGGCCGGAGGGCCTGTTCCAGAAGTAATCGCTGGCCACAGTCTCGGCGAATTTTCTGCTCTGGTGGCTGCTGGTGTGATTCCTTTCGGGGATGCGGTAAAACTGGTCCGTTTCCGTGCACAGGCCATGCAAGAAGCAGTCCCCGTTGGAGTTGGCGGCATGGCTGCCATTATCGGTCTGGATAGCGGTGCATTGAAAGAAGCATGTCAAGAGGCAGCACAGGGTGAAGTTGTCGAGCCAGCCAATTTCAATTCGCCAACCCAGATTGTGATCGCAGGTCATAAAACAGCACTGGCACGTGCATGTGACGCTGCCAAGGCGAAAGGGGCCAAACGCGCATTGATGTTGCCGGTTTCCGCTCCGTTCCATTCTTCCTTGCTGAAGCCGGCGTCCGACCGTCTGGCGGAATATATGGCAGGTCTGACTTTTTCGGTTCCGCAAATACCATTAATCAATAATGTGGATGTGGCTATCCTGAATGATCCGCAGGCGATTAAGGATGCACTGGTCCGTCAGGCGGCAAGTCCTGTCCGTTGGGTTGAAACTATTGAAAAAATGGCGGGAATGGGCATTACTCATATTGTGGAATGTGGTCCCGGAAAAGTGTTGGCAGGTTTGTGCAAGCGTATCAACAGTTCGCTGACTGGAGATGCCATTGTGGATCAGGCTTCACTTGAAAAGGTATTGGAGGTATTGAAATGAGCGAACAGGATCTGTCCGGGAAAATTGCCCTAGTAACAGGAGCGTCCCGTGGAATCGGTCATGCTATCGCACTGGAACTGGCGGCACATGGTGCAACCGTCATCGGGACAGCGACATCTGAAGCGGGAGCGGAACATATCACCCGGGATCTGGCTGAAGTTCGTCCGGGGGCCGGTAAGGGTGTGGTATTGGATGTCAGCGATGCGGATCGTTCGCGTCAGATTGTTGATGAAATACAGAAAGAATTCGGTGCCATCCATATTCTTGTAAATAATGCGGGGATTACCCAGGATCAATTGGCCATGCGTATGAAGGACGAGGAATGGGACAAGGTCATTGCGGTCAATCTGACGGCCGTTGCACGTTTGTCCCGTGCGGTCCTGCGGGGCATGATGAGAGCCAGGGAGGGGCGTATTATCAATATCACATCAGTCGTTGGTTCTATCGGGAATGCTGGACAGATGAATTATGCAGCCTCCAAGGCTGGGGTTGAAAGCATGAGCCGTGCACTGGCACGTGAGGTCGGAAGCAGAAATATTACTGTAAACTGTATTGCACCCGGATTTATCGATACCGATATGACCAAATCTCTTGGTGAAGAGGTTACAGCCAATCTGCTGAAACAGATACCCCTTGCACGTTTCGGTTGTCCCGATGATGTTGCCGCCGCTGTCGCATTTCTGGCATCGCCGCGGGCAGCTTATATTACGGGAACCGTGTTGCATGTAAACGGCGGCATGTTCATGAACTGAACCTGAAGGATCGTTTGCAACGGGATTTTTGACTATAATTATTTTCACTTGAGCCGGAACTTAACCTGTGCAGTGAATTTTTTTGCGCAAACCTGCTAAAATGCGCGCACCTTAATTTGTGTTTTTTTATATAACTGGAGCCAAGAAATGTCCGATATCGAACAACGTGTGAAAAAAATCGTTGCTGAGCAATTGGGAGTTGCTGAAGATGAAATCAAGCTGGAGTCGTCTTTCGTAGATGATCTGGGCGCTGATTCGCTTGATACTGTAGAACTCGTCATGGCACTTGAAGACGAATTCGAAATTGAAATTCCGGACGAACAGGCTGAAAAAATCACGACCGTTCAACAGGCCGTTGATTACGCCAAAGCCAATATGCAGTCCTGATAAACGTATTGAAACAGGGAGAACAGCTTGAGTCGCATGGGACAGCGCCGGGTCGTTATTACCGGACTGGGATGTATTTCGCCTGTAGGCAATAATGTAGCTGATATGTGGAATGCAGTAACATCGGGTAAATCCGGTATTGGGCCTATTACCCGTTTTGATGCTTCCGCTTTCAGCACGACTTTTGCCGGTGAGGTGAAAAATTTCCAGCTGGAAGATTATATTCCAGGTAAAGAATCTCGCCACATGGATACTTTCATTCATTATGGAATGGCGGCAGGTATCCAGGCAATCGAGGATAGTGGTCTGGTCGTTACGGAAGAAAATGCAGACCGTATCGGTGTCAATATCGGGTCGGGTATTGGTGGTTTGCCCATGATCGAAAAGACACATGCGGAACTGGAAAAACGGGGGCCGCGCCGAATCAGTCCGTTCTTTGTGCCATCATCGATTATCAACATGATTTCCGGATTCCTTTCAATCCGTTACGGGTTCAAGGGACCGAATCTATCGATTGTCACGGCATGCTCAACCGGTTTGCATTCAATCGGTTTTGCAGCGCGCATCATCGCTTATGGTGATGCGGATGTCATGGTCGCCGGTGGGGCTGAATCGACAGTGTCTCCGTTGGGGATTGGCGGTTTCGCTTCTGCACGTGCCCTTTCTTCAAGAAACGATGATCCAGTAACTGCCTCCAGACCATGGGACAAGGACAGGGACGGATTTGTGCTTGGTGAAGGTTCCGGCGTGCTTGTACTGGAAGAATATGAACACGCCAAGGCGCGTGGAGCGAAGATTTATGCCGAGATTGTCGGTTTTGGCATGAGTGCGGATGCCAATCATATGACAGCCCCTCTGGAAGACGGCAGCGGCGCAAGCAAGTGCATGAGCGCGGCAATCAATGACGCGCAGATCAATCCGGACCAGATCGGCTATATCAATGCCCATGGTACATCGACACCATTGGGTGACAAAGCTGAAACGGTTGCAGTCAAGAGATCGCTGGGCGCGCATGCAAAAAATGTCGTGATGAGTTCATCGAAATCGATGGTTGGTCATTTGCTCGGTGGCGCAGGAGGCCTGGAATCGGTTATTACAGCGCTTGCCGTTTACAATCAGGTTGCACCTCCCACTATCAATATCTTCAATCAGGATCCTGAATGTGATCTGGACTATTGCGCCAAT
The DNA here is from genome assembly GCA_963655605.1 of Oscillospiraceae bacterium. Classification (GTDB taxonomy): domain Bacteria; phylum Pseudomonadota; class Gammaproteobacteria; order Burkholderiales; family Burkholderiaceae_D; genus Oxalobacter. The sequence goes on from CAVKGJ010000134.1 coordinate 15,981, forward strand.
ACAGCAAGAGACATGCGTATCGATTATGCATTGAAAAACTCGTTCGGATTTGGCGGTACCAATGGTTCGTTGATATTCGGCAAGATTTAAGACTTCAGCGTTTTGGCAGAGCCACATTCACCTGTGTGAATGTGGCTTTTGTTTTTGTTGTCACGGCGGCACATTGAATCCCATGTCAATCGCTGTATCTGTGCTCTCTTTCAGGCCTTCAAGATGTCATGCTGTTTGCGTGAATGGTTTTGCATGCCTGTGTCTTGTAACAAGTGTGCTGATTCTTGATGGCTGCACTGATTCCTTTACTCTGTACGGAAAACTGGTTTTGATACCGTTTTTTCTGTAAGCAGGCATTTTTCTGGTTTACAACTATTTCAAGACGAAAAAGACGCTTCGGATTGATATTTCCGGCAACAGGCAAATACGCTTGAAGGAATATAAGGAATATGAGGCCGGAGTATCAGGAGAAAGACACGGCTTTGAGGAGAGCGACATTCTGACGCTAACGGAAGATACGACAATCTGGTCATGGTTGCAGGTTTTGTCTCTTGAGCCTGATTCTGGATGTGTTTCAAGAATTCCTGTTTTTTCGATTTAATGGAACCTAGTGAATTCAGGACAGTATATGCAACATGCGAGTGGATCGCTTTTCATGGAAAAAATGAACATTATCCTATGAACTAATTGCACTAAGGTGACTCTGACAGAGTTATGGACAGTTGCTTGATATGAGGGTATTCCATTTTGACAACTGAACGTGACATAGATAAGCGACTTGTTGAACGGGTTCAGCAGGGAGATAAAATGGCGTTCGATTTACTGGTTACCAAATACCAGCGCAAGCTGTTCAGACTGGTATCGCGACTGGTGACCGACCAGACAGAAGCCGAAGATGTTGTACAGGAAACGTTTATCAAGGCATACAGGGCATTGCATCAATTCAGGGGAGATTCGGCCTTTTATACCTGGTTGTACAGAATTGGCGTCAATACGGCAAAAAATTTTTTGGACAACCAAGGACGCAGGGTTCTTGCTTCGACTGATACCAGTACCGAACAGATGGAATCCTATGCGGAAGGAGAAAATTTGCGGGATATGGATACCCCTGAATCAATGCTGGCATCCAAACAGATCGCACAGACAGTCAATGTTGCCATAGATGAGCTTCCGGAGGATTTGCGGATGGCATTATCTTTGAGGGAAATCGAGGGGTTGAGCTATGATGAAATTGCTTCTGTAATGGATTGCCCGATCGGGACCATCCGAAGTCGTATTTTCAGGGCCCGTGAATCCATTGCGACGAGATTGAGGCCTTTATTGGGTACAACACTGCATAAAAGGTGGTAGAAAAAGAAATTGACATTCTCTCTCGCCTTCTGACGGGGAAGGATGTCAAGACAACGAGGTTGAACCGGCAGAGTTATCTCTGGCAAAAAAGGCTGATGCAGAAAGATGTGGCCGATTTGCTGGAAATATATGACGAAATAGGAAAGCAGATAAGGTCTCGCAATGCTTTTCCGGAAGTCAGTGAAGTTTTCTGGAAAAGACTGAAAGCCGTTTTGCAATCCGAATATGACACGACCGGGAAAAATGGCTGCTTGTCTGCAAATGAAACAGATCAGGAATATATATCGAAAGACAAGATGGATCCGTTTTTGCCTACAAAAGGTGGCTGGCAGTTGTGAGAAGAGGAATCTCCATCTAGGTGTCAGCGTGGATATGGTCCGGAAGAAGGAAAGATATGGCAGTTTCCGTTTCTGGGCAATCAGGTGGATAATCCATTGATTGTTTTGTGCAATTGTTGGTTCTCCGGATTGATACACGTATTCATGAGCGACGGTGTCTGCTGAAGTTCCCGATAGCAGATCAGAACACGAGAAGGACTCTGTCAGCAGATTGCGTCTGAGTATGGCGGTTAGAAAAGACGGAAATTGGAAT
>CAVKGJ010000134.1:17922-36682 GCA_963655605.1 Oscillospiraceae bacterium
AATCGACACGTTATATTCAATTATTTCTTGAAAGTTGAAATGATGAGACAACAATTTAGAGACTCTTTTCGGAAACTGTTTTTTCTGTGTCTAAGTGTTTTTCTGGTAGCGCTTCCTGCGGAAAAGGTTTTTTGCGCATCAGCAAGTATGGTAAACGGTTTGCCGGATTTGACGGTTCTAGTTGAAAAAGTGGGGCCGGCGGTCGTCAATGTCCGGACCGTCGAGAAGATTCAGGCAAGGCGCAGTCCTGCTTATGAAATGGATGAAAATTTCCAAGAGTACCTGTTCCGTTTTTTCGGTGTACCTCGTCCGGATAGTCCGCAGGCGCAATCCCGGCAGAAAGAACAGATTCGCAGAGGACTCGGATCGGGATTCATCATCACGCCGGATGGTTATATCCTGACCAATCATCATGTTATCGACAATGCGGATGAAGTTTTTGTCAGATTGACCGATAACCGGGAATTCAAGGCGAAAGTGATCGGTTCCGACAAGCGGACGGATGTTGCATTGCTGAAAATCGACGGTAGTGTCCTGCCATATTTGAAAACAGGCAAATCATCCAGTATCAAGGCAGGGGAATGGGTACTGGCAATCGGTTCTCCATTTGCACTTGAAAATACAGTGACGGCAGGGATTGTTTCTGCCAAGGCCAGGGATACAGGTGACTATCTGCCTCTGATACAGACCGATGTCGCCGTCAACCCGGGTAATTCCGGTGGGCCGTTAATCAACATGGCGGGAGAGGCTATCGGTATCAATTCGCAGATATACAGTCGTTCGGGAGGGTATATGGGAATCTCTTTCGCCATTCCGATAGATGAGGCTCTTCGTGTGACGGAGCAGTTGAAAAAGAACGGAAAAGTAACCCGGGGCCAGATTGGAATACAGGTAGGGGAAATTACGGATGAAACTGCTGCGGCACTGAATTTGCCGAGTAAACAGGGAGCGCTGGTGGTACGTGTCGAAAGTGGTTCCTCGGCTGAAAAGGCAGGACTGGAAGCAGGGGATATTATCCTGAAATTCAATGATCAGGTGATTGATAAGATTTCCGAACTTCCGCGACTTGTCGGAGATACCTCGCCTGGCTCAACGGTTAGATTGTCCGTGTGGAGGAAAGGAAAAACGATATCTCTGCCTGTGACGGTTTCGACCATGAATACTGAAACACAGGCAAGCAAATTGTCAAAAGCTGATACAGGAAAAGGAACGGATGTATCGTCCAGAGTTCTTGGATTGACGGTCTCCGATCTGGATGCCGCCCAGAAAAAACATTATGGAGTAAAACAGGGGGTACTGGTAACCGGTTCCGAAAATCCTGCGGCGGCAAGCGGTATCCGCAAGGGGGATGTCATTTTGCGTATCAATAATGTCGATATTGCCAGCCAGAGTGATTTTCAGCGTCTGGTTTCAAAAATCGACGGGAAAAAGGTTGTCGTATTGCTGAGGCTGAGAAATGACATGATTTCTTATGTGGCTGTCCACCCTGCCAACGTCAAATGATATCGTCGTCACAGGTGCATGCAGGGAAAGAGGGGGACGGCTTCGTTATTTTGACAGTCATCCATGTTAAAATGAAAAGCTCGTCTTTTTCCAGTTTTTAATTTTTATATTGGAGTTTTATTAAAATGGCAGTCGAACGTACCTTGTCAATTGTTAAGCCGGATGCAGTTGCAAAAAATGTCATCGGCAAGATTTATTCCCGTTTTGAAGATGCAGGCCTGAAAATTGTTGCTGCCCGCATGGTTCAGTTGTCCCGTCCCGAAGCGGAAGGTTTTTATGCCGTGCATAAGGATCGTCCTTTTTTCAAGGATCTGGTCGAGTTCATGATTTCCGGTCCGGTCATGGTTCAGGTTCTTGAAGGTGAAAATGCCATTACAAAAAACCGTGAACTGATGGGAGCGACAGATCCGAAGAAAGCAGAAAAAGGAACGATTCGGGCTGACTTTGCCGATTCGATTGATGCGAATGCCGTTCATGGTTCGGATGCACAGGAAACAGCTGCTGTCGAAATTGCCTATTTCTTTCCTTCCATGCAAATCTGCGTTCGTTGATATTCATCCATTCCTGTGTCCGTTGAAATCATGAACGGACGCAGGAAATTTTGTCGAGTGTTTCCATGACTGATGCACGAACCAATTTACTGGGGTTCAGTCCTGTTCAACTGATTGAATACTGCAAGATGCTGGATGAAAAACCGTTTCGTGCCAAGCAGTTGCAGAGGTGGATTCATCAGTTCGGGGTCAGTGACTTCGGGAAAATGACGGATCTGGCGAAGTCATTACGTGGAAAACTGGAAAAATGTGCTGAAATCAGGGCACCGAAAGTACTCAGAGACCACATATCGGCTGATGGAACACGCAAATGGCTGCTGGATGTCGGGCAGGGCAATGCCATTGAAACAGTTTATATTCCTGAAGAAAACCGTGGAACCCTGTGTGTTTCCACGCAGGCAGGATGTGCCGTCAATTGTCTTTTTTGTTCAACAGGCAAGCAGGGATTCAGCCGGAATCTGACGACGGACGAAATTGTCGGCCAGTTGTGGATGGCGGAATTTGCCGTTCGCCAGTCGAAGAATATGTCTGAAAGCAAACAGGATCGGCAGATTTCCAATGTCGTCATGATGGGAATGGGTGAGCCGCTCTTCAACTTTGATGCCAGTGTCAATGCCCTGAAACTGATGCTTGACGATAATGCTTATGGATTGTCGAGGAGACGGGTAACGGTTTCCACCAGCGGTGTTGTTCCCATGATCGACAGGCTGGCAAAAGAGTGTCCGGTCGCACTGGCGGTTTCGCTGCATGCGCCGAATGACAGATTGCGTGACAAACTGGTTCCGTTGAACCGGAAACATCCGTTATCCGAGCTAATGGCGGCATGCCGCCGTTATCTCGATTATGCACCGCGTGATTTCATTACATTTGAATATTGCATGCTGGATGGTATAAATGATACGGATGAGCATGCCAGGGAACTGGTTGAACTGGTTAAGTACGGTTCCGATCCGGTATCATGCAAGCTGAATCTGATTCCGTTCAATTCCATCCCGATGCCAGGACTGAAACGTTCAGAAGATGTACGGATATCCGCATTTGCGAAAATTCTTCTGGATGAGGGGATCGTCACGACTGTCAGAAAAACCAGAGGAGAAGATATTGATGCTGCCTGCGGTTTGCTAGCGGGAGAGGTCAGGGACAGGACGCGGGTTCGGGAACGTATGGCGGAAAACGGAATTTTCCCGGTATCGACTACTGAAAGTTACCGGTTTCGGAACAATTGTTGAAACGGTTCTGGAAGCTGTTGCCGGTAGCAAGATGACGATTTGAACTTTCTCACGGTTGGCGTGAATGCTTTTTTCTACGATGGGGTTTTGAATGGATAACGGACATGGCGATAATATAGAAAAAAATTCCTCACAAGCCGGAAAAGAAGCATCGCCGGAAAATAGCCGGCAGGAAATATCTGATAGAGATCGTGCTGCCCGGGAAGATCTTTCTGCAAAAAAACCGGGAGTCATACTGGCAGCCAAGCGAATCGAGGCAGGGATCAGTGAGGAACAAATTGCAGCACGTCTCAAAATGACCTTGCGTCAGGTTCATTATCTTGAAACCGATAATTATGACGCACTGCACGGTATTTCCATTTCCAGAGGATTTGTCAGGGCGTATGCACGGGTACTGAAAATAGATCCGGATCCTCTTGTGGCGTTGTTCGGGGAACAGACGGATTCATCTGCGCAAATCAAGGCACCAGTGCAGAAGTCCGGAGGGAAGTTTGTGCAGAACAGGGCGCCATTCCGCAAGGAAGGCAATATGGCGGGAAAACTGATTGTTGCATTGATCGTACTGGTTATTGCAGCCATTATCGCATGGAATATGAAGCTGTTTTCATTTGAAGGGAGACAAGGCAAAAAAGAGATGCCTGAAACAATTGTTCCAAAAGCACGGGTTCAGCCATCTCCGCAGGATATCAGGCAGACTGACAGTCCCGTTGAGGCCTTGCCCGGTCAATCTACAGGTTCAGCTGTTTCACAATCTGTACAACCGGTTCATCCCGATAACGGCAATGCGAACATGGCAAGCCAGACGGCAGTGGTCGGAAACAGCCAGGCTGAGCCGGTTTCCGTTACGGCACAGCCGGAGTCTGTCGGAACGGCCACGGCTGTCGGGAAAGCGAAATCATCTTTGCTGACGATAGCTTTCAAGGAAAAATCATGGATTCAGATCCAGAGACAGGATGGTTCCGTTATAACGGAATATGTCGGAAAAACGGGAGAACAGCGCCAGCTGGAGGTGACGGAACCTGTTACGGTCATCATCGGGTTCGCACCCGGTGTTTCCATGGAGTTCCGGGGCACTCCGGTCGATCTTGCCTCAAATACCGTCAATTCGGTCGCACGGATAAGCCTGAAGTAATAAAAGCATGAATGCTCAGACAAAACCTGTGGTCGCTTGTCCGATACCAAGGAAGCAGTCGTATGGCGTTGCGATAAAAAACGGGAATAATACAGTCTTTGTCGGCAATAACGCACCGGTCGTCGTGCAATCGATGACCAATACCGATACATCCGATGTCGAAGCGACGGTTATTCAGGTGAGGGAACTGGCGGAGGCCGGATCCGAACTGGTACGCATAACGGTCAACACGTCTGAAGCGGCGAAAGCGGTACCGGTCATTCGCGAACGGCTGGACCAATCCGGATGTGGCGTGCCTCTTGTCGGGGATTTTCATTACAATGGACATTTGTTGCTGAGCCGATTTCCGGAATGTGCTCGGGCACTTTCCAAATACCGGATCAATCCGGGCAATGTCGGACAGGGTGCCAGAAGGGACGCTCATTTTGCCGATATGATTTCTGTTGCATGCCGATATGACAAACCGGTTCGTATCGGTGTCAATTGGGGAAGCCTTGACCAGGGATTGCTGGAGCGGTTGATGAATGAAAATTCGGAGCGCAGCGATCCGTGGCCTGTTGAAAGCGTTATGTATGAGGCGCTGGTTTCCTCAGCGGTTGAAAGTGCGGACAGGGCTGTTGAACTTGGGTTGCCGAAAGACCATATTGTTCTGTCCTGCAAGGTATCAGGTGTACAGGAACTCATAGCTGTCTATCGGGAATTGTCCCGACGGTGTCAATATGCGCTGCATTTGGGGCTGACTGAGGCAGGAGGCGGCAGCAAGGGAATTGTCGCATCAGTAGCGGCCTTGTCCGTGTTGTTGCAGGAAGGAATTGGGGATACAATCCGCATTTCACTGACTCCCGGACCAGGTGAACCCAGAACTAAGGAAGTCGTTGTTGCGCAGGAATTGCTGCAGACGATGGGAATACGCAATTTCGTTCCGCTTGTCGTATCGTGTCCGGGGTGCGGGCGTACTTCATCTGATCTTTTCCAGAAACTGGCCAGTCAGACCCAAGAGTTTTTGCGTGCCCAAATGCCATTCTGGAAACGGCGTTTTCAGGGAGTGGAAAAAATGAGTGTGGCCGTTATGGGATGTATTGTAAATGGCCCGGGGGAGTCGCGCCATGCCAATATCGGCATCAGTCTACCGGGAAATGGGGAGTCACCGGCCGTTCCTGTTTTTGTGGACGGAAAGAAAGTGACGACCTTGAGGGGAGATGATATTGCAGGACAGTTTCAGAAGATTATCCTGAAATATGTCGAGACCCATTACGGTAACGGATGTTAAACGGATTGAAATAAAGAGATAAGAAAAAGCATGTCTGAAGGAAACAAGGCAAAAATCAGGAAAATCCTAGGCATCAAGGGGATGAACGATATTCTTCCCGATGAATCTCCTGTGTGGGAATTGCTTGAAAATACAGTCGAGTCCGTATTGAAAAGCTACGGTTACCAGCGGATCAGAACGCCTATTGTGGAAGAAACTTCCCTGTTTGCACGCGGGTTGGGTGCAGTGACCGATATTGTTGAAAAGGAAATGTATTCTTTCGAGGATTCACTGAATGGCGACCAGCTGACTTTAAGGCCTGAATGTACGGCAGGTGTTGTCCGTGCCGTTCTCGAGCACAATCTCACCTACAATGGGCCGAAACGGTTGTGGTATGCTGGTCCCATGTTCAGGCATGAACGTCCGCAGCGGGGACGCTACAGGCAGTTCCATCAGATCGGCGCTGAGGCGGTCGGTTTCCCCGGGCCGGATATCGATGCGGAACTGATATTGCTGTGCCGGCGTCTGTGGGATGATCTCGGACTGGACAATATCCGGCTGGAGCTGAACTCGATCGGTGATGCGGAAGAACGGAATCGCCACCGTGCCGATCTGATCGCCTATTTTGAACGGCACAAGAGTTTGCTGGATGAGGATGCACAGAGGAGACTGTACAGCAATCCCCTGCGCATACTGGATACCAAGAATCCGCATATGCAGGATATGGTCGATGCCGCGCCGAGATTGCTTGATTATCTGGGCAAGGAATCACTCGATCATTTTGAGGGCGTTCAGAAAATCCTGCGCAGGAACAATATTCCATTCAGGATCAATCCGAGACTGGTCAGGGGGATGGATTATTACAACCGGACCGTTTTTGAATGGATCAGCGAGGAATTGGGGGCACAGGGAACAGTATGCGGCGGCGGCCGGTATGATCCGCTTTTCGAAATGTTTGGTGGCAAATTCACACCATCTTGCGGTTTCGCGATGGGTGTTGAACGTCTGATCGAATTGCTTAAGGCCAACGGAGATGCCGGTTCATCGAAGAAAGCGGATGTTTTTATTGCACATCTGGGGCAGGAAGCATTGCTCGAAGCGACCGTTCTGGCAGAATCCCTGAGAAATACCGGTCTTGATGTTATTCTGTACTGTACAGCTGCCAATTCAGGTGGCAGTTTCAAGGCGCAGATGAAACGGGCTGATGAAAGCGGCGCCACATTTGCCGTTCTTATCGGTGAGGATGAAATCAGAAACGGTCAGGCCAGTGTCAAGGCAATGCGCGCTGATATGGCAGGCAACAATCAGACGAGTGTGCCGTTTGAGAAAGTAGCCGATTATCTGGTTGACCAGATCGTCGGTGAGTGCGGGTGTGGGGAAAATCATTCCTTGCACGATCATTGTATTCATTAATCAGATACGGATATGGCTTACGATTTGGAAGAACAGGAGCAGCTGGAAGCGCTCAAGGCATGGTGGAAAAGGCACGGGAACTGGATTACCTGGGTTCTGATTGCCATACTGGGTTGTTATGCGGCCTATGCCTATTGGGGCTATTATCAGCGCAAGCAGGCTGCACAGGCTTCGCAGTTATACTATGAAATGCAGAATGCCGTCTTGTCCGATGATCACGAGCGGGCGTTGCGGGTTGCGAAGGATACACAGGAAAAATTCGGAGGCACGGCTTATGCGCCAATGGTGACACTTGTCGCCGCGAAGATGGCATATGAGGGAAATAAGGCTGACATCGCAAAATCCCAGTTGCAATGGGTGGTCAACCATGCAAAGCAGGATGGATATAAAGCTATTGCACGTATCCGCTTGGCAGAAATACTTCTTGATGAAAAAGCTTACGATGAAGGGATGAAGTTGCTGTCGGCAGGTTTCCCGGAATCATTCATCAGCCTTGTGGAAGACAGAAAGGGCGATTTTCTTGTCGCGCAAGACAAACCGGATGACGCAAGAAAAGCTTATCGGACTGCACTTGAGAAAGCGTCCCCTGATGATCCAGGCAAGCAGCTGATTCAGCTGAAACTGGAAGAAATCGGTATTTCATCTGATTCCGAAGGATAAATACGTGAAGAAACCGTTACGATCGATACTTGTTCTGGCAAGCGCTGTCTTGTTGTTACCGCTGGCAGGATGTAGCGTGTTTAACTGGTTTTCGAAGCCGGCACCAAGACATCCTCCGGCAGAGCTTGTACAGTTTACGCCATCAAAAACTCCCCGTCGTATCTGGTCCGTCAATGTCGGTTCGGCGGGAAATTATGTTTTCTCACCGGCATATGCTTTTGACGCCATCTATAGTGCGGCTGCGGATGGTACGATCATCAAGATTGACCCGTCGACTGGAGGAGAAATCTGGCGCAGAAATGTCGATACGGATTTGACGACAGGGGTTGCTAGTGATGGCAATGTTGTTGTGGTTGCCGGTGTGAAAGGAATTCTGATTGCACTGGATTCCGATGGGCAGGAAAAATGGAAAGTACCTGTCTCGACGGAAGTATTGACTCCGCCGGTTATCGCCCAGGGACTCGTTGTCGTACGGAGCATGGACAATAAAATCGCCGCGTACGATGTCGATACCGGAGAACGCCACTGGATTGTACCTTATCGTGCGCCTTCATTGATGTTGCGTTCCTCACCGGGGATGGTGACAGTCGGGCCGACAGCCATCGTTTCGTTGCCGGGAGGACGTATGATTTCAATGATGCTGAACAATGGCGCCATACGATGGGAAATTCCAATCGGGGATGCGCGTGGATCAACTGAACTGGAACGGATCGCAGACATGTCCGGCACGCCGGCAATTTACGGGCAGGGTGTTTGTGTCACGGCATATCAGGGACGTGTCGGTTGTTTTGATGTCGTTTCCGGATCGACTTTCTGGGTCAAGAATTTTTCAAGCAAGGTTGGCGTCAGCATTGATGAGGAACATGTTTATGCCGTGGATGCGGATGACAAGGTTTATGCCTTCTCCAATTTGCGTGGACAAAGTGTCTGGCGTAATGACAAGATGACATATCGCGAATTGACGACGCCGGTGCCTTATCTTGCGACCGTTGCGGTCGGAGATGGGCAGGGATTTGTCCATTTCCTGTCACGTTATGATGGTTCGTTCGATGCACGGATCGAAACAGACGGATCAGCCATTGTCGCCACTCCTGTAGTCGTCGGGGAAAGGCTGATTATCCAGACACATGCCGGATCGTTGCAGGCATTTACACTGGACTGAGAAATGAAACCTGTAATTGCTTTGGTAGGCCGCCCCAATGTTGGCAAATCGACTCTGTTCAACCGGTTGACACGTTCGAGAGCCGCACTGGTGGCTAATTATCCCGGATTGACCAGAGATCGCCATTATGGAGAAGGACGTATGGGCGACCGTCCTTTTCTGGTCATCGATACCGGAGGATTCGAGCCGGTCGTCAGGGAAGGGGTCATACAGGAAATGGCAAGACAGACGAAGCAGGCTGTGGCCGAAGCGGATGTCGTCATTTTCATTGTCGACGGACGTCAGGGGATTACGTCCCACGATAAAGCCATTACGGATTATCTCCGCAAATGCGGCAGGCCGGTTGTGCTGGCTGTCAACAAGGCCGAGGGAATGAAATATACGGCCGTCGTCGCGGATTTCTATGAATTGGGAATGGGGAATCCTCTTGTTATCTCTTCCGCTCATGGTGACGGTATCCATACACTGCTCGATGAAGCGTTGAAGCAGGTTCCATATACACCTGCCGAAGCAGAAGATGAGATTGAAGGGGAGCAGGATCATATCCGGCTTGCTGTTGTTGGCCGTCCCAATGTTGGCAAATCGACCATGATCAATGCACTGCTTGGAGAGGAACGGGTAATCGCCTTTGATTTGCCCGGAACGACGCGTGATGCCATTGAAATCCCTTTTGAAAGAGATGGAAAATACTATACGCTTGTAGACACGGCCGGTCTGAGAAAACGGGGAAAAGTGTTTCAGGCGGTTGAGAAATTTTCGGTCGTCAAGACACTGCAAGCTATTTCGGAAGCGAATGTCGTTCTTCTTTTGCTGGATGCGCGACAGGATATTTCCGAACAGGATGCCCATATTGCCGGTTTTGTTCTGGAGAGTGGACGGGCACTGGTTGTCGGAATCAATAAATGGGATGGCCTATCTCACGACAGACGCCGGGAAATCAGGTCGGAGGTCGAAAGAAAACTGCATTTTCTGTCGTTTGCAAAATTCCATTATGTATCGGCACTGGAATCAACCGGTATCAGTGCGCTCATGCGCTCGGTTGATTCCGCTTATGCCGCTGCCATGGCCAAGCTTTCAACGCCACGGTTGACAAGGGTTCTTGAAGAAGCGGTAGTCCATCAGCAGCCGCCGCGCCGACAGGGGTCCATACGGCCCAAATTGCGATATGCCCATCAGGGTGGACAGAATCCTCCGATTATCGTCATTCATGGGAACAGTCTGGAGAATATTGGCGATGATTACAAACGTTACCTTGAAAAACATTTCAGAGATGCCTTTTCACTGGTCGGGACACCCTTGCGTATTGAATTCCGCTCAGGCAAGAACCCGTTTGCAAAATAATCTCTTCCGGACTGAAACAGGTCATATCCACGGGGAATAAATCGGGTATAGTTGATCTGTTTTAACAGAATTTTTTTTACGGCATAATAGACTGGTTTTCGCCTCCACTTATCCAATTACAACTATTATTCAATGGAGCCAAATATGAGCGCAAACAAGGGACAGATGCTGCAGGATCCTTTTCTGAACATTCTGCGCAAGGAACGTATTCCTGTTTCCATTTATCTGATAAACGGCATAAAGCTGCAGGGACAGGTTGAATCATTTGACCAGTATGTCGTACTGTTGCGGAACAGCGTTACGCAAATGGTCTACAAACACGCTATCTCGACTGTCGTACCGTCCAGAGCCATCAACCTGAATATGGATGAGGAAAATTCCTGATGATTCCCGGAACAGGTCGTTGAAATGACAAAAGCCATTCTCGTCGGAGTCGATTTCGGAAAAGGTGATTTTGGAGCAAGTCTTGAAGAACTGGCATTGCTGGCCAGATCGGCTGGTGCGGAGCCGGTCTTTACCGTAACCGGCAAACGTTCCGGTCCGGATGCCGCTTTTTATGTCGGAAGCGGAAAAGTTGATGAAATTGCGCAGGCTGCCCATTTGTACAGTTCAGATCTTGTCATTTTCAATCATGCGCTTTCGCCGGCACAGCAGCGCAATCTTGAGAAACGGCTGAATATCAATATCGTGGACCGGACCAGTCTGATTCTGGATATTTTTGCCCAAAGAGCGAAAAGCCATGAAGGCAAGGTACAGGTCGAACTGGCACAGTTGCAGCATCTGATGACCCGTCTGGTCAGAGGATGGACCCATCTTGAACGTCAGAAAGGCGGGATCGGTTTGCGGGGGCCGGGTGAAACACAGCTGGAAACGGATCGCCGTCTGATCGGTGAAAGAGTGCGGATGCTGAGAACGAAACTGGCCAGGCTGCAGCGCCAGCGCGAAACGCAGAGACGGTCACGCAACAGGAACCATGTTTTCTCGCTTTCTCTGGTCGGATATACCAATGCCGGAAAGTCGACATTATTCAATTCAATGACCAAGGCGGGTACATATGCTGCCGACCAGCTGTTCGCCACACTGGATACCACATCAAGACGCTTCTATCTTGAAAATGCCGGAAATGTGGTTATTTCCGACACGGTCGGATTTATCCGCGAGTTGCCTCATCAGCTGGTCGCGGCTTTTCGGGCCACACTGGAAGAAACGGTGCATGCCGATCTTTTGTTGCATGTCGTCGATGCAGCCAATCCAATGAGAAATGAACAGATTGAACAGGTCAATCTGGTGCTTGAGGAGATCGGTGCGGAAAAAATCCCGCAGCTTCTTGTCTGGAACAAGATCGATGCGGCGGATCTGAAACCCGGTATCGAGCGGGACGAGTATGGTAAAATCAGACGTGTATTCGTCAGTGCAAAAACAGGCGAAGGTCTGGATTTGTTGCGATACGCCATTGCTGAATATGCGAAGGACGAAAAAAATTCCCGTTTCGGTGATATGGATGAAAAAGATGGATCTGACAATCATTCCGATATTGCCAGTATTTGACTTGAACCATTTCACATAGATTTAGAATGCTGCCTTCACCATTATCCGATTTGAAGAAACCGGAGCCGTTTCATGATGACTTGTTTGGCCACGGCCAGGGTTTTGGCGACGAGAAACCACCTGATGTCGATAAAATGTGGAAGGATTTCAACCGGCGTCTGAATCGTTTGTTTCGCTTGAAGAAAAAAAAAGACGACGAACCTGAAAGATCCGACAGGGATGATGACCCGTTTAATGACAGGGAGGCACGGCCGCGTGCTCTCAAGATTATGGCATGCATCGTTCTTCTTATCGCCACAGTTTTCTGGTTGGGAACCGGAGTCTATTCTGTGGAAGAAGGCCAGACGGGGGTCATCATGACGTTCGGGCGTTTCAGTGGTTTCGCCACGCCTGGTATCAACTGGCACATTCCGTGGCCGATACAGAGCCATGAAGTTGTCAATGTTTCTCAGGTCAGAACGGTGGAAGTCGGATATCGCAATACGCTGAGAAACAAAAAACTTGAAGAAGCGTTGATGTTGACGAATGACGAGAATATCGTCGATATCCAGTTCGCCGTCCAGTACAAGCTGAAAAATGCAGCTGACTGGGTGTTCAACAACCGTGATCAGGAAGATATGGTCCGGCAGGTTGCTGAGTCCGCCATTCGTGAAGTGGTTGGAGGCAAAAAGATGGATTTCGTCCTGTACGAAGGGCGTGACCAGATTGCACTGGATGCACTGAAACTCATGCAGGAAATATTTGACCAGTACAGGTCAGGGGTTCTGGTTACCAACGTGACTATGCAGGGGGTCCAGCCTCCGGAACAGGTTCAGGCTGCTTTCGATGATGCCGTTAAGGCTGGACAGGATCGGGAACGACTGAAAAATGAAGGTCAGGCCTATGCCAACGATGTGATTCCGAGAGCCCGTGGTGCCGCTGCGCGTCTTAGGGAAGAAGCCGAGGCGTACCGGCAGAAAGTGGTTGCCAATGCAGAAGGGGACGCGTCACGATTCAGGCAAATTGTCTCCGAGTATCAAAAAGCGCCGGCCGTGACAAGAGACAGGATGTATCTGGAAACGATGCAGCAGATTTTTGCCAATACGACCAAGCTGATGATTGATTCCAGAAAAGGAAACAATCTGCTGTATTTGCCGCTGGACAGACTGGTTTCGCAAACAGGTGTTCCTGAGGAATCGGAAAATTCCGCACGATCCATGACATCATCGGGACGGTCTGCTTCGGAAAATTACGCCGGAAGCGAACGGGTTCGTGAGGATCGTACGAGAGGAGGGCGGTAATGCGGTATGTCATCAGCTTTTTTATCCTGGCGGTAATGGCACTGACTGTCGGGACCGGTATTTTTGTGGTGGATCAGAGGCAATATGCTATTGTCTTTGCTATGGGCGAAGTCAAGGAAATTATTGATGAGCCGGGCCTGTATTTCAAATTGCCGACGCCTTTCCAGAATGTGCTGTTTCTTGATAAAAGAATCCTGTCGACTGTAACGCATGAACCGGACAGGATCATTACTGCCGAAAAAATGAATATTCTGGTCAATTCCTACGTCAAATGGCGTATCGTTGATCCGAGGCTGTTTTTCGTCAGTTTCAGCGGGGATGAACAAAGAACCCAGGATCGTATGGCCCAGATTGTCAAGGCGGCATTGAACGATGAGATCACGAAACGTACGGTTAGTGAGGTGATCGCAGGTGATCGCAATCAGCTGATGACTGCAGTTAAAAACAAAATGGCCAACGAAACCAGGCATATTGGTGTCGAAATCATTGACGTAAGGCTTAAACGGGTCGACTATGTTGATCAGATCAACAATTCAGTGTTCGAAAGGATGAAATCGGAACGGACCCGTGTCGCCAATGAGCTGAGGTCGATCGGTGAGGCCGAGTCGGAAAAAATCAGGGCTGACGCTGACAAGCAAAGGACGGTTATTCTGGCTGAGGCTTTCCGGGATGCAGAAAAGATAAAAGGCGAGGGTGACGCAAAAGCGTCGCGTATTTATGCAAGTGCTTTCAGTAAGGATCCGGAGTTCTACCGTTTTTACCGCAGTCTTGAAGCCTACAAGGAAAGTTTCAAGAACAAAAAGGACATTCTTGTCGTAGATCCCTCATCTGAATTTTTCCATTACATGAAACATCCCAAAGGCGCAAAATAATTTTCTTTGGCATAAAAAATGGAACTCTGTATTATCATTTAACTTTTTTGCTGAATTTGAATCATGCCTAATTGGCTTTTACCGGAGTTTATCGCCGACGTTCTTCCGTCTGAAGCACGCAAAATGGAAGATTTGCGGCGTAAAATTCTTGATGAATTCCGTTCGTATGGTTACGAACTCGTTATTCCTCCCATGCTTGAATATCTTGAGTCATTGCTGACGGGAGTGGGGCAGGATACGGAAATTTATACTTTCAAGCTGATTGACCAGTTGTCGGGGCGTACAATGGGAGTTCGTGCGGATATGACGACGCAGGTTGCCCGAATCGACGCCCATTTGCTGAATCGCAATACGGTGACCCGCTTGTGCTATGCGGGAAGCATTTTGCATACCCGGCCGTCAGGCTTGCAGGCGACTCGCGAACCCTTGCAGATCGGAGCGGAAATATTCGGTTATTCCGGAATAGAAGCGGATGCCGAAATACAAAGTCTTGCGCTGGCATCACTGGATTCAGCCGGTTTGACCGGTATATGTCTTGATCTGAGCCATGTCGGCGTGTTGAAAGCACTGGTTGCAAGCGATCCGCTCGCACAGATATTCGAAGCGCAGTTGTTCGATTTGCTTGAGACAAAAGATATGCCCGGGCTGATTGAATTGACGAAAGGATTCCATGAGGATACCAGAGCGGCATTGTTGGCGTTGCCTGACATGTATGGCGATATCGGTATTTTGAGCGAGGCAAGGAAAGTGTTGCCGGAGACGGAAGGGATCGTCCAGGCCTTGTCAGAACTTGAATATCTTGCTGGTCAGGCGGAATGCGACAGGGTTACAATCGATCTGGCGGATATGCATGGTTATCATTATCACAGCGGCGTCATGTTTGCCGCTTATGTGCCCGGTTTGCCAAACGCCATTGCGCGTGGCGGGCGTTATGACCATGTTGCGGAAGCATTCGGACGTTCACGTCCTGCAACAGGTTTTTCGATGGATTTGAGGGAACTGGCTAGGGTATTGCCCGCCGCGGAAAAGTGTCATGTTATCCTTGCACCGTGGAACAATGATCCGACGTTGTGCCAGAAAATCAGGGAATTGCGAAAATCAGGCGAAGTCGTCGTTTATGAATTACCGCGATCACGCTCGGAACATGACGAGTTTGTTTGTGACCGGAGGCTGGTTCAAAAGGCAAATGGCGGTGATTGGATACTAGAAACTGTAAGTAACGGATGAGTGGAAATATGGCCAGAAACGTAATAGTAGTCGGTACCCAGTGGGGCGATGAAGGGAAAGGAAAAGTCGTTGATTGGTTGACCGATCATGCACAGGGCGTTGTACGCTTTCAGGGAGGGCACAATGCCGGACATACACTGGTGATCGGAGGCCAGAAAACTGCTTTGCAACTGATTCCTTCCGGTATCATGCGCCCTGGTGTCGCCTGTTATATCGGAAACGGATGCGTTCTTTCCATTCCTGATCTGTTAAGGGAAATTGACAAGCTCGAGGCAATCGGGGTGGAAGTCGTTTCAAGGCTCAGGATTTCCGGGGCCTGTCCCTTGATTTTGCCCTATCATACCGCTCTGGATCTGGCGCGTGAATTGAGACGTGGAGATGCCAAGATCGGAACGACAGGAAAGGGTATCGGACCTGCGTATGAAGACAAGGTGGCAAGACGGGCCATACGTGTCGCCGATTTGCTGAATCCGCAGCTTTTTGCCGAAAAACTGAAACGGAATATGGACTACCATAATTTCGTTCTTGAAAATTACCTCAAGGTTGAGCCCGTGGATTATCAGAAAACGCTGGCGGATGCGCTGGCCATCGTACCGCGTGTCAAACCGTTGATTGCGGATATTTCGTCGGCATTGAATGAGGCGTATGAATCCGGAGCTAATCTGCTCTTTGAAGGTGCTCAGGGAAGTATGCTGGATGTCGATCATGGAACCTATCCTTATGTTACTTCCAGCAATTGCGTAGCAGGAAACGCTTCCGCCGGAGCCGGTATCGGTCCAGGTATGCTGAATTACATTCTGGGTATTACCAAAGTCTATACTACCCGTGTCGGATCAGGGCCATTCCCATCGGAATTATCGACAGATGAAGGTGTTGGAAAGCATTTGTCTGTTGTCGGTATGGAGTTCGGTACAGTTACAGGGCGCCCACGCCGTTGTGGGTGGTTCGATGCCGCATTATTGCGTCGTTCGGCACAACTGAATGGATTGAGCGGGCTGTGCCTGACAAAACTGGATGTACTGGACGGTCTGGAAACGATCAGGATCTGTGTCGGTTACAAGCTGGATGGCAAGGAGATTTCCATTTTTCCTGCCAATGCTGAAGATGCTGCACGTTGTGAACCGATTTATGAGGAAATGCCGGGGTGGAAAGAAAATACGATCGGTACGAAATCAATGGATGCTCTGCCCCAAAATGCCCAAGCTTATATCAGGCGAATTGAAGAACTGGTTGGCAGGCCTGTCGATATGGTGTCAACGGGACCGGATCGCGAGGAAACGCTGGTCTTGCGTCATCCTTTCAAAGACTGATTCCCTAGAGTTGCAGGGTAAAAAAGCCGGCATTCTTCGCCGGTTTTTTTACGGGTACGGTTTTTCAGACGTTCGGCTTGTTCCCGTCCATTCCGGATTGCGTCAGCCAGCTGCGGATACGTTGTGCATCCGCCAGACGTGCGCCTTTCCCCTTGGAATCAAGGAAAACCATTACAATAGGTCGGCCTTTGATAATGGCCTGCATAACCAGACATTGACCGGCTTCGGAAATATATCCTGTTTTCTGTAACCGGATGTGCCAGTCCGGATTGTGGACCAGACCGTTCGTATTGCCGTAATGCATTTCATATGAGCCATTATCGACAGAATAACCGGTGTCTGTTGAATATTTGCGAAGTATCGGATGTTGCGCGGCGGCCATCACTAGCTTGGCCAGATCGCGAGCACTGGCGATATTTCCACTTGACAAACCGCTTGAATCTACATAGCGGGAGTCAGACATGCCCAGCATCTGGGCCTTGATGTTCATGGCATGGACAAAGGCGGAAATTCCTCCGGGATAATTGCGGCCCAGTGCCGCGGCAGCCCTGTTTTCAGAACTCATCAAAGCCAAATGCAGCAGATTTCCACGTGTCATCCGAGTACCGATTTTCAGACGGGAACTGGTATGTTTCTGGTTGTCGACATCATCTTTAGTGATTTCCAGTATTTCGTTCATGTCCTGCATGGACTCGACAACAACCAGACCTGTCATCAGTTTCGTAATCGATGCCATAGGCAATGCAATGGTCGAATTTTTTTCAAATAGAATTTCAAGGCTGGATTCATCTAGCACAAGCGCAGCATTGGATTTCAGGGAAAGGGGATCGTATGTGTTCTTGAGACCGGCGAGGTCACCGAAGGAATAACGGGGAATGACCGGGGCAGAGCGTCTCAGGGATACTTTTCTGTAAGACGCACGTGTTTTGCCATGGCGGACTCGCCGGTCCAGTACTACCAGTTTTCTGGATTGTTTCCTTGCATTGCGCACGGAAACGATTCTGGTGTTTTTTGCTGCCTGTGTGTTTTTCTGACGGATGGCAAACGAGGCTTTTCCTGTCTTGCGGGCCTGAACCGTTTTGGAGACGGTCTTTCTGGCGGGAGCATTGCTGGTTTTCTTGGTTGCAGCCAGTCCGAGTGGTGCTGTGAAGATACATAAAACGATCAACGACAACAATCCACTTGTGATTTTGTGCATGGTGAGGCTCCCTGTAAAAGATAATCCAAGTATACAAAAAAGAGTGCATTTCAAAAATGAAAAAAATGTAAAAAAACTGAGTAACGGCAAACGGTTACCTTCAGTCATTGTGTCGGTATCTGAGAAAAGGCCGTTCATGCGGAATGACCGAACATGTTCCTGCATTCTTCGATGCGTTTCGGAGAATCGCAGGGTAGCGGATGGTATGATTACAATTTTGCAAAAGGATATTTTTTCTGTGCGGTTAACGTCGATAAAATTGTCGGGTTTCAAATCATTTGTCGATTCCACTACTATTTGGATCAATGGAAAACTGATCGGTGTCGTCGGTCCGAATGGTTGTGGAAAATCGAATATTATCGATGCGGTTCGGTGGGTTCTGGGGGAATCACGGGCGTCTGAGTTGCGTGGAGAGTCGATGAGGGACGTTATTTTCAACGGAACGATACAGCGCAAACCAGCAGGAAGAGCAGCTGTCGAACTGACTTTTGAAAACAGCGACGGAAGAATTGGCGGGCAGTGGGGCAAATACGGAGAGCTGGCAGTCAAAAGAGTGCTTACCCGTGAAGGCGGGTCGACTTATTTCATCAATAATGTCGCCGTACGCCGGCGAGATATCCAGGATATCTTTCTCGGGACAGGCCTCGGTCCCAGGGCTTACGCAATCATCGGTCAGGGAATGATTGCCCGTATCATCGAAGCCAGACCGGAAGAATTGCGGGTGTTCCTTGAAGAAGCGGCCGGTGTTTCAAAATACCGTGAAAGGCGCCGTGAAACAGAAAACAGGTTGGTCGATACCCGTGAAAATCTGAACAGGGTATCGGATATATTGCATGAGCTGGATCAAAATCTTGGGAAACTGCGGGAACAGGCCAGACTGGCGAAACAGTATCGGGATCTGGTTGAAGCCAAGGAACGGCAACAGAAGTTGCTCTGGCTGATGCAGAAGCAGGCAGCCGTTCGCGAACAGATGGAACTGGCACAGGAAATCGGAAAAACGCAGACGGCTCTTGAAGCCATGACGGCCAGTCTTTTCAAACATGAATCGGAACTTGAAAAGTTAAGGGATGCACACGATGTAGCGA
>CAVKGJ010000135.1:0-11111 GCA_963655605.1 Oscillospiraceae bacterium
AAATAAAAAAATCCCGGACGTCTTTGAACTATCCGGGACTATGTTTTGGCGGAGATGAAGGGATTCGAACCCTTGATACGAGTTTTGGCCCGTATGCTCCCTTAGCAGGGGAGTGCCTTCGACCTCTCGGCCACATCTCCGGTTTGCGTTCAATTTTTAATTGCAACAGAATGCATGATGATAGCTTTTCATCGGCTTCCGGTCAATGGACGAGCTAGTGTTTTTTGCATTTTTCCGGTTTGTTTCGGACCAGGTTTTCCGGGAGTTTTTCTTCCATTTGCCTTGATGGAAAAAAATCATGCTTTGCCGGCGGGTGCAGTGGATGAGTTTTCCCGGGTATCGCGAGGTTTGAATTGCTTGTCGCTGATACGGAACTTGTTTCTGCGGTCACCCATCATTTTGCGCAGTTCCCGGATGCTCATGTTGCTGATTTCCTGCATGCGGATAAGCAGGGAGGCGCCGACCGGCAGTTTGCCGTGCCGGATTTTGCTGATGACGGGAGGGGCAACTTCCAGTGTGCGGGACAAGGCTGCGTCGTTTTTCAGTTTGAGGACTTTTATCATGCCGGTCAGCAGGTTGTTGGGATCGTATCGTTCTGGTTTGCTAGTATGTGTTTCATATCTTTTCTTGTAGCCGCCGTGCCCGTTTTTCATGGTTTTCTCCTGAGTTTATCTGGAAATGAATGAAATTTATTTTTCGGCAATTCGAAAGATGTCATTTTGATAATGATCAGAAATGATGATCGTTGGTGGTGATTTTGTCAGGAACGGGAAGGATCGCGCAGGGCTGGCCCGTCTGGTGATGAAAGCGGCATGGAACGGTTGTTTTTCCGTTTCCGGCAATGAAGAAGGTGGGGGGACATTGCCTGAGCAGACCGACATGTTACAGGGTGCCGATAGACGATACGGATATGGAAGATCTCTCCGCTCTGCTGAAGGAAGTGACGGGTGCCGCCAGAAGAAACATGTGATTGAAGATGCGTGACAGGACAGGGTGTTCCGGCCGGATATCGGGTAATCGGCAGGACACTCTGTTTCGGAAGACTGGACGATTGTTCAGTCTTTTTGTTCAATCAGTTCTATTTTGTAGCCGTCGGGGTCTTCGACAAAGGCAATGACGGTATTGCCGCCCTTGAGCGGGCCGGGTTCACGGGTGATTTTTCCGCCCGATTCGCGAATGCGGTTGCAGGTTGCGACGATATCATCGGTGGACAGGGCGATGTGTCCGTAGGCTGTTCCCATATCGTATTTCGATACACCATAGTTATAGGTCAACTCGAGTTCGGCCTGTTCGGGATTGCTTTCATATCCCAGGTAGACAAGTGTGTATTTGTATTCCGGATTGTCGAATGTCCTGATGAGTTTCATGCCCATGACGCGGGTATAAAAATCGATGGAACGGTTCAGGTCTCCGACTCTGATCATGATGTGAAGAAATCGCATGGTTGTCCCTACAGTGAAAGAATGTGCCCATTTTAAAAGAAGCTGTGCCGTTCGGAAACCGGGATGAGGGAATGGCTGTTTCAGTTTGTTTCGGCAAAGAGCGAGAACAGGCAGGGTGACAGGTTCTGGAGTGTCTTGCGCGCATTTCCTGGGTCGGCATACCATTTTTTGACGATGGCCCAGAAACGTGGGCTGTGGTTCATTTCGGAAAGGTGGGCCAATTCATGTATGACGACATAGTCGATCAGGGATATGTCGCAGTGGACAAGCCGCCAATTGAGACGGATGTGTCGTCTGGCGGAACAGGAGCCCCAACGGGTGTGTGCACCGGAAAGTCTGAAAGCGTCGAATGTGACGTTCATTTTTTCCGCGTAAAGTTGCAGGCGTTCGGCGAAAATCTTGCGTGCCTGTATTTTCAGCCATTTTTTCAGATGGTCAGAAATGGCAGGTGTGTCCTGAGCAAGATGGATGGTGAGGCGGTCTTCATCCAGTCTGACGGTCGGGCGCCGTGTTCCGGATTTTTCGAGATGCAGCGTCAGTTCCTTGCCGAGATAGGGAAAGGTCGTGCCGTCCTGCCAGATGACGGGTGCCGGTTTTGCTTGCTGACGATTGCGGTAGTCGGCGAGTTTGCCCAGTATCCATTTCCGTTTTTCGGTGAGTGCGTTTTCGATGGTATGAATTGTGCTTCGTTTGGGGGCGGTGACCCGCAAACCAGATTCGTCAATCAGAAAACCGATCGTACGGCGGCTGGAGCGGCGCAGGAGATAGGAAACGGTTGTTCCGTCCAGCTGGATGGTTCTTTGCGTTTCTTCGCTGCGGAGGATGTTTTTCTTTTCCGAACCGGCCGGGGGAAACCCGGGAGATGTTTTTCCGGAGTCCGTTTTTTCCGCAGGCAGGCGGCCGGAGACGAAGCCGAACAAATCGGACTGGAAAGGAAAGAATATATGTTTGCCGGACATGTCAAGTATTTTACCGGTAAGCGTGCGGCGATATTTGCCGCATTTCGTTTTCGATCCAGTTTTCGACTTCGTGCATCAGGTCGTCAGGTGTTCTGTTTTCAGGGGAGATGGCTTTTCCGATGGAAACAGTGATCAGGCCCGGTTTTTTGATGAAGGTGTTTTTGGGCCAGCATTCTCCGGCATTGACGGCGATAGGAACGACGGCTGCGCCGGTCTTGATGGCTAGCCGCGAGCCGCCGTTATGATATTTCCCTTTCTGGCCGACTGGTATCCGCGTTCCTTCAGGGAAGATGATGATCCAGTGTTTTTCCCTGAGCCGGAGGCTGCCTTTTTTAACGAGCTGGCGGAATGCGTTCGTGCCCTGCCTCCGGTTGATGGGGATCATGCGCAGCAACGCGAGCGTCCAGCCGAAAAACGGGATGTACTGGAGCTCTTTTTTCAGGACGAATGACAGGGGACGGGGCATGTGGCACAGAAAAAAAATGGTTTCCCAGGCGGACTGGTGCTTTGACAAGAGAATGGCTGGTCCGTCAGGCAGGTTTTCCATGCCTCTGACCTGATAATGGATGCCGCAGATGGATTTGAGCAGCCAGATAGTGAAGACGTTCCAGCGCGAGACGATATGGTAACGTTTGCGATAGGGGAGCCAACAGGTGGCGAAGCAGATACATGCCCACAATGGGGTGAAAGTGAACCAGACGATTGTAAAGGAAAGGGAGCGCAGAAAAAGAGTGCATCGGTTTGAAACAGGTTCTCCAGGCTCGTGCCGGGATGTCGTGAAAATCTCGGTTTTCGATTCCGGTATGGATTTCACGTCAATTCCTGAGTATTCTTATCCCTGTTTTCAGTGTTTTTCTGTTCTTCCGAGAGCAGATGGTCTGCCACAGCGGCCAGATTGTCGAAAATGACGGTTTTGGGCGGAAGACCGCCGTTTTCAAGTGTCTGTTTCCCTTTGCCCGACAGAACCAGAATAGGGGTGCAACCTGCCAGAAAGGCTGCCTGCAAATCGCGTAGCGAATCGCCGACAGAGGGAACGTCATCCAGTTTGGTCTCGAAACGTTCTGCAATGGTGCTGAACATGCCCTGGCGGGGTTTCCGGCAATCGCAGTTGTCGCTAGCGGTGTGGGGACAAAAGAAAATGGCCTTGATCTGGCCACCGGCTGCCTTGACGGTGTTCTGCATTTTCTGGTGGATGGCGTTCAGGGTCATGATGTCGAAAAACCCGCGCCCGAGTCCGGACTGGTTGGTGGCGACGACGATTGCGTATCCCGCCTTGGTCAGTCTGGCGATGGCTTCCAGTGAACCGGGCAGCGGGATCCATTCATCCGGTGTCTTGATGAACGAATCGGAATCTTCATTGATGACGCCGTCACGATCCAGAATGATGAGTTTCATCGCCAGTTCTCCGGTTCAGGATGCAAGTTTTGAAATGTCGGCTACCTGATTCATCATGGCATGCAGCTGTTTGAGCAGGGCGATGCGGTTGTTGCGCAGGCGCGTATCTTCCGCCATGACCATGACGTTGGTGAAAAAGGCGTCCACGTCGTCATGCAGCTGGGCCAGTGTTTTCAGTGTACCAGTATAATCCCCGGATGCAAATTTCCGGTCGGCATCGGGCTTGACGCTTTTCATGTCAGCAAACAGTTTTTTCTCGCTGTCTTCGACCAGTATATCCATATGGACGTCACCGGCATTGATGTCCGATTTTTTCAGGATGTTGGTAATGCGCTTGTTGGCGGCCGCCAGGGAAGCGGATTCCGGCATGGCTGCGAAAGTGCGGACGGCTTCCAGACGATCAATCAGGTTGTCGAAACGGTCGGGGTTCTGGGCGAGGACTGCCTCGATTTCGGCCGGCGAATAGTCTCTGTCTCGCAACAGGCCTCTCAAACGGTCCATGAAGAAAGCGAGAACGCTTTCCGTCGGGTCGCTCATGGATGCGTTGGTCGAGAGAATGCCGACAGCTTCGGCGAGCATCTTGCGCAGGGAGAGCGGCAGTTTCTTCTCGATCAGGATACGCAGAATACCCAGTGCGTGGCGGCGCAGGGCGAACGGGTCCCTGTCGCCTGTCGGTTGCAGTCCAATGCCCCAGATACCGGCCAGCGTTTCGAGTTTGTCGGCCAGTGCGATTGCCGTTCCTGTCGGGGTCACGGGCAGTGCATCTCCCGCGAACCGGGGTTGGTAGTGTTCCGTGCAGGCCAGTGCCACTTCTTCGGGTTCTCCGTCGTGACGGGCGTAATACGTGCCCATAATGCCCTGCAGTTCGGGAAATTCGCCGACCATTTCTGTCAGGAGATCGGCTTTGACCAGACGTGCTGCGCGATCGACGAGGCGGGTGTCGATACCCATTTTTTCAGCAATGAAAACGGCCAGCAGGCGGACTCTGGCCATTCTCTGGGCAAGGGTTCCCAGCTTGTTGTGGTACACGACATTGGAGAGACCCGGCAGCCGGTCTTCGAGCCGTTTCTTTTTGTCCTGCTCGAAGAAGAAGCGGGCATCCGACAGACGCGGCCGGATCACGCGTTCGTTGCCACTGATGATGCGTTGAGGGGTATTGGTTTCCATGTTGGAAACGATCAGGAAACGGGAACGCAGGCGTCCTTCGGCATCGGTCAGGGCGAAATATTTCTGGTTGGTCTGCATGGTCAGGATCAGGCATTCCTGGGGCACTTCCAGAAACGATTCCTCGAAATGGCATTCATAGACGATCGGCCATTCGACCAGTGCGGTGACTTCGTCCAGCAGCGATTCGGGCATCAGGACCCTGTCACCCCTGGCTTTTTCGTGGAGCATGGCACGGATGCGGTCTTTTCTTTCCTGAAAACCAGGGATGACCTTGCCTCGCGTTTCCAGGGTCACGGCATAATAGTCGGCTGCCAGAATGCCGATTTCTCCCTGTGACAGGAATCGGTGTCCGTGTGTCGTGCGACCGGCGGACAGGCCGAGAAGCGCGATCGGGATGACGTTTTCACCGTGCATGGCAACGATTTCGTGTACGGGACGGACGAATTCGACGGTTTCGCCGTCCGGACGCTGGTATGTCATCATTTTCGGGACGGGCAGATCGTGTGCCGCTTTTTCGACCGCTTTCTGGAGTGCACGGGCAAGCGGAATGCCGGTGGCGGTATAGTTGTAGAAGAAACAGTCGTTCTTGCCATCTTTTGACACTTCCAAGGTGGAAATGTCTATGTCGGCGATGTTCATGGCCGCCAGTTTCTTTTTGAGTGGTGCGGTCGGCTTGCCATCGGCATCCAGTGCCACACTGACCGGCAGTATTTTCTGGCGGATGGGTTTGTCCGGAGAAACATCGCGGACACCGGTGATGGTGACAGCCAGACGGCGGGGAGTGGCATATACGGTTTTTTTCGAGGTGTCCGTCAGAAAGTCGTCTTGCCGGAGACTTTTTTCGATGGTGCCTGCGAAAGAATCGGCCAGTCGGGTCAGCGCCTTGGGAGGCAATTCTTCGGTCAGAAGTTCGACGAGCAGGGTCTGGTTCATTTTTAAGCCTTTTTGTTTTTTTCCGGTTTTCGGTGATGGATTCGGTTTGTAACGGCCGGTTTTCAGGCGATTTTGCGCATGTCGCCGCACATCGGGAATCCGAGCGCTTCACGGGATTCATAGTAGGCCTGTGCCACAAGGCGGGACAGGGTGCGGATGCGGCCGATGTAAGCGGCCCGTTCCGTCACGGACAGGGCGCCCCGTGCGTCCAGCAAATTGAATGTATGGGCCGCTTTCAGAATCATTTCATAGGCAGGCAGCGTCAGTTTTTCGCCGATCAGCCGTTTGGCTTCCGATTCATAGCTGGAAAACAGGGAGAACAAAAACGGTGTGTTGGCCTGTTCGAAGTTGTAGGCGGACTGTTCCACTTCGTTCTGGTGATAGACATCGCCATAAGTCAGGTATTTCCTGATGCCGCGATCGACCCATTCCGTCCAGATCAGGTCGTAGACGTTTTCAACGCCCTGAAGGTACATGGCTAGCCGTTCCAGACCGTACGTGATTTCGCCGAGGATCGGTTTGCAGTCTATGCCGCCGACCTGTTGGAAATAGGTGAACTGGGTCACTTCCATGCCGTTTAGCCAGACTTCCCAACCCAGTCCCCAAGCCCCCAGTGTCGGGTTTTCCCAGTCGTCTTCCACAAAACGGACGTCGTTCTGTTTCAGGTCAAGGCCCAATGCGACCAGTGATCCCAGATACAGATCGAGGATGTCTTCCGGTGCGGGTTTCAGGACGACCTGGAACTGGTAATAGTGTTGCATGCGGTTCGGGTTTTCGCCATAACGGCCGTCTTTCGGACGGCGGGACGGTTGCACATAGGCGGCTCTCCACGGTTCAGGACCGATAGCGCGCAGGAAAGTGGATGGATGCGATGTGCCTGCACCGACTTCCATGTCGTACGACTGGAGCAGGGCACATCCCTGCTGGCTCCAGTATTGCTGAAGTGTGAAGATGATTTGTTGAAAAGTGATCATTGTCCGTTTCCCTTTTCCCGTTTTTTGATGAACTTCCCGGGTATTTTGTGAATAGAAGGAAATTCTAGCGGTTTTATGCGTCAAGGGGAATGTTTCAGGTTTTTTACAGGGTCACGGAGCGGGAAGAAAAGGGATTTTGCGGATGCCAGTACAAAAAATGGTGCAGGGAAGAATGGCGCAGGACCGCTGCAACAGATACCGTTGCAGCGGCTGGTGGAAAATCAGCGGATTTCCTTGTGATAACGGGTGACACGTTCGACTTCGTTTTTCGATCCCATGAAGACAGGAACGCGCTGGTGCAGTTTTTCCGGAACAACATCAAGCATCGGAATCAGGCCGTTGGTCGCCGCCCCGCCGGCCTGTTCGACGATCATGGCCATCGGATTGGCTTCGTATAAAAGACGGATACGGCCGCCGGCTTCGACGTTGCGTTCGTCGGCCGGATACATGAAGATGCCGCCACGTGTCAGGATACGGTGCATGTCGGTTACCATGGAAGCGACCCAGCGCATGTTGAAATCCCTGCCGAGAGGTCCTTCTTTTCCGGCCTGCATTTCGTCGAAGTAGCGTTTGACCGGCGGGAACCAGCGTCGCTGGTTCGAGGCGTTGATGGCGTATTCGCTGGTTGTTTCCGGGACTTTCATGTTGGGATGGGTAAGAACCCACGAGCCCATTTCACGATCCAGCGTGAATCCGTTGGTGCCTCGGCCGGTGGTCAGTACCAGAAGGGTTTGGGGGCCATAGAGGGCATAGCCGGCCGCAATCTGCTGACGACCGGGTTGCAGGAAATCGGCTTCGGTGGCGTCGGTTTTGCCTTCAGGCATCGCGAGCACCGAAAAAATGGTGCCGATGGAAACGTTGACGTCGATATTGCTCGATCCATCCAGCGGATCGAAGAGCAACAGGTAATTGCCGTGCGGATAGGTTTTCGAGATGGGATGGATCGTTTCCATTTCCTCGGAAGCGACAGCGGCCAGATAGCCGCCCCATTCGTTGGATTCCAGAAGGATTTCATTGGAAAGCACATCCAGTTTTTTCTGGACTTCTCCCTGTACGTTTTCCGTTTCGTTGCTGCCCAGAATGTTTCCGAGCGCTCCCTTGCCTACGGAATGGCTGATCGTCTTGCAGGCACGGCAGACGACTTCCAGAAGCAGGCGCAATTCTTCCGGAACGGTGCCGTATCGCCGGTTTTCCTCGATCAGGTGTTGCGTCAGACTGATGCGTTTTGGTCTCATGATGCTTTCTTCTTTTTTCGGTGTGATGTCAGGCAGACAGGGTTTTTTCGATGATTTCGCGTGTGTCCCGGGACAGGGACTGTCCCGAAACGTATCGCAAGGCCTGTTCTGCCGGTTTGCGCAAAGACGGAATGTATCGTTTCCACTGATCCATGCATCTTGCCAGTCGTGCGGCAACCTGTGGATTGATCCGGTCCAGTTCGATCAGGTTCCTGCTCCAGAATTCGTAACCGCTTCCGTCAGCCGCATGGAATTGTGCCATATTGTTGTGGCAAAATCCAAAGATGAGGCTGCGTGCCCGGTTGGGGTTTCTGATCGTGAATGCGGGATGTTCCATCAGTGTCCTGATGGTACCGGTATCAGCATGGGGAGAAGTGGCCTGCAACGAGAACCATTTGTCGATGACGAGAGCCTCGTTTTCGAATTCCCGGTAAAAATCGTCCAGCAGGGCTTTGGCTTCAGGCTGTTTTTCCGTACAGCCGGAATGAACCAGTGACGTCAGGGCAGCCAGACGGTCGGTCATGTTGTCTGCCTGTTTGTACTGTGCGATGGCCATTCGGCAGTAGTCGGGCTTGTCCAGCATAAGCAGACAGGACAGCGCCAGATTTTTCAGGGCACGTTTCCCGGCGTCAGCAGGAATTGGACGGTATGCTCCTTCTGTCCTGTTGTGATCCCATGCGTCAAGCCATTCCTTTTCCAGTTTTTCCGCCAGTGCCTTGCGCATGAACTGGCGGGCATGATGAATGGCCTGCGGATCGATTTCATCCAGTCTTTCGGCCACCATCATTTCGCTTGGCAGGGTCAGGGCCAGTTCTTTCAATGCAGGATCAAGCGATGTGTCGGACAGTACGGCTCTGAATGCATCGGCAAATGCCATATCCAGTGTCAGGGGGCGGCCGGCCTGGACCGCTTTCGTCAGGCTGACGAGACGGCGTGCGGCAAGACGCTGTCCGGCTTCCCAGCGGTTGAAGTGATCGCTGTCGTGGGAAAGCAGGTGCAGCAGTTCTTCATCGGACTGTTCGTATTCCAGAATGACGGGAGCGGAAAAATTGCGCAAGGCGGAGATGACCGGTTTTTCCGCAACATCGACGAAAGTGAATGTCTGGCTTTCTTCGGTCAGTTCGAGAACGCAAGTGGTTCCAGAGTCCTTGCCTTCTTTTAGTCGCAATGGCATGTCGTTGCCTTTGCTGTCCAGAAAACCGATGGCGAACGGAATCAGGAAAGACTGTTTTTCAGTCTGTCCAGGCGTCGGAGGGCAGGACTGGAACAGGGAAACGGTAAGAGTCCGGTCTTTTTTGTCATAGTGGCTTTCCAGTCTGACACGGGGAGTGCCGGCCTGGCTGTACCAGCGTTCGAATCGGGAAAGGTCACGTCCGTTGGCATCGGCCATGGCGGCAAGAAAATCGCTGCATGTGACAGCATTGCCGTCATGACGTCTGAAATAAAGATCCATGCCTTTCCTGAAACCGTCACGGCCCAGCAGAGTCTGGTACATGCGGACGACTTCGGCGCCTTTTTCATAGACGGTAACGGTATAGAAGTTATTGATTTCCTGATAGGAATCGGGACGGACGGGATGAGCCATAGGGCCTGCGTCTTCAGGGAACTGTAGTTGCCGGAGGGTCCGGACGTCTTCGATCCGTTTGACGGCCCGGCCCGAGTCGCTGCCGGTTCTGTCTGCCGAAAATTCCTGGTCACGGAAGACGGTTAGTCCTTCTTTCAGGGAAAGCTGGAACCAGTCGCGGCAGGTGACCCGGTCACCGGTCCAGTTGTGGAAATATTCATGGCCGACAACAGATTCGATGTTGGCATAGTCGGTGTCGGTCGCTGTCCGCGGGTTGGCCAGAACATATCGGGTATTGAAAATGTTCAGTCCCTTGTTTTCCATCGCGCCCATGTTGAAGTCGCTGACGGCTACGATCATGAAACGGTCGAGATCGAGCTCCAGACCAAAACGGGACTCGTCCCACCGTATGCTGTGTTTGAGCGATTCCATCGCATGGACGGTCTTGTCCAGATTGTTTTTCCCGACCCATACCTGCAACAGGACGTTACGGCCGTCGGCCAGTCTGAACGTTTCTTCGCGACAGACCAGATTGCCGGCAACCAGGGCGAAAAGATAGGACGGTTTTCTGAACGGGTCATTCCATACGGCATAGTGGCGGTTGTTGGGCAGATCGCCTGTTTCGACCAGATTGCCGTTGGAAAGCAGAACCGGATATTTTTCCCTGTCGGCACGGATGGTAACGGTATAGGTTGCCATGACATCGGGCCGGTCCGGATACCAGGTGATTTTCCGGAATCCTTCGGCTTCGCACTGGGTGAAGAAATTGCCGTTGGAAAGGTAAAGCCCCATCAGGGAGGTATTCTGGTCAGGATGGATGAGTGTGTCGATAACGAGCGTGACGTCATCGGGAGCATTGGCGATACGCAATTCGCCATTGTTTACCGTGTAATTCGATTCGGACAGCTCCTTGTCATTCATGACGATTCTGACGAGTTCCAGTGCTTCGCCGTATAAAACGATATCGCGGTTTTCCGATTCGGGATTGTGCCGGAGGCGGGTAGTGGCTTTTACCTGGGTCACAGATGGTCCGAGATCGAAAACGAGGTCGATGTGGTCGACAAGAAATGGAGGGACGGTGTAATCCTGACGATAGACAGTTACTGAAGGGGAAGAAGTCATTTTCTGTTCATGTTGATGTTCGGTTTTCGGAAGAAACGAAAAAAAACGGTGCCTGCCTGACAGGCGGAAAGCGGTTTTCGTTCCGGTATGGTTGTTTCACATTATCCAACAGAATCGATGACATGGTAATACCCGGCAGGAAATGCTTTCCGGCAATGCAGGTGAGCGAAAAAGATTCTTTTTGCAAAATTCTGGGAACATGAAAAGAATCTTTTTACAAGCCTGTAACGCATTCTGTGGACATTTATCAGAGACAGGAGGAAATCCTTTCTCCGAATTCGATACAGAAGCGGTTCAGAGCAGACTTCCGGTTCCGGAAC
>CAVKGJ010000136.1:0-11523 GCA_963655605.1 Oscillospiraceae bacterium
GTCAGCAATGTATCGTTTCCCCTGGCCAGTCTGGCGAAGACCATGATATAGACGGCATAGAAAAATGCGCCTGTCAGACAGTATGCCGCACCGGTATCGAGGACAATTCCGTCCTTCGCTGTCAGCAGAAACAGGCCGGCAATCGACAGGAGAATGCTGATAACCATTGTTTTCGACGGCAGGGTTCTTTTGAGCAGGCATTCCAGGACGGGTACCATAACAACGGTGGTGCTGGTCAGAAAGCCGGCGGTGGCGGCCGTGGTGTGATTGACTCCATTGACCATGCCGTAAAAGATCAGGAAAAGGATGATTCCCATGAATACCCCTTTGGCCAGTGTGGAGACAGACAACTGGCGGTATCGGGGCAGAAAAACCAGTGACATGGCGAAAAAGGCGATGCCAAATCGCAGGGCGATCAGATTGTACGGGCCAATACCGTCCAGCCCGATTTTCATCAGAAGATAGGACGAGCCCCAGGCCAGGGAAACGCTGGCCATCAACAGTTCGGCTTGTCTTCTGTTCATGTACGGCGTTGTTTTGTCGATAAAGGCAAAATGTCAGCGGTATGGGTCGGGGTAACCCAGTTTTGCCAGTATTTCTGTTTCCAACGCTTCCATTTCTTCCGCCTCGGCGTCGTCGAGATGATCATATCCCTGGGCGTGCAGGGTTCCGTGAATGACAAGATGGGCGGCGTGTTCCTCCAGTGTTTTGGACTGTTCTTCCGCTTCACGAATGAGTACGTCGGTACATAGAACGATATCGGCCCGAGCCGTGTGCTCTCCGTTTCCCGTCCTGGCCGGTATTTCAGCAGAGGGGACCGGTTCTGCGCCGGCCAGATCAAATCCGTCCGTGTCGTCGTAAGGGAATGTCAATACATTGGTTGCGTAATCCTTGCCGCGGTAATCCCGGTTCAGGGCCAGGCCTTCTTCGGCATCGACGAACCGCAGCGTGATTTCGGCAGGCATTTGCAGGGCAGCACCGACCCAGCGGCGCAACTTTTGGCGCGTCAGGATATCTTTCAATCCGGGATCCGGATACTGGACGGACAGGGACAGGTGGTGACGGGTACTCATTTCGGTTCGGTTTTGTTCGGTTTTTTCTTTTTGCCGGAAACGGCTTCCGCTTCCTTGTCTTTTGTTTTCACTGCCGTTTCCGTTCCGGTTTCTTTTGCGGATTTTGCTGTGCTGGCTTCCTCGGCGCGGACTGCTTCGATAATGGCTTCCCCGGCTTCTTTCATCCGGTCGGCATGTTTGCGTTTGTCGGCGCTTTCATAGGCATCGACGATACGGGCGACCAACGGGTGCCGGACCACATCAGCACTCGTGAACTGCGAGAAGGCGATGCCGCGTACGTCTTTCAGAACGTTCAGGGCATCGATCAGACCGCTTTTCTGGTTGCGCTGGAGATCGATCTGGGTGACATCGCCGGTAATGACGGCCCGGCTGCCGAATCCGATGCGAGTCAGGAACATTTTCATCTGTTCCGGCGTGGTATTCTGGGCCTCGTCCAGAATGATGAAGGCGTGATTCAACGTGCGGCCGCGCATGTAGGCCAACGGGGCGATTTCGATGGTCTGTTTCTCGAAACATTTCTGGGTGCGTTCGAAACCGAGCAGGTCGTAGAGCGCGTCGTACAGCGGGCGGAGATATGGATCGACTTTCTGGGTCAAATCGCCGGGCAGAAAGCCAAGGCGTTCGCCGGCTTCCACGGCCGGACGGGTCAGGATAATACGCTGTACCGCATCGCGTTCCATTGCATCGACTGCACAGGCGACGGCCAGATAGGTTTTGCCGGTACCGGCCGGACCGATACCGAATGTGATGTCATGTTCCAGGATGGCTTTCAGGTAATCCACTTGCCGTGGAGTGCGACCGCGCAGATCGGAGCGCCGTGTTTTCAGGACGGGGTTGGTCATTTCGGCCTCGACCAGTGCGGTGGCAGGCATGCCGGCGGCGAGATTGTCGTTGATGGCGCGCTGCTCGACCAGTGCCAGCTGGATGTCGTTGACCATGACGGGTTTGTCGGCCACGGCGTAAAAATCCTCGATGATCTGGAGAGCAGCTGCCGCATTCTTGCCGCTGATGATGAAATTGCCGCCGCGACGGGCGATTTCGATATCCAACGCCGCCTGAATCTGGCGCAGGTTCTCATCCAGCGGGCCGCACAGATTGGCCAGTCTGTCGTTATCGACAGGTTCCGGCGTGTAGTACAGGATATTCGGATTGTCCTTGTTTTTGCTTTTCACAATCGCTCCGTTCAGTTGGTCTGGAAAATCCTTTCATTTTAGGCCCTTGACGGCATTCCGTTGTGTTTTTTCATGATGGCGTGTCCGTTTTTTGTATGGATACAGACAGATCAGGCCGGATTTTCGCCAGTGAATTCGCCACGCAGCGAGAAATTGGCCGCTTCGGTGATGCGCACGTTTCTCATCTGGCCGATCAGCGCTTTCGGGGCGCCTTCCACGGGAATGTGGACGACCCGGTTGTTGTCGGTCTTGCCTTGCACCTGCGAGCCGTTTTTATGCGAGATTGCCTCGATGAGCACTTTCTGGATGCTGCCGACCATCATCCGGTTGTAGTGGCGGGTGTTCCCGTCGATTTTTTCCTGAAGCCGTTGCAGGCGGTCCTTTCGTACGTCCAGCGGGATATCCATCGGCAAGGCGGCGGCCGGGGTGCCGGGGCGCGGACTGTAAAGGAAACTGAAGCTGTTGTCAAACCCGACATCGTCGATCAGTTTCATCATGGCATTGAAATCGGCGTCCGTTTCGCCCGGAAATCCGACGATGAAGTCACTGGAAACCAGCAGGTCTGGCCGGATGGCTTTCAGTCGCCGGATGATGGATTTGTATTCGAGTGCCGTGTACCCACGTTTCATGGCCGCCAGTATCCGGTCGGAACCATGCTGGGCGGGAAGGTACAGATGGCTGACCAGTTGTGGCACATTCTCGTAAACATCAATCAGGCGCTGCGTGAATTCTCTTGGATGGCTGGTGACGAAACGAATGCGTTCGATACCCGGTATTTCGGCCATGTATTCGATCAGCATGGCGAAATCGGCGATTGTGCCATCTTCCATTTCGCCGCGATAGGCGTTGACGTTCTGGCCTAGCAGTGTGATTTCCTTCACACCCTGTTCCGCCAGACCAGCTATCTCGACGAGAACGTCCTCGAAACGGCGCGACACTTCTGCGCCACGGGTGTAGGGAACGATGCAGTAGCTGCAATATTTGCTGCATCCTTCCATGATCGATACATAGGCGACAGGCGCTTCCACGCGGGCAGGAGGAAGATAGTCGAATTTTTCGATTTCGGGAAAACTGATGTCGATTTGTGCCTCGCCCGTTTTTTTGAAGGCGTGGATCATTTTCGGAAGACGGTGCAGCGTCTGGGGACCGAAAACGAGATTGACGTAGGGTGCACGCCTGATGAGTGCTTCTCCTTCCTGGGAAGCGACGCAGCCTGAAACACCGATGATCAGATCCGGCCTGTTTTTTCCGAGTTTCCTGAAGCGGCCGAGGTCGGAAAAGACTTTTTCCTGCGCTTTTTCCCGAACGGAACAGGTGTTTAGCAGGATCAGGTCGGCTTCTTCGGGGTTATCGGTGCGGATGTAATTTTCCTCGGCTTCCAGAAGGTCGGCCATTTTACCCGAGTCGTACTCGTTCATTTGGCAGCCGAAGGTCTTGATGAATACTTTCTTTTGCATGGTGGTGCGGGTCTGTCCGTCGTAAAACGGGATTTCATGTTCAATGTGGCAGTTTAACCGATTTGCACGGCACGCCCAAATCCGCAACGGGAGCGGAATGTATTTTATGGTGAAACGGTTGTATTTAGGGGTGGCGGCTGTTTGTTGTGTCAGATGTCGCTTTTCGTCATATTTGTAACAAAGCTGTCATATTGGCTGTTTACATTGTGCATATCCCGATTTTTTTCAAACAAGTGAGGATGTGTATGAAAGTCTCTTTTCTGGGCAAATTATCCATGGTTGCGGCATCTGCTTTGGTCTGTGCCAGCGTATCCGCGGCCGACATCACAGGGGCCGGAGCAACCTTCCCTTATCCGATTTATGCCAAGTGGGCTGAAGCCTACAAGGCGAAAACCGGTGTCAGCCTGAATTACCAGGCGATCGGTTCCGGTGGTGGCATCAAGCAGATCAAGGCGAAAACTGTCGATTTCGGCGCGTCCGACGAACCTTTGAAAGCAGAAGATCTGAAGACTTCCGGCCTGATCCAGTTCCCGGCCATTCTGGGCGGTGTCGTTCCGGTGGTCAATCTGGAAGGCATCAAGGCTGGCCAGCTGAAAATGTCCGGCGATGTGCTGGCCGATATTTATCTGGGCAAGATCACCAAATGGAACGATCCGAGGATCACGTCCATGAACTCTGGCGTCAGTTTGCCAGCTTCTTCCATTACCGTCGTACATCGTGCCGATGGTTCAGGCACATCATTTCTGTGGACGGACTATCTCTCCAAGGTCAGTCCGGAATTCAGGGAAAAAGTCGGTGCAGGCAAGGCCGTCAAATGGCCGACCGGTGTCGGTGGAAAAGGTAATGAAGGCGTAGCCGCCAACGTCCAGCGCATCAAAGGCTCCATTGGCTATGTCGAATACGCTTATGCCAAGAAAAACAATATCGCCTATACCCGATTGAAAGCGAAAGACGGCAAATTCATCACTCCTGACGATGCATCTTTCAAGCAGGCCGCCGCCGGTGCCCCCTGGGCTACCACTCCGGGCTTCGGCGTGATTCTGACCAACCAGTCCGGTTGGCCGATTACCGGTGTTTCTTTCATCCTAATGCAAAGTGTTCAGGCTGATCCGGCCAAGGGTGCCGAAGTGCTGAAGTTCTTCGACTGGTCCTTCAGGAACGGCGAGAAGATGGCGTCTGATCTGGATTATGTCGCCTTGCCGAAGGCTGTGGTCAAGATGGTGGAAAAATCCTGGAAGGCCGGGCTGAAAGGTGAAAACGGTCAGGCTGTATGGAAATAAAGTCTGAAGTGGATGTCGCGGCATTTCGACGGGATGTCCACTGGCAGCCGCTTGCGGGTCGCCCGGAAGCGGCTTTCGGACTGGAATGGGTGATATGAAAAGGCAAAATCCGATGAGTATGCCGGTTTCAACAATGGAAAAAAGCGTTTGTACATCCGGTGTGGATGCGAAAGAAAACATGACAGGTTCTGTTTCTGAACAGATGAGAGCGATCGGTCGTCGGCAGCGGAAACAGGATGGAGTATTTCACGGTCTGACGTTCCTGTTCGCCCTGGCGGTTCTGATGGTGCTGGCCGGAATCATTGTGTCACTGATCATCAGCGCCATTCCCGTGTTCCGGGAATTCGGCTGGCGTTTCATCACGACAGTGGAATGGGATCCCGTCAATGATGTGTACGGGGCCGCGATTGCGATTTTCGGGACGCTGGTCACGTCGCTGATCGCGCTTCTGATCGCCGTGCCGCTGAGTTTCGGTATTGCGCTGTTTCTGACGGAACTGTGTCCCGTCTGGTTGCGCCGTTCGATGGGAACGGCTATTGAATTGCTGGCCGGTGTGCCCAGTATTATTTTCGGTATGTGGGGCCTGTTCGTTCTGGCGCCCATTTTCGCGGATTATGTCCAGCCGTTTATGGAATCGACGCTGGGCGTCATTCCGGGACTTTCCCTGCTTTTTACCGGTCCGATGATGGGGATCGGGGTGCTGACGGCGGGCGTGATCCTGGCGATCATGATCATTCCGTTCATTTCTTCGGTCATGCGGGATGTGTTCGAGACAGTGCCACCGGTGCTGAAGGAATCGGCTTATGCACTGGGCTGCACCCGCTGGGAAGTGATGAAAAATATCGTGCTGCATTACACCCGCAACGGGGTGGTTGGCGGCGTCATGCTGGGGTTGGGACGTGCACTGGGCGAAACGATGGCAGTGACGTTCGTGATCGGCAATGCCAACCACGTTTCCGCCTCGCTTTTCGCACCCGGCAACAGTATCGCCTCGACGCTGGCGAACGAATTTGCCGAAGCGAGTTCAGAACTGCATGTTTCCGCCCTGTTTGCACTGGGGCTGATCCTGTTCGTGATCACGTTTATCGTGCTGGCAGCGTCCAAACTGATGCTGATGCGCATGGCGAAGAAGGAGGGACTGTAAGATGAGACGCAAGACAACGGCGGCGATTGTCGCACGGCGCAACCTGTGCCACCGGCTGGGTATGTTTCTGTCGGTATCGGCTATGGTATTCGGTATTTTCTTTCTGCTGTGGATTTTGTATACCCTGACCGTCAATGGCATCGGTGCGCTGAACTGGGCCATTTTTACGGAAACGACACCGGCACCGGGCAATGATGGCGGCGGTCTGATGAATGCGCTGGTCGGTACGGTCATGATGGTGCTGGTGACGACGGCGATCACGACGCCTGTCGGCATTATGGCGGGCATGTATCTGGCCGAGTACGGGGAAACAAGTTGGTTCGGCAGGGTTACCCGTTTTACGGTCGATATCATGCTGTCGGCTCCATCGATTGTGATCGGCCTGTTCATTTACGCAATTTATGTCGCTAGGATCGGCCATTTCTCCGGTTGGGCCGGCAGTTTCGCCCTGTCGCTGATCGCGCTGCCGGTGATTGTCAGAACGACGGACAATTTCCTGAATCTGGTGCCGGAAAGTCTGCGCGAAGCGGCATTCGCGCTAGGTGCGCCGCGCTGGCGTGTCGCCACGATGGTGCGATTGAAAGCGGTCAAGGCCGGTGTGCTGACAGGCGTTCTGCTGGCGGTGGCCCGTATTTCGGGTGAAACGGCGCCGCTGCTGTTTACGGCACTGAACAACCAGTTTTTCTCGGCGAACATGAACGGGCCGATGGCCAATCTTCCGGTCGTGATTTACCAGTTCGCGATGAGCCCGTATGACAACTGGCGCGAACTGGCTTGGGGAGGTGCCTTCATCATCACGCTGGGTGTATTGGGACTGAACATTCTTTCGCGCGTCGTTTTCGCACGCAAGGCAGCCAACTGAGGGAACAAGGAGCAGACAAGATGAAATGCGATATGACAACAGACAGCCAGGGAGCCGTTGACGGCAACGGCCAGATGGCGATGTCCCTGATGGAAAGAATCGGGGAAAAGCAGGCGAGAGAACAGTCGGCTGAAGCGGAGAAAAAAAGTATCGATATCCGGAACCTGAATTTCTGGTATGGCGATTTTCAGGGGCTGAAAAATGTGAATTTGCCGATTCATGAAAAGAAAGTGACTGCTTTTATCGGTCCGTCCGGCTGCGGCAAATCGACGCTGCTCAGGACGATGAACCGGATGTTCGACCTGTATCCGAAACAGCGGGCGGAAGGTGAGATCCTGTTCAATGGCAAGAATATTCTTGATTCCGATGTGGACGTGAACATCCTCCGGGCCCGGATCGGCATGGTTTTCCAGAAACCGACGCCGTTTCCGATGACGATTTATGAAAACATTGCGTTCGGTGTCCGCCTGTACGAGGATCTTTCACGGGGCGAGATGGATGAACGGGTCGAATGGGCACTGAAGAAAGCGGCTCTCTGGAATGAAGTGAAAGACAAGCTGGACAAGAGCGGCCAGAGTCTTTCCGGCGGGCAGCAGCAGCGGCTGTGCATCGCTCGATGCGTGGCGGTCAGACCGGAAGTGCTGTTGCTGGACGAACCGACTTCGGCGCTGGATCCAATTTCGACGGCCAAGGTGGAAGAGCTGATTTCCGAGCTGAAGGACGAGTACACCATTGCCATCGTGACGCACAACATGCAGCAGGGCGCCCGCTGTTCGGATTACACGGCATATATGTATCTCGGCCAGCTGGTGGAATTCGACAGGACGGAAAAGATTTTCATGCAGCCGGAAAAGAAGGAAACACAGGACTATATTACGGGACGTTTCGGTTAGGGCAGGATGATGGAACAGATGAAAACGAGCGGGATGAGCGAGGAAAATCCGGTTTTTTCCGGGCTGCATTCGTCGAAACAGTATGATCAGGATCTGGAATGGATCCGTTCGAAGGTGCTTTTGATGGGCGGTCTGGTCGAAAACCAGTTCAGGGATGCCATCCACGCGCTTGAAAAAGG
This sequence comes from Oscillospiraceae bacterium, assembly GCA_963655605.1. Classification (GTDB taxonomy): domain Bacteria; phylum Pseudomonadota; class Gammaproteobacteria; order Burkholderiales; family Burkholderiaceae_D; genus Oxalobacter. The sequence continues at coordinate 8,061 of CAVKGJ010000136.1, forward strand.
TGATGCCGAGCTGGCTGAAAAAGTGGTGGCTGGCGATATGCAGGTGAACCGGCAGGAAGTCGAGCTGGATCATGCCTGTGCCCAACTGATCGTCCGACGCCAGCCGGCCGCCAATGATCTGCGCAATGTCGTCGCCACGATGAAGGTGATTTCCGATCTGGAAAGAATGGGTGACGAGGCGACAAAAATCGCACGGGTCGCGAAAAATATCAGGGCCTGCGATCTTCTGCTTCCCGCCCATTACGAAGCAGTCGTCAATATGTCACGCACGGCCAAGCGTATGATGCATGATGCGCTCGACGCCTATGCACGGATGGATACGGCCGGGGCAACCGGACTGATGGCCATGGACGATGTGGTGGATGGCGAATTTCACGACATTATGTGCGCGTTGATCCGGTATATGCGGAACGATCCGGATACTGTCGAGGTGGGGATCGATCTGTTGCGTGCCGCCAAGGCGATCGAACGGATCGGGGATCATGCCACCAATATCGCCGAATTCATCATTTATGTGGTGGAAGGAAAGGATATCCGTCATACCGATTATCGTTTGCTCTCCGGTAGCACGTTGCGTTAAGCTAGTCATGTCTGGCGGATTCCGTCCCGTGCTATGGGGCGGTTGGCTGACTGTAAACTTTGAGAGGGTGCATTTTCTATGGCAAGCGAGAGTATTTCGATTCTGGTTGTGGAAGACGAACCCGCGATCGCGGAGCTGGTTTCCTTTTCCGTGAAAACCGCCGGCTGGACACCGGTCACGGTTTATTCGGGAACGGAAGCCTGGACGGCCTTGCAGCGTTTTCGCCCGGATGTGGTGCTGCTTGACTGGATGTTGCCGGATCTGTCTGGTATACATCTGCTCAACAGGATCCGCGAACACAAGGACATGAGAACGCTTCCCGTCATCATGCTGACGGCGAAAACGCTCGAGGAGGACAAGGTCGCCGGTCTCGATCAGGGAGCGGACGATTATATGACGAAGCCGTTTTCTCCGAAGGAACTGGTGGCGAGGATCAATGCGCTTTTGCGGCGGAAAGCGCCCGAGCGGGCCAAAAGCCTGCTGCGTGCCGGCGCAGTGACGCTCGATCCGGAAAATTGCCAGGTCAGGATCGGCAACGCCGATGTTGAAATAGGCAATTCCGAATTCCGTCTTTTGAAGTTTCTGATGGCAAACCCGGACAGGGTCTTTTCGCGTGGACAGCTGCTCGACAAGGTGTGGAGCGACCAGCTGGACATCGAGGAAAGAACGGTTGACGTGCACGTATTGCGCCTGAGAAAGGCGCTGAAAGGTCAGGAAGGACTGATCAGGACAGTGCGCGGAATGGGCTATATGCTCTCGGAAAAGGACAAAAGTGAATGAATCCCCATGTCTTGTTCTGGATTCCGGCTGCCTTGAGGCTGGCCGGGATCTGGATCGGTTCTGCGGTATTGTGGTATTTCTTCGGGCCGATTGTCGGCCTGCTGGCCGGACTGGCCCTGACGACAGCCATGACGGTTGTCCAGCTCTATTATCTTTCGGCACTCGATATCTGGCTCGATTCTCCCAGAAGAGACCGGCTGCCTGATGGCTGGGGCGCATGGCATGCCGTCTATTCCCATCTGTACCGCTTGAATCATGACGAGGAAAAAAGTAAAAAGGAACTGACGGAGTGGCTGACCCGGTTCAGGGAAGCCATGAATTTTCTTCCCGATGGCGTAGCTATCATGGACAATGTCCTGTTTCTGGACTGGTGCAATCCGATGGCCGAAAAGCATCTCGGACTCGATCTCGAGCGCGACCGGGATATGCGGATCACCAATCTGGTAAGGAATCCGGCTTTCATCGACTATATCATTCTGGGAAAGTACGACGAGCCGCTGGAGATGAAATTCAACGACCGTTATCTGGTTCTGCAAATTATTCCCTTTGGCAACCGGCGGCATATTCTGGTCACGCATGACAGGACCGATTCCATCCGGACAGAGAAAATCCGCCGTGACTTCGTCGCCAATGCATCGCATGAACTCCGGACTCCCCTGACTGTCATCAACGGTTTTCTGGAACTGGCCATCGCACAGCCCGATCTGGATCGCGAGACACGGCTCTCGCACCTGAACATGATGAGGGAGCAGGGCGAGCGGATGCAGTCGCTGGTGGAAGACATGCTGATCCTGACCAATCTGGAATCAAACGACTATCCCATAAAGCGTGAACCGTTCGATGCGCCATTGCTGGTCAAAAACATTTATCAAGCCGGAGAAGCGCTTTCGGGCGGCCGGCATACATTCGAACTGGAAATGGACGGGCCTGAGACGCTTTACGGCAGCATGGATGAAATCAGGACGGCCTTCACGAACCTGGTGACCAATGCCATTCGGTATACGCCAGAAGGCGGAAAGATCACTCTCAAATGGACATTGACGGAGGAAGGGCCCCGTTTTTCAGTCAGGGATACTGGTATCGGGATCGAGGCCAAACATATTCCGCGGCTGACGCAACGCTTCTACCAGGTCGACAAGAGCAGAAGCCGTCAGGTCAATGGAACCGGTCTGGGGCTTTCCATTGTCCGGCACGTGCTGTTGCGGCATGACGGACGGCTGGATATCGAATCGGAACCTGGCAAAGGCAGCGAATTTTCCGCCCAGTTCTCCCGCCGGATACTGGTTCCCTGAAAGGCAGCTCCACGATGCGAAAAGCGGGCATAAGCCCGCTTTTTTTCCGCCTGCCGCCATATATTTTGGCTGCTATCTGTTTTTCATGGGAGAACGGGTCATGACACGGTTTGTACCGGGCATTGTGCTCATGGCCGGGAAGCGGTCCGAGCCGATGGATCCCGATACGGTTGCGCGAAAAACGATATACGGAAACAGACGGTTCGGTATGGAAAGACGGATTGGCCAAAATGGCTGCCGGAAGCACGCTACCGTGCTCAGTACAGCGAAAACGATGTGTTTTCCACCGGTTTGTGGATGACCAGCATGTTGTTGCCCGTTGCTCAATGGCTGGCTGCTTTGTGGAAGGACAGGTCATGGTTGTCTGCAAAATGAAAGATGACTTTCCGGAACAGTGCAGTTTTCTTGCATGAATGTCGATGATGGGAAATATGCGGACTTCAGAAAAATATCAAAGGTTATATACGAATAGTCACTGAAACAGAAATCCACGATAGTCTGCTGCTTTGTGCTGCTCTCTCAAGTCTTGGAATGAGTATATGGCGTGAATTTGAGCAAACCACCTTACATATTTAAAATCAATCAGATAAAAACTATCCCGCAAGACTTGTTCACTGTTTCTGTGGACAAATCCGGCGTGTCGAACCACCTATCCTTTGATATTGATGATGGGTTTGATGTGGTGCTTCACATCGACCAGATCAGCCCGTATTCAATTCGTTTGCAATATTTTGGCAAACATACTGTTCCGGAATAAGCGAAACAGCAGGGAAAAAACACAAGAGAAGAAGCAGGATCGAAGTGTGGCGTG
>CAVKGJ010000137.1:0-20226 GCA_963655605.1 Oscillospiraceae bacterium
TCGGAGGAGTTTTTACTTCAGGGACTCAGGAAAAATGGAAAGTCGTCCGATATGGGCAAGCCTGGATATATGACTGCTTTCTCTGAAGAATCAGAGAAAGCAGTTCCTGTCAGTGGAAAGCTACGCAATCCGTCTGATTGCAGGCAGGGTATGTTTCATGATTTTTTCTTGAATTTATCCGGCATGGGACCATACTGCCCCCCATTGGGATAATATTTCCATCCGTCACGGATCCTGATCCTGTCATCCCAGGGCAACTTGTATTTGCCCTCGGCCAGATCACGGACCCATGTCAGGTAATTGGCTTTTTCACCGCCCGGTTTGCCGACATAAGCCCGGCATCCCAGATTGAAAATATTGTTTTCCAGCGCCCAGTTTTCGCGGGCCTTGTCAGCAAGCCGCGGGAACAGTTCGGCCGTCACGATTTCCCAGGGATTCCTGTGCCCCTGCTGAATGACGTTACCATCGTAATTGCAGATCGTGCCTTCGCCGAAATAGTAGAAGACATTGTCGTAACCGGCCAGATTGACCGATACCGTATACATCAGGTTTTGCCATGCATTGGTACGGTTCGTGATGATCCACTGGTCGTTCACCTGCGTCGAATAGCCCGATATGCGGATATAGACATTGCATCCCTTGTAAGCGGCTTCACGGGCTAGTTCAGGAAACATCCCGTCATGGCAGATACATACCGCGAGCTTCGATCCCTTGGGCCCATCGCATACCGGCATCCCCAGATTGCCCGGAGCCCAGGGTTCCACCGGTACCCACGGCTGCAGTTTCCTGTAATGCAGTGCGATTTCCCCCTTGTTATCGATGATGATAGCCGTATTGAATGGAGGACCGCCTTCAGGATCCTGCTCCATGATGGAAAATATCCCCCAGACATCCGCCTCCCTGCACGCCTGCCGGTACTGGCCGACCTGCGGACTGTCCAGACTCAACAGCATCTCGTCATAAGACCAGATGGCCGTATTCAGGCCCTGCGTCGAATATTCAGGAAAAACAATCAGATCAAGACCCGGATAACCGGCCTTGGTTGCCGCAACGGCCTTGCAGATTCTGTCAACATTCTCCTGAATATCTTCGGGACCGCTTACAACGGGAACAGGATACTGAATCGCTGCAACCAGCAGTGCCTCTTCCCATGAACTCACTGAACCTGTGCTTCCCATTTAATCACCTCATGAACAATAAGTTGAAATTTCATGTTCCAACATGAAACGCAGGAACATGATTTCATTATGCCAGTGGAAAAAATTTGTAAAATTGGCCGAATAACACAGGGCGCTATGTCAAATGACGTATTCGGGCAAAAAAAACGGCAGAAAATATTCTGCCGCCCAAGTTTTTACCGGATATTAACGTTAAGGGATTACAATTGCTTTTATACGGACAAAAAGCGTGTGACTACTTCTGCATCCGTATTCTCTCTGGGGGAATCATATACGATTGATCCTTTCTCCATGACGATAATCCTGTCAGCGACGTCCAGAGCAAAGCTCAGAACCTGTTCGGAAACAAAAATGGTCAGGCCTCTCTTGTCCCGGATCTGTCTCAGTATCTTTGCCATATCCTTGATGATATTGGGCTGTATTCCTTCGGTCGGTTCGTCTAGCAGAAGCAGTTTGGGGTCGCTTGCCAATGCTCTGGCTATAGCCAGCTGCTGTTGCTGTCCCCCTGACAGATTGCCGCCTTTGCGTTTGGCGAAATCCTTCAGGACAGGAAAAATGTCGTACAGATCTTCCGGAACGGTTTTATGATCCGTTACAGTCAGACCGGTTTCGATATTTTCCTGTACAGTCATGTTGGAAAAAATCATGCGTCCCTGGGGCACAAATCCGATGCCGGCTTTCACCCGTTCGAAACTTTTCAGCCCGTCGATATTTTTGCCGTCCAGACTGGCATGTCCGCTCCGGTTTTTGATGATACCGATGATTGACTTCATAAGGGTTGTTTTTCCCATACCATTGCGTCCGAGAAGGGCGACGATCTCGTTTCGGGAAATTTCAAGATTCAGGCTATTTATGACAGAGCTTTCGCCATATGCCACGGAATAATCATTCAGGTTGAACATCGCCATACTCCTTGTTATTGCCCAAGATAAACATCTATAACTTTCTGGTTCTTTTTGATGGAATTCATGCTTCCTTCGGCCAGAAGTTTTCCCTGATGCATGACGGTTACCCTGTCGGCAATTTCCTCAACGAATTTCATATCATGTTCAATGACGATAGCGGAACGGCCCTTTATGATTTTTCTGAGCAATTCGGCAGTTTGTATCCGTTCTGAAACAGACATGCCTGCAACAGGTTCATCCAGCATGAGCAGAGACGGATTCTGGATCAGAAGCATGCCGATTTCCAGCCACTGCTTCTGGCCGTGGCTTAAAAGGCCTGCTTTTGTGTTGATTTTGTCTCCGAGAAAAATGGTGTCTGCTGTTTCAAGTACTTTCTGATATATTTCCTCGTTTCTTCTGAAAAACAGGGTGCCGATGACGCCCTTGCCTTTGGGGTAGGAAAGTTCGAGATTCTCGAATACAGTCAGTTCTTCGTATATCGAAGGATTCTGGAATTTCCTGCCGACTCCGGACTCAATAATTTCATGTTCCTTCAGTTTGGTTAGTTCCCTGTCCCGGAATTTGATGGAGCCTGAAGTGGCTCGTGTTTTTCCGCAAATCAGATCCAGTACAGTCGTTTTTCCTGCCCCGTTCGGACCGATAATGACTCTTATTTCACCTTCATCCACATAAAGTGACAGATTGTCCACGGCTTTGAATCCGTCGAATGAAACAGTCAGATCTTCGATATAAAGGGCGAATGGTTTTTGCAATCCGTTTATGGACAGGCGGGTATTGTTTTCACTTGTCGTGGTGCTCATGGTCAGGCTCCTTTTTAAAAAACCTAGTGTCTTTTGGCGAAAGGCAATCTGCCATGTCCGAACAGTTTGCCAAACTTCGCAATGATCCAAGGTTCCAGTTTTCCGTCATATAGCCCGGCAAGCCCTTTCGGGAAAGCCATGACGACACCGATAAATAATGCTCCCATGGTAAAGAGCCATAATTCCGGAAAGTTTTCCGATACCAATGTCTTGACGTAATTGACCAGCAGTGTCCCGTAGACTGCTCCAAAGATGGACATGCGTCCTCCTACGGCACAAAAGATGACCATTTCGATGGAGGCGACTATTCCGACAAAACTGGGGGACATGAAGCCGACCTGAAGGGTAAACATGGCGCCGCCTATGGCTGACAGTACGGAACTGAAGCACAGGACAAATATCTTGAAATTATCCACGTCATAACCCGAGAAACGGACTCTCTGTTCCTGATCGCGAATGGCAAGCAAAAGATGCCCCATTTTTCCTCTCAACAGCAGATGGGAGACAAACAGTGCCAGCATCAAAAAAGCCACGCATATGTAATACAGAACAAGTTTGGCCTCATCACTTCGTATATCGAAGCCGAGACAGGTTCTCAGATCCGTAATACCGTTGACGCCGCCGGTATATCCTTGCTGGCCGATAATGAGAATGGTCAGGATAGCGGCAATGGCCTGGGTGATGATGGAAAAATACACTCCGGAAACACGCCGCTTGAACATTGCGGTACCGAAGATATAAGCGAATACGGAAGGTACGACCACAATCAGGAGCAGTGTGAGAGGAAAGCTCTTGAAAGGTTCCCAGAACCAGGGAAGTTCTGTCAACTGGTTCCAGTCCATGAAATCCGGGATTCCGGGTGTGGATTGAATGGCCGTTGCTTCCGGGGTCGAGGCTTCGAGTTTGAGGAACATGGCCATGCAGTATCCGCCAAGACCGAAGAAGATGCCCTGGCCAAGACTTAATATGCCACCATAACCCCAGCACAGAACCAGCCCTATGGCAACGAAAGCGTAACTCAGGTATTTCCCCAGAAGATTGAGTCGGAAGACATCCAGTGCAGCAGGCATGACAACGGCCAGCAGCACCGCCAGAATGATGAAATTAAGGACAGTCTGTTTCCCGAGCAGCGGGAGATGAAGGTTGGAGTTTTGTTTGCTGATCATAATATGGCTCCCCGGTTTTCTCAGTTACGGATCTTGGTTGAAAACAAACCTTGAGGTCTGATCATCAGGATGATGACAACTGCCAGCAGAGTCAGTACCTTGGCGGTCGATCCGGACATGAAAAATTCCAGAACAGACTGTGCCTGGGCAATGGAGAAGGCGGAAGCTATCGTACCCAGAATGGTACCGGCGCCACCGAAAACAACGACCAGGAATGTATCGACGATATAGAGTTGGCCGGCAGTAGGGCCGGTTGAGCCGATCATGGTAAAGGCGCAGCCTGCGATGCCTGCAATGCCGCAACCCAGACCGAAAGTGATACGGTCAACCTGTGCAGTATTGATACCGACTGCACCGGCCATAGGACGGTTCAAAACGACAGCTCTTAGCTGTCTGCCGAAAGAAGAGCGATATATCATGAACCATATTGCAGCTGTTACCATGAGAGTCAGGAAAAACACGAACAGGCCGTTTACCGGTATTTCTATCGTTTCGGTAAGGCTGAAAGATCCCATCAACCAGTCAGGCAGCGTGACACCTACTTCGCGTGCACCGAAAACGGAACGGTAAACCTGTTGCAGTATCAGACTCAGTCCCCAGGTGGCCAGAAGAGTGTCCTGTGGCCTTGCATACAGGTGGCGAATCATCAGCCATTCCAGAAGCATGCCCATGGCCGCCGTGATCAGGAAAGCCAGAACGAGTGCGACGAAAAAGTAGATTCCAAATAATGAAGGAAAATAATTTTCAAAAATATTTGAGCAAATATAGGTGACATATGCTCCAAGTATCATGAACTCGCCATGCGCCATATTGATTACGCCCATCTGTCCGAAGATAATGGCAAGTCCCAGCGCCATCAGAAGGAAAACGGAAAACAGGCTAAGTCCGGCAAAGCCCTGCATGGCAAGTACCGACGACAATTCGGAAAAACTGTATGAGAACATGTTTCTGCTCCTCCACAAGTCAGATTCGGCCATTTGAGCGAAGGGGCAACACCCCTTCGCGGTTCTGGTAAACAGCCGCAGGTTATTTGATTATTGATAACCCTTCGGGAAAGGATTCGGTTCGATGACACCGCTTTCGTAAACGACCTTGAACTGGCCGTTTTTCTGTCCTTGACCGACTACAGTTTTCATGTAAAGGTGATGGTTCTGGTGGATTTTCACTTTACCGTTGGGACCATCGAATTCAATGCCGGGCAGTGTTTTCTTGATAGCATTGATATCGAACGAACCGGCTTTTTCAACTGCGGCTTTCCACAGCCACGGGCCCAGGTAAGCGGATTCCGTAACGTCGCCGATAACCATGCCGTTGCCCCATTTCTTCTTGAAGGTTTTGACAAATTCGCGGTTTTTCGGATTGGTCATGCTCTGGAAATACTTGGTAACCGAGTAACCGCCTTCGTAGTTTTCACCACCGATGCCGCGGACTTCATCCTCCGTGACCGACGTGGACAGAAGCAGGGGTTTTTCGTTGCCCAGATTGATACCGGCTGCCTTGAGCTGTTTGTAGAACGATACGTTTGAACCGCCGACCACGATGGAAAAGATCACATCCGGTTTTTTAAGTTTGATTTTATTGATGACAGAATTGAACTGGGTGTGACCAAGCGGGTAGTATTCTTCACCCAGAACCTTGAGGCCTTTCTTTTCGATGTGCTTGCGGGCGATCTTGAACGATGTTCTGGGCCAAATATAATCAGAACCGATCAGATAAAAGGTTTTTGCTCCCTTTTCCTTGATCACCCAGTCCAGCCCGGCCAGAATCTGCTGTGTCGCTTCTTGGCCCGTATAGATGACATTGGGGGATTTTTCCAGTCCCTCATAAAAAGTAGGGTAGAAAAGCATATTGTTGTGCTGTTCGAACACGGGCAATACGGCCTTGCGCGAAGCGGATGTCCAGCAGCCGAACACGGCGGCCACTTTGTCTTTCACGATCAGTTTCTGGGCTTTTTCAGCATAAGTCGGCCAGTCGGATGCACCATCTTCCTGTACGATTTCGATTTTCCGTCCCAAAACACCACCTGCCTTGTTGATCTGTTCGATCGCCAGTTTCTCGGCCTGAACGGAACCAGCTTCGCTTAATGCCATGGTTCCTGTGATCGAGTGCAGAATACCGACTTTGACGGTTTTGTCAGTAACGGCCAATCCGGTGGTATTCACATTACTGGCGGCGAAAGCCGGTGAATTGACCGCCAAGCCTAGCGATATTGCCGCCAGGATTCCTGCTATAGTTTTTTTTGCTTTATGCTCCATGATAGCGCTCCTTTTTTCATATCGAGAATGAAAACTGCTGAATTGATTATCCTGAAATCATGAATCAGCCTGAATGTGGAAAATGCGCCACCCGGATAAGTCAAATAACGTATGCAGAGAGCGGATGTTCCGTTTACACTGATTTTGTCGAATCGGGAATCGGATAAATGCCAGAGCCGGAAATGGAAAAAAACATCGTTCATCCCCGCAGAACCTACAGCCGCTGGGTGTCTGACCAGACACTTGAGGATTATTCCCTGCGTTACACGGCAAGAAGTGCCAGACGTATGTCCGCTTCAACGGTTGCTGTCGCCACGGCGGGATCGATCAGTTTTCTGGCTCTGGAAGTGATCGGCGCCAATATTGCCATTCAGTATGGGTTCAATCATCTTCTGTTGTCGCTGTTGCTGGCTGTGCCGGTCATATTTTTCATAAGCTGGCCCATTGCATTTTATGCCGTGAAATACAATGTCGATATAGATCTTCTGACCCGGGGAGCCGGTTACGGTTATTTGGGGTCATCGGTGACCTCGCTGGTTTATGCTTCCTTTACGTTTATCTTTCTGGCTTTTGAGGCAACCATTCTGGCAAAGCTTCTCAATATGGCACTGGGTATTCCTGCCGCTTTCGCCGATTTCATTTCCGTTGCGGTCGTCATTCCTCTCATTCTTACGGGATTTTCATTTATCAACCGTTTTCAGGTCATCACCCAGTCCCTGTGGTCGGTCATGCAGCTTGCCGCTATTGTTGCCATGGCATTTATTGCCGGAAAGGGGCAGTTCATCAGCATGCCTTTGTTCGGAGAAGACGATTTCAACCTGATATTTCTGGGATATGCCCTGTCCATTCTTCTTGCGCTTGTCTCACAGATCGGCGAACAGGTGGATTATCTGCGTTTTATGCCGGATGAGGATTCACACAACAGCAGAAAAAGGTTCTGGGGGACACTGTTTGCCGGACCGGGATGGATATTTCTGGGCGGCATGAAAATACTGATCGGGGCGATACTCGGAGTCGTCATCATGCATGAAGGAGGCAATTCCATTGCGGCCACAGATCCGAACTACATGTATTTCCGTGTCTTCAGGGAAATCGGGCTCGGGAACGGGACGCTTGCACTGATTTTTACCGTAATATTCGTTGTCCTGTCCCAGATCAAAATCAATGTCACCAACGGTTATGCCGGTTCGATTGCATGGTCCAATTTTTTCTCAAGATTGACGCATGCACATCCTGGCAGAATAACCTGGGTATTTTTCAATGTGATGATTGCTTGGATACTGATGAGCTGCGGAATTTATGAGGCGTCCTCTGAAGTACTCAGTCTTTATTCCATACTCGCCGTTTCATGGTGCGGGACACTTGCTGCAGATATACTTGTCAATAAAAAATGGGGACTGAGTCCTGAGGGCATAGAATTCAAGCGAGCCCGTCTTTATGATATCAATCCTGTCGGCTTCGGTTCCATGCTCATATCCTCCATACTCGGGTTGGCCTGTTATTCTGGCGTGTTTGGAGAGTTGGCTGCAGCATTTTCCGTATCCGTCGCGCTGGTATGTACGTTTATCACCTGTCCCGCCATTGCGTATCTTACACGCGGACGTTATTACATTGCCCGCCAGTCCGGCGATTTGCCGGAACATTGCCGCTGTTCCTCGTGCGGTAATGAATTTGAACGGGAGGACATGAGTTTCTGTCCATACTATAACCAGTATATCTGTTCCTTGTGCTGTACTCTGGACTCATGCTGTTCCGACAGCTGCAAGCCCAAGGCCAATATCAAAGACCAGATTGAGGCCTTGCTTCCGGAGAGCATAAAACGGGGAATCCACTTCAGTCTGATCAAGTTTCTGGGATTTATGCTGCTGTTTTCGGTCATCATCACCGTGATTCTGGTTTGCATTTACCATATATTCGGAGATCTGTTTGCCAGTCAGGACAGGGAAGTGCTGTTCGAGATACTGTTCATGATTTTCATGTTGATGGAAATTATTGCGGCCATTTTCTCGATGCTTTTTTTGCTGGTGTCGGAAAGTCGCCGGCGGGCAAGAGATGAGTTCCAGAAACAGAATATCATTCTTGAGCATGAAATCCGCGAAAGAAAACAGATGGCCGCATTACTTGAAAATGCGAAACAAATGGCGGATGAGGCCAATCAGGCGAAAACCAGATATCTTTCCGGTATCAGTCATGAACTGAGAACGCCGCTCAATACCATTCTGGGTTATAGCGAAATTCTGGACAAGGCTTCTGATATTCCGGAAAAACACCGAAAAGCTCTGGATATTATGTGCCGCAGCGGGGAATATCTGGCCGATCTGATCGAGGGGTTGCTGGATATTTCAAAAATTGAGGCAAGAAAGCTCAATCTTATTTACGGTGATACGAATCTTTCTGTTTTGCTGGACCAGCTTGTTACTTATTTCAGCAATGCTGCCGGCAAGAAAAATCTTGAGTTCGAATACAAGGTTGAAAATGCCCTGCCCAAATACGTGAATACGGACGAGAAAAGACTTCGGCAGATTCTGACGAACCTGCTTTCGAATGCGGTAAAGTATACACCGAGCGGTAAAGTGGTTTTCCGTATCCGATATCGTAATGAAGTTGCCACCATCGAGGTTTCCGATACAGGTATCGGTATAAAAAAGGAAGATCTCGAACGTATTTTTGAGCCGTTCAGAAGGCTTGAATATACCAGAATGCATGCTGATGGCACAGGACTCGGACTGACCATAACCAATCTCCTTGTCACGATAATGGGCGGAGAGCTGGACGTTCAAAGCGAGTACGGACGTGGAAGCCGGTTTATCCTGAAACTGAGGCTTAACCGCTCCTCTCTGAAAAAAGTTCCCGAGTATGATCACGGAAAAATCACGGGTTATACCGGAACGGAAAAACGTTCCTTGACTGTTTTGGTGGCAGATGACAATGAGGAACATCGCGCCTTGATGTCACGCATACTCGAACCGATCGGTTTCAAGGTCGTGCATGCATGGAATTACCAGAGTGCGGTAGAGCAGATGCGGAAACAAAATCCGGATCTTTTTCTGGTAGATATTTCCATGCCGGAAAAAAATGGCTGGGATCTGCTGCAAAAGATACGGGAAGAAGGAATAAATACACCGGTCATCATGGTTTCCGCCGAAGTGTCAGAGGGAAATGTGCCGGAAAGAATACGAAAAATGCACAACGGGTATATGATCAAGCCGATCAAACAGGAGAAACTGTTTGAAGCCATAGCCCGTGTTCTTCCGATAGAATTCACGTATTCGGAAACATGCAGTCCGGCTGACAGGTATCCCGGTTTATCGGAAAGAGTGAAAAAACAGAATGATTTGTGTACGGAGAACAAGATAGCGGTGCCAGACGATATACGGCGAGACTATTGTTCATTGGTGGGGATCGGATATATACAAGGAATCAAGAATCTCAATGCTAGGGCTTTTGGCGATGGTTTCATAAGTATGGAAGAAAAGAATATGCTTGATGATCGCGCTGAACGCTGTGAATTTGAAAGACTTTGTGATCTTCTGGACATAAAGTCGGCAGGAACTGTGGAAACGGCAGAATCAGAAAGGGGAAGCAATGTCTGACAGGAATGAAACGGCCGTCATTCTGGTAGTGGATGATTCTCCGGATGCTTTGGCCATGCTGAATGAGGCGCTGAGCAGTGAGGGATTCTCCGTTCTGGTTGCCTTGGGCGGCGCACAGGCAATATCCATTTGCAGCAGGATTACACCGGATCTCGTTTTGATGGATGCTGTTATGCCGGGTATGGATGGATTCGAAAGCTATCAAAGACTGCGTGAGAACAGCAAAATGCAAAATGTTCCCGTCATTTTCATGACGGGGCTGGATTCCGGTGAAGTGGCAACGGCCAGTCTGGAGTCCGGGGCTGTGGATTATATACAGAAACCGATACGGATTACCGAATTGTGCGCAAGAATAAAAAAACATATTTTACGTGCGAGACAGATTAATGAGTCAGGCAATATACTTGACAGCCGTGGACTGTCGACAATGGTCGTGAACGGAGACGGTACGGTTTTATGGTGTACTGACGGTGCAACAAAACTGTTGGAAACGGCCGGGATAGGCAAAATCGAAATGGCGACGGTATTGCCTTCGCTGTTGTCGGACTGGATCAAGAATGCGAGAAAAAGGGATTCCCTGTCAGTCAGTACGGGAATCAGCCTCAGACTTGAGGAATCGGAAGGTAATTCGTACATACTCAACATAACGAAAAAAAACAACGAGAATGAGGCCGCCGGCCTGCTTAGCAGAAGATTCAATTTGACGGAAAGGGAAGGCGAGGTTTTGTATTGGATCAGTCAGGGAAAGACAAACAAGGAACTTGCCATCATTCTCGGTATCAGTGCCAGAACGGTCAACAAGCATCTTGAGAGTATATTTCTGAAACTCATGGTGGATAACCGGACATCTGCGGCAAGTCTTGCCATAGAAGAATTGCACAATTATGGTTCTGACTGATATGGCGCGAAATACTCGTTATCGTTTATTTTCTTTTCTGGCGCGAAATCCGGAATTGTCATGAAACAATGATGGAATGACGTATGTCCGGGATAGTTTGTTGTGACCGTTTATCTGCAAGAGAATGCGTGGGCGGGAGGAAGGTGCGGTTTCTTCCGGCTTGTATCTCGTTATTTCCGGACAACTGAATGTTTTTTGTTCCGATAGTTGCTTTGGTGCTACATCCGGAAAAAATATTTTTTCGTATCAGAAGACAGGAAGACCGGAATGACGGTATTTGCCTGATTTCGATAAAAGAGAAAATAAATCGTTTTTTCTTCGTTTTTATGTCGATTTTATCTGTAAAAGACCTGAATATGATCCGGTAAGCTTTCCGGCCGATGATATATGGCAAATTTTGCCGGATTCACATACGGGAGTTGGATTTTATTTTTCTTGACACATCTGTGGCGTGCTTGTCTAATGAGCAAACTCGGGCTTGTCCCAAATAATTATTAATGATTAATCAAAATTGTAAGGGGTGTTGCGTGAACAAGACAGAACTTATTGATCATATCGCCAAATCCGCTGATATTTCCAAGGCAGCAGCTGCCCGTTCCCTGGATGCGGTCATGGATGCAATCACGGAAACGCTGAAAAACGATGGCAACGTGACACTGGTCGGTTTCGGAACCTTCAGTGTGGGCGAACGTGCCGCCCGCTCCGGCCGCAATCCGCGTACCGGAGAAGAAATCAGGATCGCGTCAGCCAAAGTTCCCAAATTCAAGGCTGGCAAATTGTTGAAAGATGCTGTAAACTAACGCTTCTTTCGACGCTGCTGAAAAACGTCGGGTTTGACTGAAAGAATTGTTGGAGTTTTTGTTGGCAATTTTTCAAAAAATAGTTTAAACTAGCATTTTTTAGCGACATGACAAACGTCGGGTTTGACTGGCTAAGTGAAAGCGGGTGCTTAGCTCAGTTGGTAGAGCGGCGCCCTTACAAGGCGTAGGTCGGGAGTTCGAGGCTCTCAGCACCCACCAAACAGTCAGACTGGAAAAGTTTTAGGAGTGGTAGTTCAGTTGGTTAGAATATCGGCCTGTCACGCCGGGGGTCGCGGGTTCGAGTCCCGTCCACTCCGCCACAAACTGGAAAAGGCGAACATTATGTTCGCCTTTTTTTATTGATTCCGAACATCTTAATGGGCAGAAACCGCCATGCTCGAGTTTATACGCAATCACAAACGTCTGACTCAAATCATTCTTCTGGTTTTCATCATTCCTTCCTTTATTTTCGTCGGTGTCGAAGGCTACAAGCGCCTCGGTGACGGAGATGCCGTTGCCAAAGTCAACGGAAAAGCGATTACTCAACAGGAGTGGGACAATGCACAGCGCGAACAGGCTGAACGGCTTCGCCAGCGTGCCGCGGCACAGGGGCAACCGTTCGATTCCAGGTGGATCGAATCGCCGCGCTTCAAGTGGACTGTATTGCAGAATCTGGTGATGAGGCAGGTTCTGCTAGCGACGCTGAACAAGGAAAACCTGACAGTTCCGGAACAGGTTGTCTTGCAGAAAATCCGCGAGATTCCCGGCCTGATTGGAGAAGACGGCAGATTGAACGAAGTCCGTTACAAGGAAGCGCTGGCGGCACAGGGCCTCAATCCGGATATGCATTTCGCCCTGATGCGCCAGGATCTGGCCATGCAGCAGATCGCGGCACCGGTGGAATTTTCCTCGTTCGAACCGGAAACCGTCGTTTCCAGAATCTGGAATCTTTTCGAGCAGGAACGGGAGGTGCAGCGGAAAGTGTTCGATGCGGCAGCCTATCGCGGCAAGGTCAAGGTCACGGAAGATGAACTCACAGCGTTTTACAAGGCGCATGAAGCGCAATTCACCATTCCAGAACATGCCGATGTCGAGTTCGTCATGCTCGATATGCCGACCGTGGAAAAACATGTGAAAATCAGCGATGCGGATTTGCAAAGCTATTATGCCCAGAACAGGGAACGGTTCTCGATTCCGGAAGAGCGGCGGGCGCAGCATATCCTGATCGCCGTGCCGAAGACCGCTTCGGATTCGGAAAAGGCGGATGCCAGAAAGAAGGCGGAAGAACTGCTGGCACAGCTGAAAGCCGATCCGTCACGCTTTGCCGAACTGGCCAGAACCAATTCACAGGATCCGGGGTCGGCACGAAATGGCGGCGACCTCGGTTACTTTACCCGCGGCAAGATGGTCAAACCGTTCAACGATGCCGTTTTCAGCATGAAGAAAGGGGATATCAGCGATCTGGTACAGACGGATTTCGGTTATCACATCATTACCGTGACCGATATCAAACCGGCTGTCGCCAAACCGCTGGCACAGGTGAAAGACAGTGTGATGCAGGAGCTGAAGCGTCAGCAGACCAGCAGGAAATTCGCTGAAATGTCGGAAATGTTTTCCAATATGGTTTATGAAAAGCCGGACAGTCTGAAGCCGGTTGCCGATGCCCTGAAACTGACGGTCCATACATTCCCGAATCTGGCACGTGATCCGGCCATAGCTTCCCGGCAGAATCAGATGCTGGCCAACGAAAAGATCCTGCAGGCGGTTTTCTCTGACGATGCCGTCAAGGGACAACACAATACTGAAGCGGTCGAGGTCGCTCCGCAGGTTCTGGTTGCTGCCCGTATCGCGAAACATCATCCGGCCGAGTTGGTGCCATTCGAGAAGGTCCGGTCCGCTGTGACTGCGCAGGTCACGAACGAGAAAGCGATGGTGCTTGCCAGAGAAGCAGGAGAAGCCGAACTGGCGAAATTGAAGGATGGCGGTACTCCGTCCGGATTCTCACCCGCCATCATGGTTTCGCGCCAGAAAATTTCGATGGCAGGCCGTGCCGATATGGCACCGATCATGAAAGCCGATGTGACGAAACTGCCGGCTTATGTCGGTGTCGATATGGCGCCGAACGGTTATCTGATCTATCGTATCACCCGGGTTGTGACACCGGAAAAAACGGACAGGAATCTGCGTGAAGTGATGAACCGCCAGATGACGAACGTCATGGCCCAGCAGGAACTGGCGGCCTATCTGGAATATCTGAAACAGCAGGCCAGAGTCGAGATTCTGGTCAAAAATCCTGAAGAAGAAACAACCGGTCAGGAAACCGGTGATACGGACAAATAGCCGGAAGGACAGATGATGGCACAACAGATCAGCGACAATCCGTATCTGAAGGATCTTGGTCTTGAATTGCTCAGCATGGAAAATGGTACGGCGGAAGTCGGTATCCGTTTGCGTGAGGAACACATGAACAGCTGGCAGGTCATGCATGGCGGTATCATCATGACGCTTCTGGACGCCTGCATGGCCCGTGCAGCCCGTTCGCTGGTGCCGGAACTGACGTCCGCGGCCACCGTGGAAATGAAAACGAGTTTTTTCCAGCCGGGCGGCAAAATCAGCCAGCATATCGTAGCACGCGGAAAGGTGCTTCACCGTTCGACGACCATGTATTACTGCGAAGGCGAAATATGGAACGGTGATGCGTTGATCGCCAAGTCGATGGGGACGTTCAAGGTTTTCCGCCGCAACGATATCGCACGCCGGCTGAAAATGACCTCTTCGAAGCATCTTCAGGTCGAAGGGTAGTGAATATCAGATTCCGGAAAACGGAAAAAAGCATGCCATTGGCATGCTTTTTTTGTTAGTGTTCTCCCGATTCCGGTGCGAAACATGATTTTCGCGACATATGTTCAAAGTCATCCAGTTTTCCGGATAAAGCATCGGAATGTTGCCGTTCAGGTTCAGAAATCTTCTGGTGAGCAGCCAGGCATACCAGACCCGTGCCAGCTTCCAGATGACAAAAGCGACAGAATGCCGATCAGCGTGAAGGACAGAATCCATCCCGGTATCTCCCAGATGAAATATCACCGGAAAGACCGGATCTGTCAGGTATAGTGCGTATAGATGAATGTGTTGGCCGCTTTCGGTCGGACCAGATAGTTCAGGATAAGGGGAATGACAGCATCCCAGCGTCAGCAGAAAATACACGGCATGGAATATTTGACATTCTCCCCTGCCTGAGTGCAGGAGATTCCGGCTGAATCAGAACACAAATGCGCTGATCTCTTCGGTGGGGGGGCCTGCTTCAACAAGACTGCCCGGAGAAAAGGGCCTGGTTTTCATCGCTAATATTCCCGCAACGGGGAATTTTACGGTATCGAACCAATCCCATATTTCCTCACCAGGTCTTATGATCTTTCCACAGGCCGACACGGTATGCTCTGCCGCCAGTGAAGCGTTTGACACGGAAAAGAGAAGGGATGTTTTGGTACACAGGATCGTTTCGCAATCCGTTCCTTATATCTTCTTCCTGAACGACGGGCTTTTACGGCACGGTTGATAAAGCCACTAGGCAGTAGTGGCACGCAGTGTGTTGATATAAGGAGAGCGGTAAATTTCGCCAGCCATGATTGTCCTTTCTTTATTCCGGATATTTTTTGAATCGGAAACGGTATCAGAAGTTTTCTATAAGAGATGAAAATCCGTTCTCCAAATACATACTTGAGGGCAAGTTTGGTCCGAAAGACACCATCCTGGTGGATGAAAAAGATGGTCGTCTGGTATTTGACAAGCGAAACAAAGACTGAAATTGTCCGTTTGTATGGAAAAAACCCTTCGGGTATGGCCGAAGGGGTTTTTTATCGCCTGCAGTTTCCGGATACAGCGAAATGCTCTGCTCCGGATCTTTTTTCACACTGTCCGATTGTCACCGACAGAAGAAAAACCGGGACAGAAGCTTTTCCGACAAAAGCCGGGAAATGCAACTGTAATCAGATTCCTGGCAGACAAGAGAAAGGATAAACCTATGATCTGAAAAGAAAAATGGTCAGTGTATGTAAATATTGCATAATAGGCGTACAGCAGGAAGCGTTTTCCGGATATTCCGGAAAAATGGCAGGATTCAAAAATGTTGCAAAGATGTAACGACCGCTAATACTCATTAAATAACACCGAAAACGGCTGAGTGAAATGTAACATTCCCTTGTAATTCAACGCAATAGCACAACGTCTCCTTTCTGTATTTTTGGAAAAAAATTATCGCATGTTTCATAACCAGCAATAGAAAACACTTAAGAATCAATAAATTAATCGCACTCCCATAGTCATTTAATGAGTATTAACAGACACAGGAAGCCGGAAGTGTTGGCGGATGGTGTTTTATAGGGAGAGCGAAGTGAACAGAATATACAAAGTAGTATTCAATCGTAAAAAAGGAATGCTGGTCGTAGCCAGCGAACTGGCGCGAACAGCAGTGAAATCCGGGACGAAACTGGTAGCGGCGACAGCCGTGGGAGCAGCGCTGTGTGTGGGAGGTATGGCACATGCAGGAATTACAGTAGATTCTGGAGGTGACATGAAGACACTGGAAATAAATACCTTGTCTTCTACTCCGAATACAGGATCTTCTACGAAGCTCGTAGTTTCGGACGGTACCAATACAACAACAATTGGACAGGGTACTGTCGAAACGACCGGAAATATCACAGCCGGTGGAACTGTTACCGCTAATACATTTAATGGTAACGTCTCAAAAACCGGAGAGCTCATTGTTTCCGGGACGGACTCGACCAAGGTGGGTACTCAGGGCGAGACCTTTGTCGGCAATAACGCCAACAAGACAACCGTCAGCGGCAAGGGTGTTGACATCACAAGCACTGACGGTGGTACAGGTGTTAACATCAATGGCGGCACCGTTGGTGTGAACGTCACTGGCAATACGAACGTAAACGGAACATTGACCTCGACAGGACTGGTTACAGGTAAAGCAGGTTTTGATGCCAATAATGGAGGCATCATAAATGCCGGAGCGATCAGCGGAGCGACGACGATTGATGCAACCGACAAGATCACCGGTGTGGGAGTAAATGCCGGGACGGGTCTGATCGAAGGTTCAGGCGGCATGAACGTGTCTGGTGATAGCACGCTGGGAAATACGACAGTAACTAGCCTTAAGGCGACGACGGCGGATATTGATGGAGGTACGATCGACAATGCCACGATAACTGGTGGAAGTATCAATGATGCCTCGATTGGAGGTATGTCAAGCATCGATACCTCTGGCAGTATCAAGACAACCGGAACCGTTACTGCTGATAAATTTGCAGGTAATCTGGAGGGTAATGTAACAGGTACAGATGTCAAGGTTTCCGGGACGGACTCGACCACGGTGGGTGAAACGGGCGATACCACAGTCGGCAATGCGACCGGTACGACAGTCATCAACGGAAATGGCGTCACCGTCAATGGTGATACGCAAGTAAACGGAACGTTGACCGCGGACGGTTTGATTAAAGGTGCAGGTTTGGATGTCGGGACGGGTCAGATCACGGGTTCAGGCGGCATGAACGTATCTGGTAATAGCACGTTGGGAGATACGACAGTGAACAGCCTGACCTCGAATGGAACGGTTGGCGGAACCGACATCACGGCGTCCGGATTGCTGAAAGGAAACAGCCTCGAAGTAACCAGTGATGCGAGCGTAAAAGGAAAACTGGACGTTACAGGCCAGACCACGACCAAGGGCATTAGCAATACAGGAACGATTACTTCGACAGGAAACATCAGTTCGGATATGACCGTATCCGGCAAGGGATTGAGTGTGGGAAGTGACGGCATAACCTCGGTAGGACATTACACCACAACAGACGGCAACATTACCACAACAAACGGAAATGTCACGGCAGGTGGAAAAATCACGGGCGGAACCCTGACCGATGGAACAGTTAATATCACAAGCGGCAATATCACGAATGTCAAAGATATTGATGCGGTGAACGTCACCGCATCAGGAGTCGTGCAAGGACACACAGTCCAGACAACAGGCGGTGCAGCAGCACTCGGAGTTGATGGATCGATAGGTGGAACATCCCTGGCCATCCGGACAGCTGCAGGCGGTGCTACAGTCGCCGAAATCGATGCAAGTGGAAATGCAGAAGTCCAGAAACTGGAAGCCAAAGGCGACGCGACACTGAGTGGTACTAACAATCAAATCGGTAATACGAGTGGTAATTCGAACAACAAAATCACTGGAATCAACGAAATCACCGGAAAGACGACAATCAATGCCGGTGTGAGTGACACAGCGGATACGACAATTGGCAGTGCTGGAACTACTAATCCGGGAACCGTTACCATCCAGTCAGGAGATGCCAGCCTTGTTACCAGCAAGGGAAATAACACCCTGACCGTGACAGATGGAACCAACACCATTCAGGCAACAGGCAATGGCGAAAACGTCATCAAAGGGACGACAAAAATCAATGCAAACGGAGCCGCCAATACCACAATCGGTGGAGCGGGTACAGGAGCCGTCACCATTGCATCCGGAAGCAGCAGCATCGTTACAGACAACAGTGGACATACCATAACCGGTAAGACCAAGGTAGATGGAGAACTGACCGTAACCGGAACTTCCAACCTGAAAGATACCAATGTGGAAGGCAAACTGACGGCCAGCGGCGATGCGGACATTGGAGCAGTCGGAACGGGAACACCTGCTGGGACGACCAACGTCAACATCAATACAAACAGTACCGGAGACACCAACATTGGTGGAGGAGCTGTCAGCCTGGCAGGAACAGACTCGACCACAGTCGGATCGACAGGCAGCGGGACAACCATCAATGGAAGCTCCGTCACCGTCAATGGTGATACAACATTCAACAATAACCTGACAGTCGAGGGGACCTCCGAGCTGAAAGGTGATACCACCATAGCCTCCAATGCCGGTGCTAGTGCCACTATCGGCAATGCAACTGGAGCGACTGCAGTCAATGGAAAAACCGTTAACATAACCGGAGCGGAAAGCGTGACTACGACAGTAGGAACTTCCACCGTCACGACCACAAGCAATGGCACAGTAATTAATGGTACGACCAACACCCTGCAAAGCGGTGATAATTTCATTACCAATAGCGCTAGTGGAAACACCATCACGGCAGCATCGGGATCGACCAATGCCATCAATGGTGACACCAACATCACCGGAACATTGGACGTTGAAGGAACCACCAACATCAACGCAAGCAATACCTCGACCGCAGCCACCAACATCGGCAATGCAGCCAACACGGCAGCAGTCACCATCCAGTCAGGGGCGGCGACGATTCAGGCATCAAATGGCACAAACACCATAAGCGGCACGACCAACAACATTGATGGAGTCACCAACATCAATGCTGGAGCGACACATGCCGCGACCAACATCGGTAGTGCCAACAATACCGAAGCCGTCACCATAACGTCCGGAACTGCTTCCCTCGAAACGAAAGCTGGTAACAACACCATGACAGTTGGAAACGGTGGTACCAACACCATCAGTGCAACGGGAACGGGCAAAAACGTCATTACCTCGGCAACCACCAATGAAATGACAGGTGGAACGGGCAATAACATCACCGCTACGACCGGCAACAATGCAATTGCCGCAACGGCAGGCAAAAATGTCCTGACGGGGGGTACAGGCAATGAAATGACAGCCTCGACCGGCAACAACGTTCTGACAGCAGATAGTGGCTACAACCAGATGAAAAGCGGGGGCAGTACCATCACCAACAGCGCAGCTGAAGGCAACACCATGAGGGTAGCAGAAGGCAAAGCCAACAGCATGACAGATGGAACCAACACCATCACCAATGGTGCCTATACCACTGTAGATGGAATCAGTCGCTCAGGCAACCAGATGGAAGGTGAGAACAACACCATCTATGCCACGGACAGCAACACCGTCTATGCTGTAAACAGTAACACCATCACTGCAAAAACCAACACCATGGAAGCCACGGATGGAAACAACCTCATCAAGAATAGTGGCAACGGTGTCAACAAAATGGTGAATGGAGACAGCTATATCCAAAATGCTCAGAATGGCAACGGTATGGTTACAGAGGCTGAGAATGGACGCAATTACATCGGAGCGACCGGAAGCGGTGGATCCAACGTAATGGAAGCCGCCGACCACAACGCCATCAAGGCAGGTAACAACAAAGGTGGTTATAACGACATCATCGTCAACAACCGGAGTGGCAACGAAGGTGTTATCGTCAACGCCATCGGAACGGAAAATGGCATTGTCATGAAGGGAGGAGTGCTAGGAGAGGGCAGCGCCAACATGGTCCTGTCCGGAACCAGAGCGGCAGTAAAGGCAAGCACAGGAACCGGGTTGGACATCAACGGAACGAAAGATGAAACCACCACCCTGAGCGGCGGAACATCAACGGACACAGCCTCCAAAGTCACCCTGACCGATAGCAGTGCTAGCGTCAAGACTCAAAATGGAAATGGTTTCTCAGTGGATTCTAGCGAAGCCAGGGTTGCTTATGGAAGCAACGGCATGTGGGCCAACGCCAATAGTGCAGGTCTGACAGGAGGAGGAAACACCATGACCATGAGCTCAAGTGGGGCACGGTTCTCCAA
>CAVKGJ010000138.1:0-12476 GCA_963655605.1 Oscillospiraceae bacterium
TACAGGGATATGACCTGATGGTCGGGAATGCCGCTCCTTGTCTGCCCCTTCTGGAGAGGTTCTCGGGATAGAGGCTCCTACCTCGTCATGTTAACCCGAGAATTCAGGTTAAAAGACCAGAACATTGCACCTGGCCTTTCGGCTCAAATTGCCCAGTAAAACGGATTTTGCGCTAGCGATCCAGCTGTTTCTGTATCCAGACCATAATCATGGTGATGACGTAATCCTGCTGTTGCCGTGTCAATGTGATGTTGGGTCTTATGCCGTGCCATTTCTGAAGGCAACTGCGGCAGCAGGTTCCGGTGGCATGTTGCGCGATGAACACGGGATGTCCGCGCATGGGAGTCTGTTTCCCATCATTCTGGATATGGGCCGGTGCCAGCCGGGCACTGATGAAATCCTGTGCGTGCCTGACAAGGGTTTCAAGGCCCTTGTCCTGAATATACTGCAATTCTTTTTGTTTCAGCCTGAAACTGTTCCGGAATGCTGAATGTGAAAGGGCCGCAAGCCGTTCCTGAAAGAAATGTTCCCTGTCGGGCAGCACAACCAGACGATCGTGCCGGATCGTGAAGTTTTCCGTTCCGGGTGTTTCGTTCCGTACTGGATAGAAGGGATGGAGAACGGAAGCTGTATTCGTGCTGTCTTCCCAGAAATCCTTTTGGACCGGTTTCATGCCGGATTTTTGTGGATGGTTCATATGAATCGGGAAGCGAACCGGTGACAGGAAAGAGGAGCGCAAGCCGGAATTTCCTTTTGTCGGGCGTGATACGAAAAAAACATGGGTCTGTCCGAGATGTATTTTTCGATATCGTGACCAGTGTATTCGGGTGTTTGCATTAATGTTGCCGTGATGGTCTGTATTGCCGTCTGCCCCGGATAAAGGCAGTTTTTTCGTCCACGTCATCCAGCCAGCCGCTTCGGGTGGCATAAACATGGTCGAAGCGGGCAGCATAGGGTTTGATATCCAGAACCGGGGTTTTGTCCAGTATATCGACTCCCCGGATGTGCAGTATGTTTTTCTCGACTTCCAGCAATTCAACAATACTCAGGCCAATCGCATTGGGGCGCAAGGGCGTGCGTGTTGCAAAAATGCCGTGTTCGACGTCCTGAAGGAATGGTTTGACCGTCAGTTCAGGTTTGCCTGCGTTGTGCAGGTGATAGATCAGATAAAGATGGGAAAAGCCTTCTATGTCTTTCAGACCTTCTGCGAATGCAGGGAAAACTTCGACGGTGCCATAGCAGTCCTGTGCGAAGACGGGCTGGGCTGGAGTTTCGATGGCGTTATGATGCTCACTGTGGATGATGCCGACAGGCGTAAAAGAAATATTCATCGCATGTATATTTTTTGTTCCGGAGATGGTGTTTCCTGCCATTCCGGCAGGATTTTCATCATAGCTCGACATTAAACCATTTTTACAGTACGGTCGAACCTGCCGTTTTTTCTTCGCCGGTGAAAAGGAGTATTTCAAAGTATAATCGGAATTTTAACTGCTGTTTCTTTCCGGTATGGTTCGTTTCCCGGAGAGTTGCTTGCGGTTTCACGGTTCAACTGACGAGAGTGGTATGGTTAAACAGGCGCAAGAAAGAGTTTGTCTGGATTGTGGAAAATCTTTTATGGGCAATCCACGGGCACGATATTGTCCCAAATGTCGGGAACTAAGAAGGGGTGGTATCAGTTATGAAGAGGCGCAGAAGAACAGACCGGGACCTGTCAAACGTCTTGGAGCACGCATTGAGCCGATCCGGAAATATCTGTCCTACTGGCGTTTGGTTATTCTGAATGTCGTTTTTCTGGCTGTCGGGTTTTCATTCGCGTGGTATTTGAACAATCAGCCTTTCAGCATGGAAACGCAACAGAAACTGGAAGCTTTCGCGCCTACGAATATGGCGTTGGTCGCATTGCTGGCGTGGGGGAGCGCCATGCGGTTTTTCTACTGGTATAAGGACAGGAAAACCGACAATCCGTTCTGGCGTGAGAATTACTGGAAACAGCTGGTAGCCTGGCTTTTCGGGCTGGTGTTTACCGAATGCTGGGCGATATTTTTTCTGGTGGCCTGATTGTAGCGTTGTTTCGGGATGGCTGATGTAAAACATCAGCCATTTTCTGTTTTTCAGTGCAGAGATGACGAACTTTTGTTCTTTTCCCGTTCTTCCTCGAAATGCTCATAGATTCGGGGAAGATTGGAAATCATTTTTGTAACCAGTTCTTCCCGTTCGTCGGCAGGAATCTGCTGGCATCCTGATATTTCGGGGATATATTCGGAATAGAGGGTCAGTACAGGAGTCAACAAACCTTCCTGCTTGCTGGTTTCAACCATTTCTTTCCAGCTGTCGCGACGCATGTCCATTCCGAGAATGAATCCGTATGCCCATTCATTGGCACTGCATTTTCCGTCCGGATCAGCATAAAGGAAAGGATAATATTCATCATTGCGTTTCAGGACGGAATCGATATGTTCCCAGTGCTGGGCGAGCGCGCCCATGATCTGGTCGGATTCCTCCTGACTTTTGAACTCCGGCATTTTCCCGCCGAAAATAACAGGAAGATATTCCTCGGCACTGACAGGAACGGGGCTGGTAATAAGCGCACAAAGAAAACCGTCCAGTACTTCCATATGCATGGCGTTCTGGGCGGCATGTGAATCCAGATAATGTTCCAGCGCATCGAGTTGCTGGTTGGACAGCTTGGGCGATGTTTCCTTGTGGTTCAGAAAATCGTCAAGTGCGCTGAGCATGGAGGCGCTTTCTTTATCGTTATCGGAATTTTGATTGGACATAAGCGGCTGTAATGTGAGATTAAAAGGATGGATGACTTTACAACTAGTATAACAATAGTTCTTCGGCACTTGTACAAATGAACGGGTATTAATGGATTAAATAGCTACGCTCTGCTGAAGATCAATAACCGGCCGGTCGTTTTGCATATGATTTTCTGGAATGGTATTTGCCGTGTCTGAAACAGTCTGGATGTTTTGTTGTGAGCTCGGGAGAAAATATGAATCGTACAGGTACTGCTGTCTGGTCCGGAGGACTGAAGGATGGAAAAGGAGCGCTTTCAACGGAAAGCAAAACCTTGTCTGGAACACCCTATTCGTTTTCTGCACGTTTCAGGGACGGTAGCGGAACCAATCCGGAAGAACTGATTGCGGCGGCCCATGCAGGCTGTTTCACAATGGATCTGTCCGGACGGCTCGGCGCTGCGGGAGTGACGCCCGATGAGATAAGGACGACGGCTACATTGACCATGGAAAAAACAGAAAAGGGATTCTTCATCACCCGGATTCACCTTGATGTGGCTGCCCGTATTCCGGACGGAGATATGAGCGCATATGAAACAGCGGTGAAACAGGCCAGGGAAAACTGTCCTGTTTCCAGATTGCTTAATGCGGAAATATCCGTTGATGCAAGGCTGAGCTGAAACTGACCACCTTCAGGGTGGGTTCCGGAGGGATTGCCCTGAAAACGCCCTATTTTCCCGGAACGACATATTTGGCCGGAGGCGGAGAGGTCGTATCGGGCGGAGGACCGTAATTGTTCTGCCGGGACGGATTTCCGTGGTTTTCTGCCCGGGAATAGTTGGTGGTGACAGGAATGCTGTTTCCTTTTGCGTACATGCATTGCTGATAGGCGTTGTCATAACGGATTTGCGCCTCGTAGCCGGTTGTACTGCTCGCACCGGCTCCGGCGACGCCGCCGATCAGCAGTCCTGCACCGGCGCCGACTGTGGCGCCGTGGCCTCCGTCGATCAATGCCCCTGAGGCTGCACCCAGCGCCGTTCCCAAAGCGGCAGTTTTGACACCGCTGCTGACAGCTGCTTCATTGGCATTGGCTCCGATTTGCATGGATGCGTACTGGCGGCAGAAGAAATCGTCTGCCTGGAACTGTTCCAGCGATTTTCCATTGCCGGGAAGAACCATGACATTCGGTCCGGAAGGCATTGATGAACAGGCGGCCAGTGCAAGAGGCAGCAACAATATGGCATATTTTGGATTGAATGACATTTTCTGCTCCGTCTGATTGCGTTTGAGGTTTGTTTCGGTAATGATTACCGGGTTTCCTGCGGGAAAGGGGTGACCTTTTGCCAGGCGGCATTGCATTTCGGAACGTAAGGGTAATACCCTTTCGGATCCGGACAGTAATACCAGTAATGTTCCGCGGATTCTCCTTCATCTTTTTCAATATATTGTGTCGGTGTCGACTGGATGACAATCGTCTGCGGCGGGTACGGATAGTACGGGCCATATGGATAATACGGGTAATAGGGTGAATAGGCCGGATAGGTCCATAGGGGAGCGCCGAACGAAATGCCTACCGATGTGTGTGAATGGTGATGGCGTGGCGGAGAAGGACGGTGCGGTGGAGGCCTGTGCCCGCCGCCGGGTGGTGGCCTGTCTGCCAGGGCATTTCCTGAAACCATGCACAGTGCACAAGCGGAAAACAGAATGATGATGGAACGTTTCATGACAATTCCCTTGCCCATATGATGAATGGAAAAAGGTCCATGTAGACCAAGGTCATTTCCATTATCTGCCATTTGCAGCGGAAATTCAGATCATGAAAAACTTTGTAACAAAAAGGGAAACTGCCTATTGAGTTTCATTAACGGAATATCGCGTTTTGCGGAATGCGACATGATGCGGCCTGAAGGAAAAATGGCATTGCCGGGACAGATCATGGATTCATCCGCCCGGGCCATGCCGGCATTGTCATGCCGTTCCGGACGGCTGATCTTCCTGCCGGATCAGTCGCTCCAGAGTTTTCCGGCAGTGGCCCAGTTTTCTTTCTTGACATCATACATGATGATATCGACAGCGCTTGGGTCGCATTTCAGCGTTTTGCAAGTTGCTTCTGTAATGGCTTTTGCCAGTTCGCGTTTCTGTTCGACGGTACGGCCTTCGAAAAGCTGGATATTAATGGTTGGCATGATTTTTTTCCTGTATGTTATGAGCATGTTGAAATAGTCCGGTGGATTATACGCGGACCATCTGAAGTAAGCCACTTCGAACCGTTTATCGGTAATGCTCCGTAAAACGAAAAATAAGGGGCGGAGGGCAAAGCCGTCCCGAAGAGGGCGTTTTTGCATGGTCATAGGGGCGGTATGGAATCAAGAGAGGTGAGACATCCGATATATCATGCAAAT
Organism: Oscillospiraceae bacterium; assembly: GCA_963655605.1. Classification (GTDB taxonomy): domain Bacteria; phylum Pseudomonadota; class Gammaproteobacteria; order Burkholderiales; family Burkholderiaceae_D; genus Oxalobacter. Next base: position 5,141 of record CAVKGJ010000138.1, read on the forward strand.
CAGAAAAACCTTCCGATACGAGCTGATGCCAAAGAGCGGACTTTCCGAAATTCGTGGCAGTACCCCCGCAGAACACAAGTCGGACATGTCCTGCATGCAGCAGCGTATCGACAGAGAACCGCCAGACACGAGCCGGATTCCGGTGCGTAACATGTGAATCTGAGGAAAACGCCGACTCGGTTGGCGCGATAAATATCTTAAGGGCGGAATACGTCCGGTTAGCCTGAGAAGTGAACAATGCAGCAAGCTCGTCAGCAGCCGGAACCCACCGAAGAGATCAGGGCACGACTGCGCTGACTCAGCAGGAATTTTCCGCTTTCTGGCGGGGGAGGATGTCAAAAAATCAAGGGGTTAAATGAGTCGTCATGTACGGTTGCCTTGTCGAAACAGGGCTGCTCCTGTAAAATCCTCTCCTATTTTTACCGGTTTGTTAATACGGCCCTTCTGTCATTCCCTTGCAGAAAAGGCTATCGTTCGGGGCCTGACATTTTCAGAACCATTTTTCCTGTATTGCCGAGAAGTGCACTTTCTATCATTGGAGTAGGACATGTTTGCTAAAGACCATACCCTTGCTCAGGTCGATCCGGAGTTATGGGACGCTATTTTGCGTGAGAATACCCGTCAGGAAGATCATATTGAACTGATCGCTTCCGAAAACTATTGCTCGCCGGCAGTGATGCAGGCGCAAGGTTCCCAGCTGACGAACAAGTATGCGGAAGGTTATCCCGGCAGGCGTTATTATGGCGGTTGCGAATATGTCGATATTGCCGAACAGCTGGCGCTGGATCGCGTCAAGAAACTGTATGGCGCGGAGGCAGCCAATGTCCAGCCCAATTCCGGTTCGCAGGCCAATCAGGCGATTTTCCTGGCCATGTTGCAGCCGGGCGATACCATTATGGGAATGTCGCTGGCGGAAGGCGGGCATCTGACTCATGGCATGGCGCTGAATATGTCGGGTAAATGGTTCAATGTCGTTTCCTACGGGCTGAACGAAAAAGAGGAAATCGACTATGACAAGATGGAGCAACTGGCTCACGAACACAAGCCGAAGCTGATCATTGCCGGTGCGTCGGCCTATTCACTGCGTATCGATTTCGAACGTTTTGCCAGGGTTGCCAAGGATGTCGGTGCCTATTTCATGGTGGACATGGCCCATTATGCCGGCCTGATCGCGGCCGGTGTCTATCCAAGTCCGGTACCGTATGCCGATTTCGTGACGTCCACGACGCATAAATCACTACGCGGGCCGCGGGGAGGCTTTATCCTGATGAAACAGGAATTCGAACGCAAGATCAATTCCGCTGTTTTCCCGGGATTGCAGGGCGGTCCGCTGATGCATGTCATCGCGGCGAAAGCGGTCGCTTTCAAGGAAGCGTTGCAGCCGGAATTTAGGACATATCAGGAACAGGTCATCAAAAATGCCAGTGTCTTGTCGAAAACGCTGATTGATCGTGGTTTCCGCATCATTTCCGGACGTACGGAATCCCATGTCATGCTGGTTGATCTGCAAAGCAAGAATATTACCGGCCGTCAGGCGGAAACGATTCTGAACAGCGGCCACATTACCTGCAACAAGAATGCGATTCCGAACGATCCGCAAACACCGTTTGTGACGTCCGGTATCCGTCTGGGCAGTCCTGCGATGACGACGCGCGGTTTCCGGGAAACAGAATCCGCGATGGTAGGCAATCTGCTGGCGGATGTCATTGAAAATCCGGAAGATCCGGCAACCATTGAACGGGTTCGTGCGGAGGTCAAAAAACTGACGACGGCCTTCCCCGTTTACCAGCATTGAGAAACGTCTTCCGGAGATAAAAAGCCACCGTTTTTCAGGTGGCTTTTTTTACCGGTTAAAATGCTGTTCCGGATTTTGATGAACAATGTACATGGGTAAAAAGCATGACTGAATCAAGCAATGTCGCCAGCCTTTCGTCTTTGACAGGCCATGAATTTTTCATGAAACGTGCGCTGGAACTGGCCAGAAACTGTTCTGTACTGACTTCTCCGAATCCGAAAGTCGGTTGCGTGATCGTCAGGAACGGACAGATCCTTGGTGAAGGATTCACCCAGCCGGCAGGGAAGAATCATGCTGAAATCGAGGCATTGAATGATGCGGCCAGTCGTGGGGAGAACTGCCGGGGAGCGACGGTCTATGTCACGCTGGAGCCATGTGCCCATTTTGGACGGACGCCACCTTGTGTGGACGCCTTGATCGGAGCAGGGGTGTCCTGCGTCGTGGCAGCGCTGGAGGATCCCAATCCACTGGTCGCGGGGAAAGGATTTGAAAAACTCGGGGCGGCCGGAATCCGTGTCATCCGTGGTGTGATGACCAGGGAAGCCAGGGAGATGAACCGGGGTTTCCTTTCCCGTATTGAACGTGGAAGACCATGGGTCAGAATGAAGGTGGCGGCCAGTCTGGATGGCAAGATCGCCTTGTCCAGTGGCGAAAGCCAGTGGATTACGTCTGAAGCGGCCCGAGAGGACGGACATCGCTGGCGGATGAGGGCCGATGCCGTCATGACCGGTATCGGAACCGTTATGAAAGACGATCCGAGACTGGATGTACGGTTGCCGGATGTAGTCAGGCAACCGGTGCGTATCGTGGTGGACAGCCAGCTGAAAACCCCGCTGGATGCGCGGGTTCTCCGGAATGGCGAGACCTGGATTTTTTCCGCCAATGCATCGCCGGTCAAAATAGATGCCATGAAACAAAAGGGGGTTCAGGTCTTTTCCGCCATTAACGATACGGGGAGGGTGGATCTGGCGGAAATGATGAAAACGCTGGCGGAAAAGGAAATCAATGAAATACATGTCGAGGCGGGAGCGACGTTGAATGGCGCGCTGGTTCAGGCCGGATTTGTCGATGAAATGCTGATATATCTGGCGCCGTGTTTTCTGGGCAGCGGCAGGAATATGCTCAGCCTGAACCAGATCGACAGGCTGGCCGACAGGATTGCGTGTGATTTCCATGAAATCGTGCCGGTCGGCCATGATTTGAGGATCCTGGCCAGACTGACAGACTAGGGAGACAGGCGTGTTTACAGGAATTGTGGAAGCGGTTGGAAGAATCAGGTCGGTCACCCGGCAGGGGCAGGACGGGAATGCCGGAGTCCGTCTTGAAATCGATGCCGGCAATTTGCCGATGGATAAAATCAGGACAGGCGATTCGATCGCAGTCAACGGCGCATGCATGACGGTTGTCGAAAAAACGGATAACGGTTTCAAAGTCGATGTTTCCCGTGAAAGCCTGGACAGGACAGTGGGTCTGGACCGGGTACAGGAAGTCAATCTTGAAAAAGCGCTGGCGCTGGGCGATATGCTGGGAGGACATCTTGTTTCCGGACATGTGGACGGGATCGGTATCGTGCGCCGCTTCAGTCCTGTGGCCGAATCGTGGGAACTGGTTGTGGAAGCGCCTGCAGATCTCGGAAAATTTCTGGCTTATAAAGGCTCAGTTGCCGTCGATGGTGTGTCGCTGACGGTCAACAGGGTAGAGGATACGGAGACAGGGTGCCTTTTTTCGGTCAATCTGATTCCGCATACAATCGAGGTGACGACGCTCAAACGTCTTGAGGCGGGGTCGGAAGTGAATCTGGAAATCGATCTGATTGCCCGGTATGTCGGGCGTATGCTGGAAGCAGGCGGGAATCCTGCATGATCCTGCAATGGAAAGGCGGAGAACGTCTTCAGGAAACAGTATCCATATCCGTTTTTTCCATGATTCCGGCAGGCAACAGTGTTTTGAGCCGGTACTGGCGTTGCCTGTAATTGCCTTCCGGTCCGGTCGGACCGCAATCCACTTTTTCGAAAAGGCGGGCGATTCTGGACAGGGTCTGGCGTTCCCTGCCGGTCTGGATCAGTATCAGCCTGCGTTTGCTGCGCCGGTAGTATTCACGGATATCGACCAGCAGGCAGTGCCCCTTGTCGGCTGAATGGATATCAAGAAGCAGCGCTTCCGGGCGGGAAAGGCCGAAAACCGCGGCCAGTTCGATCCGTGCCGCCAGAAACGGATGGCTGCTGACGGTTTCACGTGTCAGATACGGCAGAGCCGCCTCGGCCCATGAAGCCGGTGAGGCCCTGTCCGCGATTTTGTTCAGTATCAGTGCCGCCTCTGTCTCGCCGTTGCCGACGGCTTTCTGGAGCCAGTAAACCGCCTGGATGTCGTTGGACTCGTCTTCCCGCCTGTTTCTCCATGCGTGTAGACCCCGTTCATATTGCGCTTTCGCATGTCCCAGATTCGCCGCGATTTCAAGATAACGCCGGGCATCCTCCATGTTTCGCTGTGAAAATTCCGCTTTCTGGTAAATCAGCGATAACGCATACCATGCCCTGGCCAGTCCCTGCTCTCCGGCCTGGGTCAGCCAGCGGATGGCCTTCTTGAAGCTGGTCGAACTGGCGCCGGTGGAAGTCCGTCTACCATATTCGTCCATCCGTGCATGCCACAATCCCAGCAGAAATGCGGCTTCGGTATTCCCGTGCCGGGCGGCCGTTTCCCACATGTGCTGGATTTCTTCGGCATGACCATTCTTTTTTCTGAGCAGGATCTGGCCGCAACGCAGCAACAGGCGTGCAGACCGCTCATCCGGCACGGAGGCTTCCTGTTGTTGTGACGGACCTTGCATCAGGGAGTGTGCAACAGGCATGGCAAGTTGAAGAAAGGCGTCGTCATCGGCTTTTTCCCAGGCATGTTCTGTCAGGGCGATCTGTGCTTGGAGAACACCAGCATCGGCGGCGCGTGCAGTCCATTTCAGGGCGCTGTTTCCCGCAGGCGTGTAATCCGGCGAATTCTTGACCAGTTCGGCCAGCAGCCATTGTGCTTCGGGGATGTCGCGATCGACGATCGCCTCAAGGATACCGATGGCTTCGGAACGCCTTTTTTCACCGATGGCTGTTGGTGAGGACAGGATCAGTTTTGCCAGAACGAGATCCGCCTGACCGTTTCCGTGTCCTAACGCTTCCCGGTACCAGCTTTCGATCGCTTCCCTGTCGGAATAGGTTTTCGCCACTTCGTACGGTATGTGGTTGCCGATCAGCAGTTTGGCATCCGTATTTTCCTGAATGGCTGCACGGCTCAGCCAGTGCAGTGCCGTCGTCAGGCTTTGCGGCAGACTTTTGCTGCCGAAAAGATACAGCTTGCCCAACGCGCATTGGGATTGCGCGTTTCCCGCACGCGCCTCGCGTAACAACTGCAATTCTTCACGACTGGCCATTTGACAAAATGAAAAGTTCGGTTATTCAGCGGATGAACGATGCATTCCACTTCCGGAACAGGAAATATCGTGTTTTCCTGCCCGGCAATGAATATCGTTTTCCGTTTCCGGAAATGGAATCTGAAATGTTCAACTGACGATATTGTGCGTATTAAAAGCCGGTCTGTTATCTGTTTTTTGATGAGAAGCAACTTTTTTGTAACAAAAATACAACAAATGATGAATTTTCATGCCAATTACCGGATGAAAGTGCATGAAAGTCGATTTTTGTAAAAAGCCGCTTGTCGGGAGTTATTTACCTTGTGTTTATCCGGATGTCCGAGTCAAAGGCTTCGACGGATTTTTAACAGGACTCTTTAAAGGGAAAAAAATGAAAAAAACTCTCATCGCATTAGCCGTCATGGGCGCCGCTGCCGGTGTAGCGAATGCCCAGTCCAATGTGGTCATTTACGGTGTGGTGGATACCGGTTTCATCAAGGAAAACGGTTCCGATACCCGGATGGGTTCCAATATTGATAACCGGATCGGTTTTCGCGGGACGGAAGATCTGGGTTCCGGCCAGAAAGCCACTTTCGAACTGGAAAGACGGTTCAATCTGAATGACGGAACATTGGCGCAGGAAGGAAAAGACTGGGATGGAGCGGCCAATATCGGGTTGAAAGGCGACAACTGGGGAGCAGTCCGCCTCGGCCGTGTCAATGAACTGACGACGGAAACGTTGCGAACCTTTGATCCTTTCTATCAGTATGGTGTCGGTTCCATGCTGCTGAGTACCCAGCGTTCCGCCCGTATCGACAATACTATCCGCTATGACAGCCCGAACTGGAGCGGTTTCCGGCTCGGAGCCAGTTATTCGCTGGGCGAAAACATGAAAAACGTGACCGGTGTGGCTTATGATCCTACCCGTGTTCCCGGACAGTCCCAGCCTGAAGCGACGCCGGCCAACGTAAAATACGCCGGCGCCGACAATGACGGTTATGCCGTCATGCTGGGTTACGACAATGGCCCGCTGGCCCTGGTCGGTAACTGGAGCCGTCTGGCCGATTCCAACAAATCCTATGTCTGGAATCTGGCCGCAGCCTATACGTTTGGTCCGGCACGGATTTCACTGGCCTACGAACAGACACGCGACAAGGGATGGAAGGAAGGGGAAGTCTCGATCCGTTCCAAACAGCAGAACTGGCTGCTCGGGCTCCAGTACGAAATAGGACCCGGCAGGCTGGATGCTTCCTTCAATTACGGACGGGTCAAGGACGTGGCATGGGCGAACAACGACAGCGGCCATAAGGATGTCAAGAAATATGCACTGGGCTATACCTACGACCTGTCCAAACGGACATCGGTTTACGGTATCGTGGCCTATTCCGATTATGATGACAAACAGGTCGCAGGATTCTACCGTGGAGAAGGCCTGAACAATAATGGCGACCCGGCCAGTTACAACCGTGACAGCGTGACGGGTGTGCAGGTCGGTATCACGCACAAGTTCTGATTTTTCTCCGCATGTGCAAAGGGCCATCTTCCGGATGGCCCTTTTCTGTTCTGGCGTGCCGGAAGGGTGTCCTTGCGAAGAAGGGCCCGCCAGAGTGCCGGTTGGAAAAAAAGGTTACGGTACAGGGAGTTGAAAGATTTTTTTCATCTTTTGCCCGCAGAGCGGAAAAGACCGGATGCCGTTTTTTTATGTGATTCAAATACAACATATTTTGCTTTTTTGCGACAGTTTTTGAAGAATTTTTGAAAATAAATGACAAATCAATGACATTGATCCTGATCAAAAGGTATCTTTCACTCATCCGAATAGTTTGAGTGACCTGAACAGCTGTTCCGGATTTTAAAAGACCTATTTAAAAGGGAAGGCAAAATGAAAAAAACTCTTATCGCATTGGCTGTGCTGGGCGCCGCTGCCGGCGTTGCACACGCTCAATCCAATGTAACCATCTACGGTATTGTTGATACCGGTTTCATCAAGAAATCCGGTCATGACGTCGAAATGGGCGAAAACGTCAACAACCGTCTGGGCTTCCGTGGTGTGGAAGACCTCGGTTCCGGCATGAAGGCAACCTTCGAACTGGAACACCGGTTTGACCTGAACAACGGTACCCAGAAAGGTAAAACCGCTGCTGGAA
>CAVKGJ010000139.1:0-32022 GCA_963655605.1 Oscillospiraceae bacterium
TCTATACCTGGCCTATGGATTTGGGGTGTCTGGATCGCTTCGCAATCCTTGCCTTATTTCCTCTTCCTTAAGAACGGGGTTTTACGGCACAGTTGATAACCGATATTCGGTTTCTCAGTATCATTCACAGAATATTATCCGGCCTGGCATCAAAAAATACCGGTTTTGACATGTTGTAACAATTTTCTTGTATTTAACAATACTCTCCATCAGAATTCCGATTGCAAATCACAGGAAGGAGACATACGTGTCGATACAGAAACTGATGGAATCACTGTCACACCAAACTATTCCCGACTCAACATTATATGTGATCGGCACACCAATCGGTAACATGGGCGACATCAGCCTCAGAGCGCTGCATATTTTGGGCATGGCCGATGCGGTTGCCTGCGAAGATACACGCGTTACCGGAAATCTGCTTTCCGCTTATGGCTTGGACAAGGAACTTATCAGTGCACACCAGCACAATGAACGGGAAACAGCGGAAAAACTGATAGAACGCTTGCAAAAAGGCGATCGCATTGCACTTGTATCAGATGCAGGAACACCAGCCATATCCGATCCCGGAGCAAAAATTGTCGACGCCGTGCGTCGCGCGAATCTGGATGTCGTCCCCGTTCCCGGCCCTTCCGCCGCTGTCACGGCCCTTTCTGCCAGCGGTCTTTTGGATGATCAATTCCTGTTTATCGGATTTCTGCCGACGAAAGCTTCCCAGCGTCGGGAATTCCTTCTAAAACAGAAAAATATCCATGCAACTCTCGTCATTTACGAAGCTCCGCACCGCATCAGAGAAACACTCGAAGCGCTTGTCGGAATTTTTGAACCTTCACGACAAATCGTCATCGCACGTGAAATCACAAAGCTGTTTGAGGAAATCCACCGGTGTCCATTGTCCGAATGCCTGACCTGGCTGGAAAAAAACCCAAACAGCCAGAAAGGCGAATTCGTTCTGCTGCTGGAAAGTGCCACAACAGCAACACCGGAAGATTTCCAGGCACAGCATGTTCTTTCCATCCTGCTTGAAGAACTTCCGGTCAGCTCCGCAGCCAGTCTTGCAGCCAGAATCACCGGGATCAAAAAGAAAAAACTGTATGAAATGGCACTGCAACTGAAAAACGGCCAATCCTGAATGCCGCCCATGCCATGAACTGTCAGATCCTGCTCAGTTCCTTTGCAAACCGTCATGTTTCCTGACCGCAACACTCAAGGCATCCAGCACTCTCTGGCAGGCGTCAATATCCTCTTCAGTGACACCTTTGAGCAGTTCACGTCGAAATGGCGAAAAAGCTTGCTCGATCAAGTCGACTCTTTCTAGCCCCTTATCCGTCAAGGTCAGGATTTTGGCTCTCCTGTCATTCTCATCCTCAACCCTCACCAGCAACTCCGCCTCAATCAGCTGGTCCATGATTCTGACCAGTGAAGATGGTGCCAGATCCAGCAGTTCGGCCACTTCACCGAGGCGAACATGGTTACCCATACGGCTGATCATCAGTGCAGGCAACGCCATCGCCTGTGAAAGGCCAAACCCTGAAACACGCTTGTCGGCCATTGCCTTGTACGCTTTCGATGTCTGCGTCAATGACATCATCAACTTCATTCTTTTGCGATCATAATCATCCATCTCGGATATTGTTTGCATTCAAATAATTTGAAGTAAAAATATTATCGTGTCGGCATGACGATTTCAAGCATCAGGCCTCCAAAGATACGTTTCGAGGCCTGCATAACGCATAACGGTACTTGCCTCCTCAAACAGAAGATCAGGACATCATGATCATATATACTTGAAAGTATTGCCGCGATAACCATGAAAAAGGAGATGTCAATGCAGTTTCGTGAAATCGAACTTGTTTATTTCAGCGCAACAGGCACAACGAGAAAAATCATCGAGACTATCGGCAAGACACTGTCTGGCAAACGAAACGACCACAATCTTCTGCTAAAGCCAATCAGCGACGACATCCCGATCGCTGCAGACCACCTGACCGTCGCTGCCATGCCTGTCTATAATGGAAGACTTCCCGATTACTGCACCCGAAGTCTGATTCACCTGAAAGGCAACAACACGCCCGCCATAGCCGTTGTCGTTTACGGCAATCGCGAATACGATGATGCATTGCTGGAACTGAAAACCACTCTTGAAAACAATGGTTTTTTTGTTATCGGTGCAGCCGCTTTCATCGCAAGGCATTCCATCTTTCCGCAAGTCGCGACAGATCGCCCCGATGCGAATGATCTCGCCCTTGTTAAAGACTTCACGAAACAATGTGCACAAAAACTCGCAGCCCTCTTCTCACCGGAAAAATTCGCTCCGTTTGAGGTAAAAGGACATTTTCCATACAAGGAAGCCAAATCTGTCCCCATGAAACCTTCCTCCGGTGAGGATTGCAATCTGTGTGGGACGTGCGCACAGATTTGTCCTGTTGGTGCCATTTCCGTTACGGAAACCGAAACCAGAACGGATGAAAACCTGTGTATTTCATGTGGCGCCTGCATTACAGCATGTCCAAGCGAATCAAGACAATACAGAGGAGCCGACTACGAGAAATTCAAAGGAAAATTTATCGAACGTTTCAGCCGGAGAAAGGAACCTGAATTTTTCATCTGAGGGATCATGATCAGAATGCCTGTCCGCACGGCTTTCTGATCAAATCTCCACCCTGGCTCCCAATTCGATCACCCTGTTCGTCGGAATCTGGTAATAGTCGGCAGCGCTGCGTGCATTCCTTGAAATCCAGATAAAGAGATGTTCACGCCACTTGACCATTCCCGACTTCGGTGACGGAACCAGTGTTTGCCTCGATACAAAAAACGACGTGGACATCATGTCGAAACTGTAACCATGCTCCCTGCAAAGTTCGAGTACTTTGGGGATATCAGGTTCGTTCTTGAAACCGTAATAGACATCTATCTGATAACACTGATGTCCGAGATCGTGAATCTGGATCCGCTCCCAGCGGGGAATCCACGGTACCTCCCGTGTATGTATCGTCAGGAAAAACACTCTCTCATGGAGCACTTTATTGTGCGACAGATTATGTAACAGCGCTTGCGGAACCCCATCGTTTTCACCACGCAAAAAAACCGCTGTCCCCTTGACGCGCTGTGGTGGCGAAAAGAAAAGTGATTGCAAGAAAGAATCCAGTGGTATGGCATGTCTTTTCTGGCTGGCTCCGACCAGTCTTCTACCTCTCCTCCACGTCAGCATCAATATATACAGCATGACACCCAATGCGAGCGGAAACCAGCCGCCACTGGCAATTTTGAGTACATTGGAAGAAAACAGGAAAATATCGATAACAAAAAAACAGCACGCCACCAGCGAGGAAGCAAACAAACTCAGCTTCCAGTGATAATGCATGACAAAAAAGAGTAGTATGGTTGTAATGGTCATGGTACCGGTAACCGCTACACCATAAGCGCCTGCCAGATTGTCTGATGACCTGAAACTGACAATGGCAAGCAGAACGACGGTCATCTGGAGCCAGTTGACTGTCGGTATATATACCTGCCCGATTTCAGATGCCGATGTATGCACGATTTTCATCCTGGGCAACAGTCCCAGACCGATCGCCTGGCGTGTAATGGAAAAAGCACCGGAAATGGTAGCTTGCGAAGCGACAACGACGGCAATCGTCGAAATAAAAACAAGAGGATAAATGCTCCACGAGCCAAGTTGCTGGAAAAAAGGATTGGAAATGGCAGCGGGATTCGAAAGCAGCAACCCGCCCTGCCCCAGATAATTCAGCGACAACGACGGGAAAATCAGCATAAACCAGGCTCGCCTGATCGGACTGGCACCAAAATGTCCCATATCGGCATACAGCGCCTCAGTTCCGGTAAAAGCCAGCACGATAGCTCCCAGCGCAATGAACGCAACTGTGGCATTGTCGTGCATGAATCGCCATGCATTCAGCGGATTCAACGCCATCAGAATCTGCGGTGTCTCGATGATATTGACGATCCCCATCACTGCCAACGACAGAAACCATACGATCATCAGTGGCCCGACCCATTTCCCGATTCCGGCCGTGCCGGTGGACTGGATGGCATATAAAACGACAAGAATGGCAATGGCAATCGGTACAATATACGGTCTGAAAAACGGGGTAGCCACTTCAAGACCTTCCGTCGCCGAAAGAACTGAAATGGCGGGTGTGATAACGCTGTCGCCATAAAAAAGCGTCGCACCGAATACACCCATCATCAACAAAGGTATATGCCATTTCGATTTTTCAGGCAATGAGTTGTGGGCCAGCGCAACCAGTGCCAATATCCCACCTTCGCCACGATTATCCGCTTTCAGCATCATGTAGACATATTTGAGTCCCACAACGATTATCAGCCCCCAGATAATCAGTGAAATAATCCCGACAATATTCTCCGGTATCAGTGCAAGTCCATGCTCTTCGATAAATACCGCCTTCATTGTATACAACGGGCTGGTTCCTATATCGCCGTAGACGATTCCGATCGCAGCGATCGTCATTGCAGCCATGCCATGTTTTTCCGGTTTTATCGCCAATTCAGCTCCTATCCCTTATCCTAACCCTATCAAACGATAGGATAAACTTGCCCGAAAAGCAAACAAATACCCTAATCTGCCATCATCATATTTTCATGGCAATGCATTTGCACAAGTTTTTGGCGCATGCTATTTTTAATGGTTTGCAATTCCATCCGCATTCTTTTTTCCGCTAATTGAACAGATCACTATGGCTCAATATGTTTTCACGATGAACCGTGTTGGCAAAGTGGTACCGCCGAAACGACAAATCCTCAAGGATATTTCCCTCTCGTTCTTTCCGGGCGCAAAGATCGGTGTGCTCGGCCTGAATGGTGCCGGCAAATCGACATTACTGAAAATCATGGCCGGTATCGATCATGACATCCAGGGCGAAGCGATACCGATGCCCGATATCAAGATCGGTTACATGCCCCAGGAACCCGAGCTCGATCCGGAACTGAGTGTACGGGAAGTGGTTGAATCCGGTCTTGGCGAAATTATCGACGCCCAAAAAAAACTGGACGCGGTCTACGCCGCCTACGCCGAACCCGATGCGGATTTCGACGCTCTGGCAACAGAGCAGGCCCGTCTTGAGGCAATCATTGCCGCGGCAGATGGCGGGAAGACGGAACAGCAGATGGAAATGGCTGCCGATGCTCTTCGTCTTCCTCCATGGAATGCGAAAATCAAGATACTGTCGGGTGGCGAAAAACGGCGCGTTGCCCTGTGCCGTCTGCTGTTATCCAAACCCGATATGTTATTGCTGGATGAACCGACCAACCATCTCGATGCGGAATCTGTAGAATGGTTGGAACAGTTCCTTCATCGTTTTCCGGGAACAGTGGTTGCCATTACGCATGACCGTTACTTCCTTGATAACGCTGCAGAATGGATTCTGGAACTGGACAGAGGGCAGGGAATTCCATGGAAGGGAAATTACAGCTCATGGCTCGACCAGAAAAATCTGCGGCTGAAACAGGAAGAACAGAAAGAATCGGCCCGTCAGAAAACCATCGCCAAGGAACTGGAATGGGTCAGACAGAATCCCAAGGGAAGACAGGCGAAAAGCAAGGCACGGCTTGCCCGTTTCAATGAACTGTCCGAATATGAATATCAGAAACGGAACGAAACACAGGAAATTTTCATTCCTGTTGCGGAAAGACTCGGAAACGATGTTATCGAATTCCGCAATGTCAGCAAAAGTTTCGGCGACCGTCTATTGATTGACAATCTGAGCTTCATCATTCCGGCCGGGGCGATTGTCGGAGTCATCGGCCCGAACGGAGCAGGGAAATCCACACTGTTCAGAATGATTGCCGGGCAACAACGACCTGACCAAGGCGAAATCTTGATCGGCAAGACGGTCCGGTTGTCGCTTGTTGATCAGTCAAGAGAGGCTCTTGATAACGACAAAACCGTATTTGAAGATATCAGCGAGGGAACGGATCTGATTTCGGTCGGCCGTTTTGAAATGAATGCACGTGCCTATCTGGGACGCTTCAATTTCAAGGGAAGCGATCAGCAGAAAAAAGTCGGGAATCTTTCCGGTGGCGAACGCGGTCGTCTTCATCTGGCAAAAACACTGATGAAGGGCGGCAACGTCCTGTTGCTGGATGAACCTTCCAATGACCTTGATGTCGAAACATTGCGTGCGCTGGAAGACGCTCTTCTGGAATTCGCGGGAAGCGTGATCGTCATTTCCCACGACCGCTGGTTCCTTGACCGCATTGCAACGCATATTCTCGCATTTGAAGGCGACTCGCAAGTTACCTTTTTCGAAGGAAACTATCAGGAATATGAAGCGGACAAACGCAAACGACTGGGCGAAGAGGGAGCCAAACCGAAACGGTTGCGCTACAAACCGGTAACACGTTAAATTAAAACAACTGCAAATCGCAAAAGACTTCTGTCATTATCAGATGGTAGTCTACAATAGAGAATTAACTACAACCACAACTCGTACTGTGTCCAATATTGTTGAAATTCACGATCTTGTTTTTGGATATGGAGATCGCGAAATCCTTTCCGGCATAAACATGACTTTTCCAAAGGGGAAAGTGGTCGCCATCATGGGAGGATCCGGTTCCGGCAAAACCACCATCCTGCGACTGATCGGTGGACAACTGATCCCGAAAAGTGGTGATGTCATCATCGATGGTGAAAATATCCGGCCGCTGGAAACTGCTTCGTTATACAGACTCAGGCGAAAAATGGGCATGCTGTTCCAGTATGGAGCCCTGTTTACCGACCTTTCCGTATTCGAAAACGTTGCGTTCCCTCTTCGCGAACAAACCGATCTGCCGGAAGAACTGATTCATGATCTCGTCTTGATGAAACTGAATGCTGTCGGCCTGCGAAACGCTGCCGGGTTGATGCCCAGCGAGATTTCAGGCGGAATGGCACGCAGGGTTGCCTTGGCACGCGCTATTGCTCTTGATCCGCAGCTGATATTTTACGATGAGCCTTTTGCAGGTCTGGATCCGATTTCGATGGGTGTCACCGCCAATCTGATCCGCAAACTGAACGATGCGCTCCATTCGACGTCCGTTCTGGTTTCCCATGACGTAACCGAATCCTTTTCCATCGCCGACTACGTATATTTCATCTCGTCAGGGAAGATCGTCGCACACGGCACTCCTGCAGAGATGATGGAATCGACCGATCCGTATGTCCATCAGTTCGTCCATGCCGAAACGGATGGCCCGGTACCGTTCCATTATCCGGGTGCGTCGATTGCGGCGGATCTCGGACTGGAGAAAGCATCATGAGCAATTTCATCAGCAATCTGGGATACAAAACCCGCAAGTCTATTGACGATATCGGTTATGCGGCCCGTATATTTCTTTCGCTCATACGTGCACTGCCTCAACTTCTGAAGCGTCCCCGTCTGATTACGGACCAGATATTCTTTATCGGAAACAGATCACTGATCATCATCTGCGTATCCGGTCTCTTTGTCGGTTTCGTGCTGGGGCTTCAGGGATATTACATTCTTGTCCGGTACGGTTCCGAACAGGCGCTTGGCGTATTGGTTGCATTGGCCCTGACCCGTGAACTCGGGCCCGTCGTCACGGCATTGCTTTATGCCGGCAGAGCGGGCACTTCCCTGACAGCGGAAATCGGCCTGATGAAAGCCGGGGAACAGCTGGCCGCCATGGACATGATGGCCGTCAATCCTGTCAAACGGATTCTCGCTCCGAGATTCTGGGCCGGGATCATTTCCATGCCAATTCTGGCAATACTTTTCAGTGCGGCTGGCGTAATCGGCGGGTACATTGTCGGCGTCGTGCTGATCGGCGTGGATGACGGTGCATTCTGGTCGCAAATGCAGGAAGGCGTCGATATCTGGAACGACATCGGAAACGGTGTTATCAAGAGTCTTGTTTTCGGATTCGCTGTTACATTCATGGCCCTGTTTCAGGGTTATGAATCGAAACCGACACCAGAAGGCGTTTCAAGCGCGACGACCAGAACGGTTGTCTATTCTTCTTTGCTGGTTTTGTGGCTGGATTTCATCATGACAGCCCTAATGTTTAATTAATTTCCCGTTTACCTTTCGGATAAACCAAAATCAACCGTATAATTGGCTTATCGAAAGAGCGGATGCATTGCAGAGGTATATTCATGCAGCGTAAATCACTGGATATCTGGGTCGGTCTTTTTGTGTTGCTCGGCGCCGTTGCACTGATGTTTCTTGCCCTCAAGGCCGGAAACATGAGTTCATTTTCGTTTGAAAAAACATATACGGTTTCCTCGCGCTTCGACAATATCGGAGGCCTGAAACCACGTGCGCCGGTCAAAAGTGCCGGCGTTGTCGTTGGAAGGGTCGGCGATATTTCTTTCGATAATGAGGATTATCGTGCGCTGGTTACGCTTCAGTTGCAGGAACGCTACAAATTTCCCAAAGACAGCAGCGCGAAAATCCTGACATCCGGATTGCTCGGTGAGCAGTACGTTGGTCTTGAACCGGGTGGGGACGAAGCTGACCTTGCTGCGGGAGACCAGATAAAAATGACGCAATCCGCTATCGTTCTGGAAAATCTGATCAGTCAGTTTATTTACAATAAAGCTGCAGAATAAAGGTAACCTTATGAGTCGTCTGAAACGTTTGGCAAAACCCGCAGCCGTCCTGGTGGCAGCTGCTCTTCTGACAACCGGTTGTGCAACCAACAATCCGAACGATCCGTTCGAGAACTATAACCGGGTCATGTTCTCGGTCAACGAGGCTTTCGACAACGTCATTTTCAAACCGGTTGCAACCGCCTACAAGGCTGTTCTACCGGATATCGTTCAGACAGGGGTTACCAATTTTTTCGGAAATATTGCGGATGTCTGGACGGCATTCAACAATTTCCTGCAAGGTGAAGGTCAGAAAGGACTGTCCGACGTCACCCGCGTTACGGTCAATACCATCTTTGGCCTCGGAGGCCTAATTGATGTTGCCTCGGATCTCAAACTGACAAAGCACCGTGCCGATTTTGGCCAGACTCTCGGTGTATGGGGAATGGAATCCGGTCCTTATGTCGTACTTCCGATCCTTGGACCTTCCACGCTTCGTGACACGATCGCACTGCCTGCCGAATGGTATGGCGATCCTTGGACTTACGTTGACAATATCCGCTTGCGCAACGTAGGTATCGTTGTTCGTGCAGTCAATTACCGTGCCGCACTGCTGGACGCCTCGTCGCTGGTTGACGATGCTTCCTTGGACAAATATGAATTCATACGCGACGCTTTCCTGCAACGCCGTTACAAGCAGGTTCATGGCAGCGACAGTGGCGATGGAGACTGGGAAGAAGTTACTGCATCCGAACCTTTCATCAAACCGGAACCGGCCATTCCGCTTAACAAGGGCATGAAGAAAAAAACGGCAAGTCCGGCAGAATCTTCCGTAAAAGAAGAAGCTGTACCTGCAAATTAATTATCAATTTCTGACAATTCTGGAAAAAATGAAAATTTTCAAAAAATGGTTTCTGTTTCTGACGGCTTTCTGCGTGTTGGGCTTGGCTGCGAATGTCAGCGCCATGGAAGCTCCCGACACTTTGGTCAAACGTATCAGTAAAGAAGTCATGGACGCAGCCAAAGCCAACAAGGAAATCAAGAAAGGCAATCAGAAACAAATCTATACATTGGTTGAAACCAAGATATTCCCTCATGTCAACTTCCAGCGCATGACATCGCTGGCTGCCGGCCGTTACTGGCGTCAGGCGACTCCGGCACAAAAAGAACAGCTGACCAAGGAATTCCGGGATCTGCTGGTTTACACCTACTCGAACGCAGTTTCCAAAATCGACAACCAGCGTCTTGAATTCAAGCCACTGCGTATGAGTCCCGATGCGACAGACGTTATCGTTTATTCCAGAATTATCCAGCCACGAGGCGGCGACCCCATTGAGCTCAGCTACCGGATGGAAAAAACAGACGACGGCTGGAAAATCTATGATGTCGATGTCCTGGGCGTATGGCTTGTTGAAACGTACAAAGGGACTTTTGCAAGTGAAATCAGCCGTTCCGGTATTGATGGCCTGATTCAGGTACTTGCACAGAAAAACACGCAACTTGCATCAGGAAAGTCTGCCGATTCCACAAAATAAGAGAAAGTATCCATTCATGTCTTTCGCCATATCATCACTCAACTTTTCCAATGCAAAGCATGTTCTCCAAGAAGGACTTCAGGCGATTGCGCGCGGAGAACATGAATGCGATCTCGGAAATCTGGTTCAGGTCGACTCTGCCAGTATTGCAGTGCTGCTGGCCTGGCAGCGTGCAGCTCTGCAAAACCATTCGCATCTTCATTTCAGGAATATTCCGGAAAGCCTTGTCAGTCTTGCTTCAGTTTATGGTGTAAATGACCTGCTGGCAATTTCCTGAGAAACTTCCGGAAAATTTCAACAAAAACCCCCGGAAAAACCATGGTTTCAGGTTTTACGGGGGGGTCCCAGCCCAATACAACTGCCGCCTGTTCGTTTTACAAAATGAACGCCATCGATATCTGCCAGATCAATAAGAGTTATCGATCCCTTCATGCATTGAAAAATGTGTCTTTCCGCGTGGAAGAAGGCGAATTTTTTGGCCTGCTTGGACCGAACGGCGCGGGAAAAACGACATTGATATCCATCATGGCCGGTCTTGTCCGGGCCGATAGCGGCTATATCCGGATCGCCGGCCACGATGTCGTTACCGATTACAGGATGGCAAGAAAAAAACTCGGTGTCGTCCCGCAGGAACTGGTTTTCGATCCTTTCTTCACGGTTCGGGAAACATTACGCCTTCAATCCGGCTATTTCGGTCTGAAAAAAAACGATGACTGGATTGATGAAATCATGTCAAACCTTGATCTCACCGACAAGGCCGATGTCAATATGCGTGCGCTGTCCGGGGGAATGAAACGCAGAGTACTTGTTGCACAGGCACTGGTTCACAAACCACCGGTTATTGTCCTGGACGAACCGACAGCCGGCGTTGATGTCGAGCTTCGGCAGACGTTATGGCAATTCATAGGAAGGCTCAACCGGGAAGGACATACCATCGTGCTGACGACACATTATCTGGAAGAGGCCCAGAACTGGTGCAACCGGATCGCCATGCTGAAAAACGGCCATGTCGTTGCGCTTGACACGACAGAAGCACTTTTGCATCGTGCATCCGAATCACAACTGATTCTCCGTCTTGATGACGATGATCTGCCTGATTCGCTCACACCACTGGTCTTGCAATGTGAAATTGCCCATACATCCAGAAGCTGGACGCTGCGGATCAGCCACTTTACGGATATTGAAACGATACTTTCCGAACTGAGAAAACATCATGTCGTCATCAACGACCTTCAATTCCGGCAACCTGATCTGGAAGATGTCTTTTTGCAAATTATGGATACCCGACTGAACTGACGTGTTTGCCACTACTTTCCAAACTCTCTTTTACAAGGAAGTGTTGCGCTTCATGAAAGTCGCGACACAAACCATAACGGCCCCTGTGGTTACAGCATTGCTCTATTTGCTGATATTCGGCCATGCACTGGAAAATCACATCCAGATATATCCCGGTGTTGGCTATACATCATTTCTCGTTCCCGGGCTGGTCATGATGAGTCTGTTGCAAAATTCATTCGCAAACTCATCTTCTTCCCTGATCCAGTCGAAAATCAATGGCAGTCTTGTTTTCATATTGCTTGCGCCCATTTCGCACTGGCAGTTGTACATGGCGTATATGCTGGCATCCGTTGTTCGCGGGCTGATCGTGGCAACAGGCGTTTTCATCGTTACCGTCTGGTTTGCCCAGCCATCGTTTCATTCTCCATTCTGGATCCTGTTTTTCGCTTTTCTCGGATCGGCCATTCTGGGAACCATTGGTATCATTGCCGGAATATGGGCAGACAAATATGATCAACTGGCCAGTTTCCAGAATTTCCTGATTATGCCTGCAACTTTTCTGGCAGGCGTTTTTTATTCCATCCATTCTTTGCCCGCATTCTGGCAACGTATTTCCGAATTCAATCCGTTCTTTTATCTTGTTGACGGTTTCCGGTATGGTTTTTTCGGTCATTCGGATGTCAGTCCCTGGACAAGTCTGGGTATAGTGAGTGTCTTTTTTTTCGTTCTGGCATTTTTTGCCGTGCATTTATTGCAAAAAGGATATAAATTGCGATTCTGACACTTGCGCAAGGCTCGAAAGGCAAACGATTGCCAGAAAATTAGATATACCAACCAATATTGAAGATCTTCCAAATGGACAAGTTAATTATCAATGGTGGCAACCGTCTTTATGGTGAAATCAGGATTTCCGGTGCAAAAAACGCCGCATTACCTATTCTGTGCGCGAGCCTGCTGACAGCAGACGATATCGAACTGACCAACGTTCCCCATCTGAAAGATGTCCAGACAATGCTGACATTGTTGCAGCAAATGGGAGTTACTGTCAGACAAGATGGAAACCGGATGGTTCTGAACGGAAGTGCCGTCCACAATTTCTATGCTCCCTATGAACTGGTCAAGACGATGAGGGCGGCCATTCTGGTTCTGTGCCCTCTGGTTGCCCGTTTCGGTGAAGCCAAGGTATCCCTTCCGGGGGGATGTGCCATTGGTTCACGACCTGTTGAGCAACATATCAAGGGATTGCGGGCTCTGGGCGCCGAAGTCGAAATCAGGGCTGGCTATATCTATGCCAAAGCAAAAAAACTGAAGGGCACCCGGATCGTGACCGATATGATTACTGTAACGGGAACGGAAAATTTGCTAATGGCTGCCACTCTCGCTGAAGGTGAAACCGTCATCAAAAATGCGGCACGTGAACCTGAAGTGACCGATCTGGCCAATCTGCTCGTCAAGATGGGGGCCCGAATCGATGGTATCGGAACAGACCGGCTCGTCATTCACGGAGTTGACCGGTTACACGGTGCACAACATAACGTTATTCCCGACCGTATCGAGACGGGAACGTTCCTTTGCGCAGTAGCCGCGACAGGCGGAGATGTCACATTGACAAAAACGCGCGATAATATACTTGAATCGGCCTTGAACAAAATCCGTGAAATGGGTGCCGACATATCGACTGGCAATGACTGGATCCGTATCAAAATGGAAAACCGTCCCAAAGGAGTCAATTTCAGGA
Source organism: Oscillospiraceae bacterium (assembly GCA_963655605.1). GTDB lineage: Bacteria > Pseudomonadota > Gammaproteobacteria > Burkholderiales > Burkholderiaceae_D > Oxalobacter. Next base: position 13,121 of record CAVKGJ010000139.1, read on the forward strand.
CAACTGAATACCCCGGCTTTCCAACCGACATGCAGGCCCAGTTCATGGCGGTAAACTGTCTGGCTTCCGAAGCGACTCATGTCATCGAAACGATTTTTGAAAACAGATTCATGCATGTACAGGAACTGAACCGTCTGGGAGCCCGCATCAAGACAGAAGGAAATACCGCATTCATCTCGGGAGTGGGCAAACTGGTCGGCGCACCGGTCATGGCAACCGATTTGCGCGCATCCGCATCACTTGTCATTGCCGGTCTTGCGGCACAAGGCGAAACACAGGTCAACCGGATCTACCATCTCGATCGTGGATACGACCAGATGGAAGTGAAATTATCCGCCGTTGGAGCCGACATTATAAGAGTCAAACAATGAGTCAGACAGCAGAAAAACCATCACAGGAACTGATACTTGCCCTTTCCAAAGGGCGTATTTTCGAAGAAACGATGCCGCTTCTGGAAACGGCAGGCATTACGGTTCTGGAAGATCCGGAAACATCCCGCAAACTGATCCTTCCGACCAACAAACCGCAAGTACGCGTGATCATCGTCCGTGCCACGGATGTGCCGACATATGTCCAGTACGGCGCAGCCGATTTCGGCGTTGCAGGAAAAGATGTTCTCCAGGAAAACGGCAGTACCGGCCTGTACCAGCCGATTGACCTGCAAATCGCCAGATGCCGGCTTTCGGTTGCCGTCAGAAAAGATTTCGATTATGAAAAGGCTATCCGTCAGGGCGCGCGCCTGAGGGTCGCCAGCAAATACGTACAGGCTGCCAGGGAGCATTTCGCCAAAAAGGGCATTCACGTTGATATCATCAAACTTTACGGCTCCATGGAACTGGCGCCGCTTGTCGGACTTTCAGATGTCATCGTCGATCTGGTCAGTACCGGCAATACATTAAAAGCAAACAATCTGGTGGAAGTTGAACAGATACAGGAAATAACATCCCGTCTGATTGTCAATCAGGCTTCACTGAAACTGAAGCGTCGGATGTTACAGCCTATACTGGATGCCTTCAAGGCAGCCTCAACCAGCTCCGAATCCAATTAATAAACCGAATGAGTGTGAAATCATGACCGTACAAATCCGCAGACTGGCTACCACCCAGAGTGATTTCAAAAACCAGCTGGCCAATGTGTTGGCCTTCGAGGCAAAAGAAGATGAATCCATCAATACCGTCGTCGCCAATGTTCTGGCCGACGTCAAAGCCAATGGCGACAAGGCCGTTCTTGAATATACCCGACGTTTCGATCGCCTGTCCGTCCGTTCGGTCTCCGAACTTGAAATATCGAAAACCGATTGCGAAGCAGCACTCGCATCACTGACATCCGAACGTCGCTCTGCATTGCAGGCTGCTGCGGAACGCATCCGGAAATACCATGAATATCAGAAACGTTCCTGCGGCAGTGACGGTTTCTCCTTCGCAGACAAGGACGGTACTTCTCTCGGACAAAAAGTAACGCCGCTAGACAGCGTCGGTATTTATGTACCGGGCGGCAAGGCAGCCTATCCGTCTTCCGTACTGATGAATGCCATTCCGGCCAATGTCGCAGGAGTTACGGAAATCGTGATGGTAGTACCGACTCCGGATGGTGCGAGAAACGAACTGGTACTGGCAGCAGCGGCCTTATCCGGTGTTACCCGTGTATTCGCCGTAGGTGGCGCACAGGCCATCGGCGCCTTGGCTTATGGAACAGAAACCATTCCGTCTGTTGACAAGATTGTCGGGCCGGGCAATGCCTATGTCGCTGCGGCAAAACGACGGGTTTTCGGCACCGTCGGTATCGATATGATCGCAGGCCCCTCCGAAATCCTGGTCATTTGCGATGGATCGACCAATCCGGACTGGGTTGCGATGGATTTGTTTTCGCAGGCAGAACATGATGAAATGGCCCAATCCATTCTGATCTCGCCGAATGCCGCTTACCTTGACCGCGTCAATGACAGCATCCAGAACTTGCTGCCGGGCATGATTCGCAAAGACATCATCACCAAATCCCTGTCTTCCAGAGGAGCGATGATTCATGTGAAAAACATGGAAGAGGCATGCGATATCGCCAACCGGATTGCCCCAGAACACCTTGAAATCTCAGCAGAAGATCCCACACACTGGGCAGAGCGGATCCGGCACGCGGGTTCCATTTTCCTGGGACGATTCACTTCGGAAGCGCTTGGTGACTACTGCGCCGGGCCCAATCATGTTCTGCCGACATCGAGAACCGCCCGTTTTTCCTCACCGCTCGGTGTCTATGATTTCCAGAAGCGCTCCAGCCTTATCTGTGTCAGTGCCAAAGGAGCGCAATCACTGGGCGAGATCGCCGTGGAACTGGCAACCGGCGAAGGGCTTGAGGCGCATGCACGCAGTGCTGGTCTGAGATTTGAAAAACAATAATACAGGTACACATTTATGTCTTTGATCGATCAGGTTATCCGGCCGGACATCCGGGCCATGTCGGCATATGCGGTTGCCCATTCCGAAGGCTTCCTGAAACTGGATGCTATGGAAAACCCTTATACACTGCCACAAGACCTGAAGGTGGAACTGGCTACACGTCTGGCAAACGTGGCACTGAACCGTTATCCGATTCCTTCCTATACAAATCTGAAAGCCAAGATCTGCCAGAACATGGGAATTCCGGAAGGATATGATGTCATGCTTGGAAATGGTTCTGATGAACTCATTTCTCTCGTTGCACAGGCCTGTGCCATGAAAGACAAACCGGCCAAGGTCATTGCACCGGTTCCCGGTTTCGTCATGTATGCCCTATCGGCCCAGTTCGCAGGTATGGAATTCATCGGTGTGCCATTGAAAGCCGATTTCACGCTCGATACGGATGCCATGCTTTCCGCCATAGAAAAACACAGGCCGACGGTCGTTTACCTTTCTCAGCCGCACAACCCGACAGGCACTCTTTTTGATGAAAAAGATGTGATCCGAATCATTGAAGCCATGAACGACAAGGGGATCGTCATCAGCGATGAGGCATACCAGCCTTTCGCCGAAGCGAGCTTCATGCCGAAACTTCCAGCTTATCCCAATCTGGTTGTCATGAGAACGGTCTCGAAACTGGGACTGGCCGGTATCCGGCTTGGCTATATGACTGCGACTGCAGAATTGCTGACCGAATTCGACAAGGTCCGCCCTCCATATAACGTGAATGTCCTGACGGAAGCAACGGCCGAATTCGCCATGGATCACATCGACGTTTTCAACCGGCAAGCTACCATTATCCGGTCCGAACGCGAGAAACTGGCGGAAACGCTCGCGAAGATGCCCGGAGTCGAGGTATTCCCATCGCGAGCCAATTTTTTGCTTGTCCGGGTACGTAATGCAAACGAAGTTTTTGAAAAATTGCTCGCCCGTAAGGTTTTGATCAAAAATATGGGTAAAATGCATGCACTTCTTCAGAATTGTCTGCGCATAACGGTCAGCTCACCTGAAGAAAACAAGCAGTTTGCAGATCAATTCGGTACCTGTATCCAGTAATCATCAAAAACATATCATGTCAGCGCCCAGAACCGCAGAAATCATTCGTCACACCAGCGAAACGAAGATCCATGTAACCATCAATCTGGATGGCACCGGCCGCCAGAACCTTGCAACAGGTATTCCGTTTCTCGATCATATGCTGGATCAAATCGCCCGGCATAGCCTGATCGACATGGATATACAGGCACAGGGGGATCTGCATATCGATGATCATCACACGGTCGAAGATATCGGCATTGCTCTTGGCCAGGCATTATTTCAGGCTATCGGCGACAAAAAAGGCATTCGCCGGTATGGTCATGCCTATGTTCCGTTGGACGAATCGCTTTCGCGAGTCGTCATTGATTTTTCCGGGCGTCCCTATCTGGAATTTCATGTCCCATTTACCCGTGCGACAACTGGCCGTTTCGATCTTGACCTGATAAGGGAATTTTTCCAGGGACTGGTCAATCATGCCAGAATTTCGCTGCACATTGACAATTTGCGGGGAGAAAACGCACATCATCAATGTGAAACCGTGTTCAAGGCCTTTGGACGCGCGCTGCGCATGGCTGCCGAATCTGACCCAAGAGCATTCGATACCATTCCGTCGACCAAAGGGATCCTGTAACCGGTACCGACAAGCAGTATTCATCATACTCTGATCTTTCAATCCCTATGAAGAAAATTGTTGTTGTGGACTACGGCATGGGAAATCTGCGTTCTGTAGCGCAGGCACTGCACGCAGTCGCTCCTGATATGGAAATCCTCGTTTCGGGCAGAATAGCTGATCTTGAAAAAGCGGATCGTATTGTTTTGCCCGGTCAGGGAGCCATGCCTGATTGCATGGCATCTCTCGAAAAATCAGGTCTGAAAGAGGCGCTCGTCAAGGCCGCCGGGAAAAAACCCGTTTTCGGGGTTTGTGTCGGAGAACAAATGCTGCTTGACTGGAGCGAGGAAGGCGATACGAAAGGACTCGGGCTCATTCCCGGAAAAGTCGTACGCTTCCGGCTGGATGACCAACGCCAGAAAGATGGTTCGCGATACAAGGTTCCCCAAATGGGATGGAACCAGGTCATCCAGACCCGTCATCATCCACTCTGGAAGGATATCGATGACAGAAGTTTCTTTTATTTCGTTCACAGTTTTTACGCTGCCCCAATACATCCGGAACATACTGTCGGCAATACTGAATACGGCACACTTTTTTGCAGCGCCATCGCACATGAAAATATTTTTGCCACCCAGTTCCATCCGGAAAAAAGTGCTGCAGCCGGCCTTCGGCTCTACGAAAACTTTGTTCACTGGAACCCATGACAGTAAGCACTCGCTGTTTGTTTAACCACTTCTCCATATTGTTCTATCATGCTGCTTATTCCTGCTATTGATTTGAAAGATGGCTCCTGTGTCCGCCTGAGACAGGGCGACATGGATCAGGCTACCGTATTTTCGGAAGACCCTGCCGAAATGGCATTGCACTGGCTAAAACAGGGCGCCAGACGACTCCATCTCGTTGATCTGAACGGTGCATTCGCCGGGAAACCTGTCAATGAAGCGGCTGTAAAGGAAATTATCCGGGTTGTACGGAATTTTGCGGATGACAACGGCCTGGAAGAGATTCCTGTCCAGTTGGGGGGCGGTATTCGCGATCTTGACACGATCGAGCGTTATCTGGACAACGGCCTTTCCTACATCATCGTCGGAACAGCTGCCGTCAAAAATCCCGGATTCTTGCAGGATGCCTGCGGCGCCTTTCCAGGCCAGATCATCGTCGGTCTCGATGCCAAGGGCGGCAAAGTGGCAACAGACGGCTGGAGCAAATTGTCCCGTCACGATGTGATCGAACTGGGAAAAAAATATGAAGGTTATGGCGTGGAAGCGATTATTTATACCGATATTGGCCGTGACGGCATGATGGCAGGTGTCAATATCGAAGCAACCGTCAATCTTGCACGCGCTGTAAAAGTACCGATCATCGCATCAGGCGGTGTACATGACCTGAGAGACGTCGAAGCGCTTTGCGCCGTGCAAAATGAGGGAATCGAGGGAGTCATCTGTGGACGGTCCATATATGAAGGGACGCTCAATCTCGAGGAAGCCCAGATTCGTGCGGACGAGCTGTCCGAACTGTAACATGCGTTAGGCCAACGGGAAACAGGCTATGCTGACCAAAAGAATCATTCCATGTCTTGATGTAACAGCCGGCAGGGTTGTCAAGGGAGTCAATTTCGTCGAACTCAGAGACGCTGGAGATCCTGTCGAGATCGCACGTCGTTATAACGACCAGGGTGCCGATGAACTGACTTTTCTGGATATAACCGCTTCCAGTGACCAGCGAGATATTATTCTGAACATTATTGAAGACGTTTCCTCACAGGTATTCATTCCGCTGACAGTAGGAGGTGGTGTACGTACCGTCGAAGATGTCAGACGTCTTTTGAACGCCGGTGCAGACAAGGTCAGCATCAACACATCCGCTGTGACCAATCCGCAACTGGTTGCGGATGCATCATCCCGATACGGATCGCAATGCATTGTCGTGGCAATCGACGCAAAACAGGTTTCGCCCGGAAAATGGGAAATTTTCACGCATGGAGGCCGCACCCCGACTGGACTGGAAGCCGTTGCATGGGCGAAGAAAATGGAAAATATGGGAGCTGGAGAAATCCTTCTGACCAGCATGGACAGAGATGGAACCAAAAACGGATTCGATCTTGAACTGACCCGCGTCATATCCGATTCTGTCAATATTCCTGTCATCGCTTCCGGTGGCGTCGGCAATCTGCAACATCTTGCCGACGGCATCCTGAAAGGCCATGCAGATGCAGTACTGGCCGCCAGTATCTTCCATTACGGCGAATACACCGTACAGGAAGCCAAAAAATTTATGTCCGACCAAAATATTCCGGTACGCTTATGAATACCCAGAACTGGCTGAACATTATCCGGTGGAACGAGCAGGGACTCGTCCCCGTCATTACACAAGACGCATCCACGAAAAAAGTGCTGATGCTGGCCTGGATCAACCGCGCGGCACTGGAAAAAACCCTGCAATGTGGAGAAGCCGTATACTGGAGCCGCTCGAGAAACCGGCTCTGGCACAAGGGAGAGGAATCTGGACATATCCAGAAAATCGTCGATATCCGCCTTGACTGTGACAACGATACCCTGTTGTTTCTCGTCGAACAGACCGGACTGGCATGCCATACCGGAAGACATTCCTGCTTCTACCAGCAACCTCAGGATATGGCAGGGAATATCCAATGGGTTGCCGTCGATCCCGTTTTGAAAAATCCTTCGGAAATATATAAATGAACGATATTCTCGCAAGAATCGCATCCGTCATCGAATCCAGAAAGCTGGCAAACGGTGGTGATCCGCAGAAATCCTATGTCAGCAGCCTTTTCGCCAAGGGCGACGACGCTATAATGAAAAAGGTCGGTGAAGAGGCGACCGAAACGGTTATGGCAGCCAAGGATATCCGGAACAATATGCCGGCAGAAAAACTGGTTTATGAGTGTGCAGACTTGTGGTTCCATACCATGGTACTTCTGGCGCAATTTGATCTGACACCGGATGACGTTTTAAAGGAACTGGCACGACGTGAGGGAATTTCAGGTATTGAAGAAAAAGCGTCACGAAAACAGACACTCTGATACTTTCAGGCAGACCGGACAGGAGAATCAAGAATGGATAATTGTATTTTTTGCAAGATCGTAAAAAAAGAAGTACCCTCCAATCTCGTTTTTGAAAATGAACGGATCATGGTTTTCAGGGACATCCATCCCGCAGCCCCCGTTCACCTGCTGATCATTCCCAAAAAACACATCCCGACACTATCGCATTGCAACGACGATGATGCCGCCCTGTTAGGAGAAATGATGGCATTGATACCCCGGCTGGCTCGTGAACAGGGAATTGAGGTATCCGGTACCGAAACGGGATCTCCAAAAGGTGGTTTCAGGGTCGTCATCAACACAGGACCCGATGGAAAGCAGGAAGTCTATCACATGCACATTCACCTGATGGGAGGACCACGTCCCTGGAAACTGCCGCACTGAAATCACCATGTATATGAAGAAAAAAGAGGCAGATTTATCTGCCTCTTTTTTCATTGACTCCTGCTTTCCAGACGTTTTCTGGAAGGTCGTTTGCCCACCGTAATTTCTATCGGAACTTCCCTGCCTTCACGCAAGACCACGATTTTCGTTTTGCTGTCGGGCTGCAATATGGCAATCAGGTTGAACATCTCGGACATGTTCGAAACGGTTTTCCCGCCGACAGAGACCAGAATGTCACCCGGCCGGATCCCCGCCCTGTCTGCCGGACCATTCTTGAGAACAGCTGCGATAATGACGCCTTCTTCTTTGCCAAGTGCCAGATTTTCCGCCAGTTCGGGAGTAATATCCCTCGGTTCGACGCCGATCCAGCCTCTGATAACCTGCCCTTTGCTGATAATCGCATCCATGACCGTCTTGACCGTTGAAACAGGAATGGCAAAGCCGATGCCCAGCGACCCGCCACTGCGTGAATAAATGGCGGAATTGATGCCAAGCAGATTCCCGCCCGTATCAATCAGTGCGCCCCCCGAGTTGCCGGGATTGATCGCCGCATCCGTCTGGATGAAGTTTTCATAAATATTGATGCCCAGCTGACTGCGTCCGAGCGCAGAAATAATCCCCATGGTGACCGTTTGTCCGACCCCAAACGGATTGCCGATCGCCAGCACGACATCACCTACCTTGGCTTCTTCGACATTGCCGAATGTGATAGCCGGCAAATCCGGCAAATCGATCTTGATCACGGCCAGATCAGTCTCAGGATCCGTGCCGACCAGCCTGGCCGCCGCCTTTCTCCCATCCTCAAATGCCACTTCGATCTGATCAGCCGTTTCCACCACGTGGTTGTTCGTCAGGATATAACCATCATGAGTGGCAACAACCCCCGACCCCAGGCTCATCTGCTTTTCGGTATCACTGAACCGTTCACCAAAAAAACGTTTCAGGAAAGGATCATCCAACAGAGGGCTTTGAGGCTGCCGGACTTCCTTGGTTGTATAGATATTGACAACTGCCGGCATCGCACGTGAAACAGCTTCCCGGTAGGAAACCTGTGCAGGGACAATATCGACAGGACCTTGCTGAACCTGTGTATCGGGCAAAAAGGTTTTTCTACCCAAACCCAGCCATTCCGGCTTCAGGGTCACAACAACAAACCAGATTGCCAGACAAACTGTTATAGTTTGAGCAAACAACAGCCAAAGACGTCGCATAACATGAACGGAATAATGAGTCAAAAAACGATAGACAGAAACGAAGTCATTAAATTTCTGGCAGACGAATTAAAAATTTCAGTTATTCGTGATTATTGTCCAAATGGACTGCAAGTGGAAGGCCAATCCCGAATTTCATCCATTGTCAGTGGTGTCACTGCCAGCCTGGCACTCATTGACGCTGCTATAGAATCCCGTGCCGACACCATTCTGGTTCACCATGGGTATTTCTGGCGAAATGAAAATGCATGCATAACCGGCCCCAAGCAAAAACGGATCAAGCGCCTTTTATCCCATAACATCAATCTGCTCGCATATCATCTGCCTCTCGACTGCCACCCTGTACTGGGCAACAACAGTCAACTGGCAAAAGTGCTTGGTTTCAGAGCAGTCGGCAGATTCGGCGATAACGACCTGGGATGGCTCGGCACCGTCGTTGATCCGGAACTGGCTACCGTATCTGATCTGGCTGAATGGATCGAGGAAAAACTGGCCAGAAAACCCCTTGTAATCGGCAATCCGGAACAGAAAATCGACACCATCGGGTGGTGCAGCGGCGCCGCACAGGATCTGCTGCCGGATGCCGTTAAGGCAGGTGCATCCGTTTATCTTTCCGGCGAAATCTCCGAACGTACTGTTCATGAAGCACGCGAATACGGAATAACCTATCTGGCATGCGGACATCACGCAACCGAACGGTTTGGCGTACAGGCACTCGGTAACCTCCTCGAAGAGAAATTCGGTATCAATCACAAGTTTATCGATATTGATAATCCGGTCTGACAATCCATACCGTGCAAGCCCGGTTCCGGAAAACCACTCCTCTTTAAAACCTGATGGCACTATTTTATAATAGTGCGGCGATATGTATTGCCGTCAATTCGGTCATTTTCACGATTTGACCAACCTGCGGACAATGCGGTTGCAGCATCCGTAATTTGATTATTTTCTTCTGCAATAAAGGAACAATATCATGATGGTTCTCTATTCTGGAACAACCTGTCCCTTTTCTCAGCGCTGTCGTTTTGTGCTTTTTGAAAAGGGCATGGATTTCGAAATTAGAGATATCGACCTCTTCAACAAGCCGGAAGAAATATCTGCGATGAATCCATACGGCCAGGTTCCCATTCTGGTGGAAAGGGAACTCATCCTTTACGAATCCAACATCATCAACGAATATATCGACGAACGCTTCCCGCATCCCCAGTTGATGCCGGCTGATCCCCTGATGCGTGCGAGGGCACGGCTCATGCTGTTCAATTGTGAAAAAGAGCTTTTCGTCCACGTCAATACACTCGAGAACGACAAGTCGGAAAACGCTGCAGCCAATCATGAAAAAGCACGGATACAGATCAAGGAATATCTGACCGCCCTGTCTCCTCTTTTCCAGAAAAACAAGTACGTTCTCGGAGACGAATTTTCGATGCTGGATGTCGCATTGGCGCCACTGTTATGGCGTCTTGATTATTATGGCATCGAGCTCTCCAGGACAGCCGCGCCATTGATGAAATATGCAGAACGGGTATTTTCCCGCCCCGCTTATATTGAGGCATTGACACCGCCGGAAAAAGTTATGCGTCGCTAACAGTTCCTGTCAGACCGGTTATGACTGAAATTTCAACAAAACCTTATTTGCTTCGTGCAATACACGAATGGTGTACCGATAACGGATATACGCCTTATATTGCCGTCAAGGTCGGCACCGCTGCACGTGTACCTGTACAGTACGTACGGGATGGCCAGATTGTTCTGGATATCAGTTATGAGGCAACCAGCGGACTGAACATGAGTAACACGGCAATCCAGTTCAAGGCAAGATTTGACGGTATTTCCCAGGAAATATATATCCCCGTGGAAAACGTTGCAGCTATTTATGCAAGTGAAAACGGGCAGGGCATGGGATTCGAACCTTCCGAGCCCCGATCTGACACGGAAACCACGCCAGCGGAGAAACCCGTAAAAAAACCTACCTTAACAAGAATAAAATAAGTTAAAATAATTGCTTTTCAGTGCCGGCTTAGCTCATCTGGTAGAGCACATGATTTGTAATCATGGGGTGGCGGGTTCAAGTCCTGCAGCCGGCACCATTTCCGGTTCATCGTAATATGCATTTCCATGCTTTTTTCTGATAGTCAAAATAGTTGATCTTTTTATTTCCTGAACATCGTATTGTTGATTAAAAAATCTTCCTGAAAAGTAATCACACAGTTTTACCATTCATTACGGTAAAAAAATCACTTGCCGGAAGTGATTTTTTTACCGTAATGTTATGTATTTTGATAATCCGGTGATATACTTCGGCGATTTCAGCTTCTGGAATTATTGATATCGCTTGGCGGTTGGCTATGCCAGAAGTTCAGATACCTGTTTTGCACAGACTGTCATTATTGCTGGATTGCAAATTGACCAAAGACGGCAAGTCTTGAACGATACCGGCTTTAAAAACAAACTTCGTCCTGAGCAATCAGGGTTATACAAGGTAAATTTTTATCTGAACGGGGTGTCATGAATATTGATGTTTTACAAAAACGTATTCGTCTGCCTGGATTGAGAAACAAGGTGACCAGCGCAGAAGCGGCAGCTGAACATGTCAAGGACGGAATGACCGTCGGCATGAGCGGTTTCACGCTGGCAGGATGCGTTAAAAGCGTTCCTCATGCCATAGCTAAAAAAGCTGCCACCCATCCTCTAAAAATCTCGGTGATAACCGGTGCTTCCCTCGGAAATGATGTCGACAGCGCGCTGACCAATGCAGGTGTCATGGCCAGACGTTCGCCGTTTCAGACAGACCGGACATTGCGCAATGCGATTAATCGCGGCGAAATCATGTATGTCGACAACCACCTGTCTGAAACAGGAGAGCAACTGCGCAGACAACAGGTCAAACCGGTTGACGTTGCCATCATCGAAGCTGTTTCCATCACGGAATCCGGTGAAATCATTCCCACAGCTTCCGTAGGGAACAACGAAATATTTGCCACACAGGCAAAAAAGGTCATTGTCGAGGTCAATCTGAGCTATTCGCTTGAAATGGAAGGCGCACATGACATTTATTGTGCAAGCCATTTCCCGAATGCAGCACCGATCGGCATCATGTCGCCGAGAGACCGGATAGGCAGCATCGGCATATCCATTCCACCGGAAAAAATCGTCGCCATTGTCATCACGGATGAAATGGATACCCCATCCCAGAACCTGCCGCCTGATGAGGAAACGGCGCAGATCGCCGGTCATCTGATCGATTTTTTCAAAAACGAAATCAAACATGGTCGTCTGACACACAGCTTGCGTCCTCTGCAATCCGGTATCGGTACCATCGCCAATGCCGTCATGTCCGGTCTCCAGACAGGTCCTTTCAACCATCTGACCATGTATTCGGAAGTTTTGCAGGATTCAACTTTCGAACTTATCGATGCCGGCATGATGGATTTTGCATCGGCAACGGCTATCACTTTATCCGACCAGAAAAGCCGCCAGGTTTTCGGCAATTTCGACCGGTACAAGAATCATGTCGTGATTCGTCCGCAACGGATTTCAAATCATCCCGAAGTTATCCAGCGCTTGGGAATCATCACCATCAATACAGCGCTTGAAGCCGATATTTACGGCCATGTCAACTCGACCCATGTCATGGGAACCCACATGATGAACGGTATTGGAGGTTCGGGTGACTTCACGCACAATGCGCACACTGCGGTTTTTGTCACAAAATCGGTTGCAAAAGGGGGAGTGATTTCCAGTATTGTACCGATGGTACCGCATGTTGATCACACCGAGCACGATGTCGATATTCTGGTTACGGAAGTCGGATTGGCCGACCTGAGAGGACTGGCTCCACGCGAACGTGCACAGACCATCATCAACAACTGCGTTCAGGGTGAATACCAGGATATGCTGAAAGATTACGTCAGAGAAGCAAACCTGAGAGGAGGGCAGACGCCGCATGTCCTTGAGAAAGCACTTTCCTGGCACCAGCGCCTGCATGAAACCGGCTCCATGAAAGAAAAGTCCAATTGACCATTTCATCTTTTTTCCCATCATTATCTCAAACAGAAATGCCCGATCAAGTGATTGATCGGGCATTTCTGTTTCTGTCTGAAACCGCCTATCCCTATTGGGACGGCGCCGTTCCACTCATCCTGATACAACTTGGGGAAATGGTCTTTGGCGGTATCGGAACAGGACTGTACAATATGCTGATTTTGCCCGCATGGCTATTTTTATCGCCGGTTCCATGATCGGCAACGCCGGAATATCTCGGCAAGAAAATCAAAGCGTTCGGTATGAAAATGGCTTCCATCGCCATCCTGATCACACCACTTGTTGTTTGGCCACTGACTGCCATGACCGAAGCAGGTATCGGATACCGGTTGGTCCCTGCTCCGGTCTGATTGTTTCTCAAAGATTCTGAAGCAGAATCATAAAAATCAGGACGGGGGCGATGAAACGGCAAAAAACCTTGAAAACCGGCAGCCATGCCGGATATGTACCATCAGAATGCATCAGCCTCGCTGAAACAGCCGACCACGCTTTCCAGCCCACCAGAATGGCGACCATAATGCCACCAAACGGCATAATCAGGTTGGAGCTGACGTAATCCAGCAACCCGAACAGATTTTTTCCGAAAAGAGTGTAATCCTTCCAGATACCAAATGACAAAGACGCTCCGATACCCAATACAAACATCAATACGGACATGACCACTGTCGTCGTCATTCTCGGAAAATGAAACTCATCAATAAAAAAGCTCACGACCACTTCCATCAGGGAAACCGAAGAAGTCAGTGCGGCGACAAAAAGCAGGAAAAAGAAAAGAACGCCAAACCATTGCCCGCCGCTCATCTGGGTAAAAACCGCAGGCATGGTAATGAATGTAAGCCCCGGTCCGGCTGATGGATCAAAACCGAATACGAAAATGGCGGGAAAAACCATCAACCCTGAAAGAAAACAAACGAGAGTGGTTAACCCGATCACGCTGCCTGCCGAATTGGGAATGGAAGTTCCACCTGAAGCATAGGACCCGTATGTAATCATGCATCCCATACCAATCGACATCGAGAAAAAAGCCAGTCCCATCGCTTCGATAAGCATTGCCGGTGTCACCTTGCTGAAATCCGGATGCAAAAACATGATAACGCCATCCAGCGCACCCTGCAGGGTAAGCCCTCTGGCAATCAGCACCAGAATCAGCAGAAAGAGCATTATCATCAGATACTTGCTGACGCGCTCAATCCCTTTTTGCACACCGGCAAGAATCACCCCGGCGGTCAACGCCATAAAAACGGCATGATACCAGAGCGGCATCACCGGATCCGCAATAAACGAATCAAATATCCGGGACAAGATTGCCGGTTCCGAAGTCAGAATCGAACCGTCAACCGATTTGACAATATAGGCGATTGTCCAACCACCAACTACACTGTAAAAAGACAGAATGAGAAATCCGCACAGTACCCCGATGTAACCGACAACCGACCACCATTTTCCGCCCAGTTTCCGGTAAGCGCCGACCGGGCTTTTCCGTGCCGAGGCACCGACAGACATTTCCGCAATCATCAGGGATATGCCCAATGTAAAGACTATCACCAGAAATATCAGTAAAAACGCACCGCCGCCATTCTGGGCAGCAACATACGGAAATTTCCAGATCGCCCCCAGACCGATAGCCGATCCGGCCGCTGCCAGTATAAAACCCAAACGTGATCCCCATTCCGCACGCGCCATAAGCAATAAACCCCGACAGTTAAAATTATACGATTCCCGTCAATGCACACCCTGAACTTTTCAAACGCGGTATGGAGCGTACAACAAATCTTCCGGAAACAGACTATTCAAGATCAGTAAACAGTCATTGTACTGAATACATTCAAGGATATTCACGAAAACGAAAGCCATCCTGATTGCCCGGGATGAAAAATGACCAAACAAATTTTTATATTCTAGCGGAGAACGATTTTGTCTTGCTAGCACAATATAACTGTGTCTATACTCATCAGTTACCAATTCCGAAAAAATTATATCTATCTGTACTGTTCATAAAGGAAAAGAACATGACTATCAAAGCAGCAGTCCATGGCTTGGGAAATATCGGACGGCACGTGATCGACTGCCTGACATGCGCTTCCGATTTCGAATGCCTTGGCGTGATTCGCAGAAAATCCTCACTCGGCACACAGGCACTGGAACGAAGAGGCATTCCGGATTTTGCCTCTGTCGATCAGTTAATTGCGGAAAAGGGCAAACCCGATGTCGTCATATTGTGCGGACCATCACGTTCCGTACCGGAAGATGCCCGTTTTTATCTGTCAAAAGGAATCCGCACCGTAGACAGTTTCGACGTTCACAGCGACATTCCCGAACTGGTCAGAAGCCTTGACGAAGTAGCCAAACAAAATAATACCGGGTGTATTACCGCTGCCGGATGGGATCCGGGTACGGATTCAGTCATGCGGACACTTTTCGAGGCTATGGCTCCGGTCGGAACGACTTTTACCAATTTCGGACGTGGCCGCTCGATGGGACACTCTGTCGCTGCCCGCGCCATCCCCGGTGTCGCAGATGCGACATCCATCACAATACCGATCGGCGGCGGCCGTCATTCACGTCTGGTTTATGTCTTGCCTGAACAGAATGCCTCGTTTGAACAAATCAGGAAAGACCTCGCAGCCGATCCCTACTTCAGTCATGATCCACTGGAAGTCCGTGAAGTGAAAACGCCGGAAGAAATGGCTGCTGTCGCAGACAATTCACATGGCGTTCTTATGGAAAGAATCGGAGCATCCGGCCGTACATCGAACCAGCATCTGGTTTTCGATATGAAAATCGACAACCCTGCACTGACATCCCAGATACTGGTTTCCTGTGCAAGAGCCATTACCCGCATGGGAAATGGCTGTTTCACATTGATCGATGTACCACCGGTCATGCTCTTGCCGGGTAACCGGATGCACCATATCGCACGGCTCGTTTGATCTGGATACTTGCCGGAGCGGGTCAGTAAAAGGACTCATCATGTCCCAGCGAACGGTCCCGCTCCAGCCGGAGAAACATTGCTGAAAAAGATATTTCCTCATCCGGAAAAGTTTCTTCAAGCGGTTCGAATTCAATTTCCGGACCTATTGCGTCATCCTGTCCGGATCTGTCCTTTTCTTTTCTGGGTTTCTTATTCGATATCATTCTTTTCTCCCCAGGATATCGAAACATCGAAAAAATCATGAATAGTGTGCGATGTATATCCATCGACAAATTGACCGCTGTCAAAACAAACGGGAATAATCCCTCCTGTCAACCCGGTACATGAATCTGTCCATCGTCATCATGGCTTTTTTCTGCCATGATGTCGCATATATTTCGAACCTGTCCACTTTGACCAATCAGTCTGCCCGATCCGGATAGTTTTTATGAAACAACCTGAATCTCACGGAAAAGTATTTGTACTTTTTCTGTCCGCTGTCACCATCGCGTTTTTCTGGATTCTCCTGCCTTTCTACGGTGCGGTTTTCTGGGGATTTATTCTGGCAGTCATGTTTATGCCGTTAAACGACTATTTACTGTCGAAAATGCCGAAGAAAAAAAACACGGCAGCACTTCTCACACTTTCTGTCTGTCTGCTGATCGTGATCATTCCGCTCATTATCGTCATTATTGCACTTACCCAGGAAAGCGCGGCCCTGTACCAGAAAATACTGACACAAGGTGTCAGTTTTGACACTTCGTTTCAATTCATCATTTCCAGACTGCCGGAATGGGCCATTGATTTGCTGAATCATTCCGGCATCACCTCTCTGGCAGAATTCCAGCAGAAAATATCCAGCAGCATACTTCAGGCAAGCCAGTATATCGCCGGAAAACTTTTCGTTATCGGGCAGAACATTCTGGACTTTGCCATCGGCTTCGGCATCATGCTCTACCTTCTTTTCTTTCTGCTCAGAGACGGGAACGAACTGGCTGCACGCATCAGAAAAATCATTCCGCTTGCAAACCATCACAAAACACTGCTTTTGATAAAATTCACGGGCGTTATCCGCGCCACCGTAAAAGGCAATCTGGTTGTCGCCATTGTGCAGGGAGCACTGGGCGGCCTTGTTTTCTGGTTTCTGGGTATAGAAGCAGCCCTGCTGTGGGGAGCGATCATGTCGGTTCTCTCGCTGCTTCCGGCAGGTTCTGGTGTCATCTGGGTTCCGGTCGCCATCTATTTTCTGGCAACGGGCGCCATTATGAAAGGCATCATTCTTCTGGTTTTCGGCGTACTGGTTATCGGACTGATCGACAATCTTCTGCGTCCTCTGCTGGTCGGAAAAGATACGCAAATGCCGGATTACCTTGTCCTCATCTCCACCATCGGCGGAATGGCTCTCTTTGGCCTGAACGGATTCGTCATTGGCCCGGTCATTGCTGCCTTGTTCCTGACCGCCTGGGAACTCTATTCAACCCTCTCGCAGCACCCCCGGATAAACGACAAACCTCCTTCAGAGAAAGAATCCTGACTGTTTTTTCTGTACATCCAACTTGGCCTGAAATAAAAACCATCTCCCTCTTCAGGGGGATTCCTCCCTGAAACTGAAAGGAGAAAAGATGAAATATCCCGCACATTTTGAACCTGACCATAAAAATGGTGGATATGTTGTCACTTTCCGTGATATTCCTGAAGCGATTACTCAGGGCAATACCATGGAAGATGCGATCTGTATGGCAAAAGATGTCCTTATCAGCTCGATGGACTTTTATGCTTTGCCGCACACTCCCCATAAAGCCCGATCACATCCACCATCCAGTCGGTCAGCTCGTCATAATCCCCGTCCGGTGGATCCGGCAACGCCTTGCAATCGGCAGCGAGGCTACTGTCCAGCGGCGGCACGGGGCTGTATGGACGGCTTCTGCGAGGACGCGCAAGCGGCCAGCATCAGGCTTGCAGTCAGCAGGCAGAGGATTGTTCTTTTTCGCATTGGCCAGTTCCCTTTTCAGTTCGACGATTTCTTTTTCCAACTTGTAAGTTTTGCTTACATGTTCGGTTGCGGTTTCATTGATCATTTTCGTGATGTCACGAAAATGGTCTGCGCTGGCCTGAACTGCCGAGAGTTTCTCGGCTGTTTCGTCAGCAGACAGGCGCCAGCCGTTGACGATCCAACCAAAAAAAATGCCGGTCACAAGACCGGCAAGCAGGATGATCAATTTGGTTTTCAAATTTTCCATTTTTCAGTTGTTCGGTTTTTCCTTATAACTGGGTCGGCTCCTTAAAGCATTTTCGTTCTTTAAATTCTTCCTGCTTTCCCTCGTTCCAGTTCTGCACCGGCCGGTGGTAGCCCATCACCCGCGTCCAGACTTCACAACGTGTCCGTTTTTCCTGTGGCAATGCCTGTCTTTCCTGTTCCGTCATTTTCTTTTTCCTCCATCATGCACAGTTCGTATTCTGCCTTGCGGCGCGTAACCAGCCCGGGCAATACCTTTCCGCCGGCTTTTGTCCAGGACAAAAGCGCCTTGCAGGATCCGGCTTTGTCTCCCGCTCTGGCCCGTCTGATATGGGTCGGTGTTTTTCCGGACTTGAGGACGCAAAACCCGTCTTTGACGCTTTTTTTCCGGGGCCGATATTATAGGCAAACGAAACGAAAGCGGCACGCTGATAGATGTCGATTGTTGCCGGCGCGCATCGCTCGACGGTGGCGGCCGCATCGGACAGATCATCCTGCAGCCATCTCCTTCGGGTGGCATCATCGTACCATTTTCCGATGACGACATCCGGCCTGGTATGGCCGGCACCGGCCGTCGGGATCCCGACCGGATCGGCATAACCAACCGGTTTGTCTCCCTCGAACTTGACGACGAACGGCGTGCAGATCGAGATGGCGGCAATTGAGGCGATAGTCAGTTTTTTGAGACGGTTGTCCATATCAGCTTCCTTTGCCGAACATCCCGACAATCGTCCCCCAGAAACGGGACGAGGCTGCCCTGCTCTGGCTTGAGGAAAAAGCTGACAAGAAAAGCATCGAAAGCGACAAGGTTATCCTGCGCTTCCTGACGCCTATTTTACGCGGCAAGTATCTGGACGAAATCACACGAGCCGATATTATCCAGGTCGGAGAGGAACGAAAACGCGCCACATCACCCAGCCCCTCACATACTTCCTCCAACCTGCCGGATTCAAAGTTGGAGAGACCGATGCTCTT
>CAVKGJ010000140.1:0-15554 GCA_963655605.1 Oscillospiraceae bacterium
ATCATGTTTTTGCCGGCTCCATAGCAGGTTTCTGCAAGAAAAAGCAAAGCGGTAATACTCCGGTATTACCGCTTTTTTCTGTCCCGTCCTTCCATCTCCCCATTTCTGGACAGATCGTGTTATTCCATATACCGGAAAATGAAAACACATGATAGAATATATTTATGTAGTAAAAAGCATATTTTAGCTATCCGAAAACGATGAATATTCTTGTCAGACCATTACCTGACGCAACATAAAATCGTCTGTTATGCAAAACCTGTTCTCTACAGATTTTCGCTGGCAGCTGAACTTCTCATGACTGTATTTGATTTCCATCATGGTGGTCTCCACGGTACGGTGGATCGTCATGAACACGACTATTTTCATTTTCTGGCCGATCTGACAGACACCGTTATCGCCACCAGAGATATCCCTTCCCTCGCCGAGGAAACGGCCGACTATCTGCACGCCTTTTTCGGACTTGACTTCATCAGCCTTGAGACTGTTGAATCCTCGCCTTTCAGACTGAACGCCTACTCCGTGACATTCGATCGGCAGAACCGGCGTTCATGCAGTTGTTACAGCAAATCACTGCATGCCACTCTGCTGGGTACCGCCTTGCGCAATCATGAAAAAATCCTTTTCAAACGCAAGGCTATGGTCGAACATGCCGGTAAATATCCTTTTATCGACAATCTGGTGAAAAAAGGACTCCAAGTGCTGCTTCATCTCCCGCTGATTTCGGCAGGCGAACTGCTGGGGACATTAGCCATCGGCAGCACCCGGCATTCGCATTTCACTGCCGATATCATGGAACTTCTGGACCGGATCAGTGGCAGGCTAGCCATGGCGATCAATGTCATCCAGTCCCATGGAAACGGAACTCTTCATCACAACAGGCCATCGAATACACTGACGGAACCTGACCACACGCTGTATCCGCACAAAGTGATCGGCAACAGTGCTGTCATCCGATCCATTCTGCGGCAAATCGAAATTGTCGCTTCCAGCAATGCCACCGTACTGCTTCAGGGAGAAACCGGTACCGGTAAGGGACTGGTCGCCCAGACCATTCACGACATTTCCGACCGCAACATTCGTGAAATGATCAAAATGAACTGCACAGCCATCCCGTCCGAGCTGATGGAAAGCGAGCTGTTCGGCCATGAAAAAGGGGCTTTCACCGGTGCACTCAACCGCCGGATCGGTCATTTCGAACTGGCCGACAAAAGCACGCTGTTCCTCGATGAAATCGGTGACATGCCGCTGGACCTGCAACCGAAACTTCTGAGCGTCCTTCAGGAGCACCAAATCCGCCGTCTGGGAGGCGTTACGACCATTCCGGTCGATGTTCGCTTCATTGCCGCGACGAACTGCGATCTTGCTAGCAAAATCGAGGACAAAACATTCCGAAGCGACCTTTTTTATCGGCTGAACGTCTTTCCCATCACGATCCCGCCGCTCCGTGAACGCGCAGAAGATATTCCCCTGCTCGCGAAATTTTTTGTCCGGAAATATGCCCGCCAGATGAACCGGCATATCACATCCATTCCTGAAACGACACTGGACATGATGACCCGCTTACCTTGGCCCGGCAATATCCGCGAGCTGGAAAACGTCATGGAACGGGCAGTCATTCTGACAGGCGACAGTACCGTACTGAACCTTTCTCCGGAATCGCTGCAGAATTTCACAACCCAAACTTCCCCGGTAACGGTTCATGCAAACAGCGAAATCTGCGCCCCTTCTTCCACCATACCGCAAACTGACAGATACGATATCATCAATGCCCTTCGCGAAACAGGTGGACAAATCGGTGGAAAATCGGGTGCGGCGGCGAGACTGGGGTTGAAACGGACCACCCTGCTGGCACGGCTCAAACGCCTCGGTATCAATGCCGACGACTTCCGCGAAAAAGAGGAAACGCAAAAAAACGGCATGCGAACCTTCTGACCACCGTCTTTGCGGGCAGTTTCAATAGCTCATACAACATCCACCATCACTGCTAACAGAGCAAAGCCTCCTGTTTTTCGCCACCGTGCGGCGGATCTCCACCGGAGACGGACACGCCGGTATCCCTGTACTGTTCCGGTACAATTGTCCGAATATCCGCCAGAGATCCGTTTGCACGACAGATTGCCAACACATCCTCCCGTTTTCATGCCATGCAATACTTCCCGTAGGTCCGTTTCCGCTTTTCACTTGCCATCCGTACCGTTCTTCCTACTCCGGAAAGCGCTTCCTTCTGCCTGCAAAAGACATTTTCCCTTTTTTTCATCTGTATATTAAACAGGCATGCTCACGACAGGGGCGCTTTCCCTTATACTGACGGTATGCCTTGCAGAAAACAGGTCAATACAAGGAGACTGTATGAGCCGCACCATCCGTGTCATGGAAAACCGGGAACTGGAAAAAGGGTTCGATGCCCGCGCCGCTGCAACCGAAGCGGCACGTTGTCTTCTTTGTCTCGACGCGCCATGCAGCGCAGCCTGTCCTGCCGGAACCGACCCGGCCCGCTTCATCCGCT
This sequence comes from Oscillospiraceae bacterium, assembly GCA_963655605.1. GTDB lineage: Bacteria > Pseudomonadota > Gammaproteobacteria > Burkholderiales > Burkholderiaceae_D > Oxalobacter. Next base: position 2,510 of record CAVKGJ010000140.1, read on the forward strand.
CGCTGCGTTTTTCGAACCTCTGGGGTGCGGCCGAAACCATCCGGGAAAACAACCCACTGGGTGCCAGCTGCTCCCGTATCTGCCCGGTCAATGAACTATGCGAAGGTGCCTGCGCCCGCTCGCGGCTGGACGAACCTGTTAAAATCGCGAAACTCCAGCGTTTCATCACCGATGAGGAAAGGCGTCTTGACATGCATATTCTCAAGGCGGGCGAACCTAATGGCAAAAAGGTCGCCTGCATCGGCGCCGGTCCCGCATCGCTCGCCTGTGCGGTAGAGCTGGCACGCGCAGGCTGCAAGGTCACAATATTCGAGGAAACGGCGCAACCCGGCGGCATGCTCTCGTTCGGCATTCCACCTTTCAGGCTGCCATCGGAAATCATCGACTTCGACCTGTCCCTCATCGGGGAAATGGGCATTGAGTTTTTTTGCGACACCCATCTGACTTCCCATGATCTCGACAATCTGTTGGAACGATACGATGCGGTATTCGTCGGAACCGGCCTGATGAAACCCAAAACGCTGGATCTGCCGGGAAAAGAGCTTGAAGGCGTCCATCACGCCCTCAACTGGCTGAAAACCGCCCGGCTGGAAAAACCGTCCGAAAAAGGCAATCGGATCGTCATCATCGGAGACGGCGACGTTGCGATGGATTGCGCCACCACGGCCGCATCTCTGCTGGCAGCTAACGTCAAGCTCGTTTACTGCCGTCCCATCGCCTTCGCCTCGGCCAACATCAATGAAACCCTGCTAGCCGTGAAAATGGGCATCCCCGTACTGACTGAATTCTTCCCGAAAGAAATCCGCGGCGAAAACGGCAAAGTGACCGGAATCGTCTTTACCGGCGCGGACGGAACATCTACCATGACTCTGGCGACCGACAAGGTCATCCTCGCCGTCGGACAGGAAAAGGCCAACGATCTGGCCAACCTGCCAAAACACCCGCGCCTTTTTGCCGGAGGCGACAGAACCAACGGTGGTTTGACCGTTGTAGCCGCCATCGCATCCGGTAAAAGAACGGCCAAAGCCATTCTGAACACCATTGTTGGATGATGACCATGCCGACCGCCCCTTTCCAGACCAACCGCTTGAAAGACCTATTATGGCGCTGAAAAAAGACCTGTCCATCGATTTTCTGGGTGTTCATTGCGAAAATCCCTTTTTCCTCTCCTCCTCCCCCGTATGCAGCGACTACGAGATGGTCGCCAAGGCATTCGATGCCGGATGGGGCGGCGTGGCTTACAAGACCGTCGGCATTTTCCTGCCGGACGAGTGTTCCCCCCGCTTCGACATCACCGGCACTCCCGGCGGCCCCTGGACCGGGTTCAAGAACATGGAAATGATTTCCGACAAGCCGCTGGAAGTCAATCTGGACAACATGCGCCGCCTCAAACGTGATTATCCGGACAAAATCATGATCGCGTCCATCATGGGTAGCAACGACGGGGAATGGCGAACACTGGCGCAAAAAGTCACCGACATCGGCGCGGACATGATTGAATGCAATTTCTCCTGCCCGCAAATGACTTCTTCCACGATGGGATCCGACGTCGGCCAGAGCCCCGAACTGGTCGCACGCTATACTGAAACCGTCTGCCGCGCCACCCATCTGCCCGTTCTGGCGAAAATGACGCCGAATATCGGCCACATGGAAGAACCGGCCATCGCGGCCATTAACGCAGGCGCGAAAGGCATCGCCGCCATCAATACCATCAAAGCCATCACGAACCTCGATCCGGAATGTATGACCGCCATGCCTGTCGTCAACGGCAAATCGTCGATATCCGGCTATTCCGGCCCTGCTGTCAAACCGATCGCACTGCGCTTCATCACTCAGATGAAACAGCACCCGGAACTGAAAGACGTGCCCGTCTCCGGCATCGGCGGCATCGTCACCTGGCAGGATGTCCTAGAATTTCTGCTAGTCGGCTCCTCAACCATCCAGGTCACCACCGCCGTGATGGAATATGGATATCGCATCGTCGAGGACATGGCTAGCGGTCTATCGCACTTCATGGCACAAAGAGGCATCGACAAACTGTCCGACCTCATCGGACGCGCCCTGCCCAATATCATGCCGGCCGAAGACATCGACCGCAGCTTCAAGGTTATTCCCGACATTGACCCGACACGCTGCATCGGTTGCGGACGCTGTTACATCTCCTGTTACGACGGAGGACATCAGGCCATCGACTGGGACGACTACACACGCACGCCGACCATCAACGAGCGCTGTGTCGGCTGCCACCTCTGCCTGAACGTTTGCCCCATCGCAAACTGCATCTTACCACGGCACATTGAATTCAAACCGGGCCAGCCGCCGCATCCAGTCATCTTTAAACAGCACTATCGTTAAAACCATTACAATGACATCCATCACCACACGACAGGACCAATCATCATGGGAAAAATGACGATTTCCAGTTTCTTCAAGTCATACCGGCAAAATCTGTTCGGGAAAGAAAGAAAAAAACGCTATTACTGGGGTTTTCTGGGCGACATCCTCGGTGAACTGATCCTCCCCACCGACGAGGAAATCATCGAATTCGCCAAACGGGACTTCTCCGAAACGGTTGCCCTGCGCTATTTCCTGCAACCCTGGATCATGCCCGATTTCTACCTTTTCACAGAGGAAAGCAAACAGCGCATCCGCGATACCCTGTCATGGTACCTCCATCAGCCGGAAAGCGAGCTCGACAGCATCGTCAATGCTTTCCAGATCCCCATTCCCGTCGCTTCGTCGAAGCAGCTTTACACGGTCATCTGGCAGGAATTTTTCATGTCCGATTTTCCCGATCCTATCAAACCGGAAGAATATACGGAAGACACCAGCCCCGAATTCATCAATTCATTGTACAAGACCGCTGAACAGCCCGATTGGTCCGACACATCATATTACGCCAGCCCCGAACGGCTCGGTACTGTCAGGACCGACCTGCTGGAATGGTATTCCCCCGACAGAACACTGGAAGAAATCAAGCTATGGGCCAATACCGGCATCCGGCCGAACAACATCCGGGGACTCATGTCGGACGCCACGAAATGGCTCGATTTCAAGGACATGAACCGTGGAAACGAAAGAGCGCTGCACCAGTTCGAGCAACTCCGGCAAAACGGCCTGTACGTGGATCGACTGACACTGACTTTCGACAAGGATATCGGTATCGGCTTTTTCAAGGGAACCTCCACCCCGGTCACGACAAGACGGGCACGCTTTCTGTTTGACAAACTCGGCAACCTACTCGCCAACTATCCGATCCTGAAATAACCGTTACCGTGCAGCAGCAGGCACTGCAAGGTACCGCTAGCTGTACGGAAAAACCATCTAACCTGCCAGGCATTGCCAACATCCACTGGGAATTTCTGGGCGATCTGTTGGGAAAACCGGCTGTCCTCTCCAAGATCAAAACCCTTGCCCTCCTGTGTCGAGATTTCATCTTCACGTATCTGTCCATGAGCGAAGCATTGAACAAACTGATGAACCAACCGATGATCTGAAACGGACACGACATTCACCGACCCGGCAAACCGCTTTTTCATGCCTGTCCGTAAGCGGTTCCGCCGCGCCGCCTGCATATATCCGCGCTCCGGTTTCATATATGCCTGATTTCCATTGGCCTCGATCTCCCGGACAGTGACAACAACCGGTCAGGCAACACGTGCCGCTCCGACAGCACATTGTTTACTATACCCACCAATGTCTGCTTTTTTCAACAGTCCCCTGTCCTACCAACGCAAATTTGTAACGCCTTGTAACAGTTGAGCGACCGAGATTGTCTCACCAAAAAAGATAGATTTACAATGCAGTGAAATTTGTCCGCATCCGTCAGCAGGCCGGATATTGCCGCTGTTTTCGCTGTTTCCATACGGCGGACACATCGGGGCCTTGCGGAGGACATCCCTATCACTGTCAGGTTATTTCGATGCCCAAGATGCCAAAGAACATCAAATTCCGCCGCCCTTTTCTGATTGCCATCGCCTTTTTGATCGTTATTCTGGTCATCTGGGGTATTTGCTGGATCGTCGCCAGAAACAAGGCGGTCACGCCGCGCGGGGCTACCGTCGCAGTCGGTGTCGCCACGGTCCGGATGGAGGACGCACCTCTCCAGGTGAATGCACTGGGTACCGTCAATTCGACCTATACTGCCACAATCCGCAGTCGTGTAGACGGCGAGCTGATCCGGCTTCATTTCACAGAAGGCCAGCATGTCAGGGCCGGTCAGCTTCTGGCGGAACTCGATCCCCGTCCGTTCAAGGCAGAGCTGATGCAGGCTGAAGGGCAACTCATGCGAGACAAGGCTCTTCTGGAAAACGCCCGGCTCGATCTGCAACGTTACCGGCAACTGCTTGACCAGAACTCGATCGCCAAACAACAGGTCGATACGCAGGCATCTCTCGTCAAACAGTACGAAGGGACCGTCAGACTGGATCAGGGTAACGTCGACAATGCCCGTCTCCAGCTTGAATACAGCCGGATCACCGCCCCGATTTCCGGACGGGTCGGCCTGAGACAGGTCGATCTGGGCAACATCGTCCACGCCAGCGATACCGACGGCATCGTCACCATCACGCAGGAACAACCGATCAATGTCTTCTTCTCCATTCCGGAAATCGATCTGACTCAAGTACTGAAGGCCTACCACACCAACTCGAAACTGGCTGTTTCCGCATGGGACCGCGAAAATCGCAACCTGCTTTCCGAAGGTACCCTGCTGGCGATCGACAATCAACTGAGTACCGACACCGGTACCATCGGCATCAAGGCCAGATTCGACAATACCGACAACGCCCTTTTTCCGAACCAGTTCGTGAACGTCCATCTGCATCTGGGTTCGCAACCCGATGCCATTGTCGTTCCCACTGTCGCCATCCAGCTCGGCAAACTCGGTCATACCGTTTACCGAGTCAACGACAATGGCACGGTCAGCCTCGTCAAGGTCAAAACTGGCGCCACTTCCGGTGAAAACACGATCATCAGGGAAGGACTGGAACCAGGCCAGATCGTCGTGACTGACGGGGTGGACAAACTCCGTGATGGCTCGAAAATCCGGATCGTCGACCGCACTGCGGCAGTCGATATACAGCAACCGCCGGCTACCGGACAGAAACAAGAAACGGGCACGGCAAAAACGCCGTCTCCCGGTACCAGGCCTGCCGACAACACTCCAATTGTCACACAAAAATAACCGGGAACAGGCATGAACCCATCCCGCCCGTTCATTCTCCGTCCTGTCGCGACCATCCTGTTCATGGCTGCGATTCTGCTCTCTGGACTGGTGGCATGGAAACTGTTGCCGGTTTCCGCACTGCCTGAAGTCGATTATCCGACCATCCAGGTTGTCACCTATTACCCGGGTGCCAGCCCCGAAGTCGTCGCCTCGACGATCACCGCCCCTCTGGAACGCCAGTTTGGGCAGATGTCCGGACTGGAACAGATGTCGTCAACCAGTTCCGAAGGCGTTTCCGTCGTGACCCTGCAATTCATGCTGTCGCAGACGCTGGACGTGGCAGAACAGGAAGTACAGGCCGCGATCAATGCCGCCAACAACCTGCTGCCAACTGACCTGCCGAACCCGCCGGTCTATAACAAGGTCAATCCGGCCGATACGCCGATCCTGACGATTGCCGTCACATCACCTACCATGACGATCACGAAACTGGAAGACCTCGCCGATACCCGTATCGCACAGAAACTCTCGCAGGTTCCTGGCGTCGGTTTGGTTTCCATCAGCGGCGGCCAGCGTCCCGCCGTGCGTATCCAAGCCAATTCACGTGCGCTTGCGGCACGGGGTATCACGCTTGAAAATGTCCGGGCAGCTGTGGCGAATGCCAACGTCAACCAAGCCAAAGGGAGTTTCGATGGCCCCTTACAGGCCTCGACCATCGACGGCAACGACCAGCTTAAATCCGCCGCCGAATTCGAAAACATCATCATTGCCTACCGAGACGGTTCACCGGTACGACTGAAAGATATCTCCACCGTGATCGATGGCGCAGAAAACGCCCGGCTGGCGGCCTGGGCGAACGACAAGCCAGCCGTAATCCTGACGATCCAGCGACAGCCCGGCGCCAACGTCATTTCCGTGGCCGATCGCATCAAGGAAATGCTTCCCCAACTGAAAAACAGCCTGCCGGCTGCCGTCGATGTGGAAATCCTGTCCGACAGGACGGTCACGATCCGCGCTTCTGTCGCCGATGTTGAACACGAACTCGTCATGGCCATCGCACTGGTGGTGTTGATCGTGTTCATTTTCCTGCGCAACCTGACAGCCACGATCATTCCGGCCGTCGCCGTCCCACTCTCGCTGATCGGCACATTCGGGATCATGTATCTGGCCGGGTTCTCGATCAACAATCTGACACTGATGGCACTGACGATCGCCACCGGGTTCGTAGTGGATGACGCGATTGTGATGATCGAAAACATCGCCCGTTACATCGAGGAAGGCGACAAACCGATGGAAGCTGCACTGAAAGGCTCGAAACAGATTGGCTTCACCATCATTTCGCTGACAGTCTCGCTTATCGCCGTTCTGATCCCGCTCCTGTTCATGGGTGACGTGGTCGGTCGGCTGTTCCGCGAATTCGCCGTCACGCTGGCTGTCTCCATCCTGATTTCCGCACTGATTTCGTTGACGCTGACTCCGATGATGAGTGCCCGGCTCTTAAAGCACATTCCAGAGGAAAAACAGGGCCGTTTTTTCCATGCCAGCGGCCGGTTCTTCGACAGGGTCATCGAGGAGTACGCAAAATGCCTGGAATGGGTGCTGGAACACCAGAAACTGACCCTGATAGTAGCACTCGGTACCATCCTTCTGACCGGTTTTCTGTATATCGCCATTCCGAAAGGTTTTTTTCCGGTACAGGATACCGGCGTCATACAAGGGGTATCCGAAGCCTCCCAGTCCATTTCGTTCTCCGCGATGGGCCGCCAGCAGGAAAAACTGATCGAAAAACTGCTTGAAGATCCGGCCGTCGTCAGCTTGTCATCGTTCATTGGCGTAGATGGAACCAATGCCGCACCCAACAACGGCAAGATGCTGATCAACCTGAAGCCGAAAAGCGAACGCGACGACATCCATACCGTCATGAACAGGCTTTCGGACGCCACCTCGGAAATCAGTGGCATGACGCTTTACCTACAACCCGTCCAGGACATCAGCATCGACAGCCGCAGCAGTCGGACGCAGTACCAGTTCACCCTTCAGGCAACCAACCAGCACGACCTGTCCGAATGGGCGCCGAAACTGGTCGAACGTCTGAGGCAGCTTCCCGAACTGGCGGACGTGGCCACCGATCTTCAGGAAAACGGCAAAATGGTGTATGTCAATATCGACCGGGATACCGCTTCCCGTCTCGGCATCTCGACGCAAGATATCGACGACGCGCTCTATAACGCTTTCGGCCAGCGCCTGATTTCGACCATCTACACACAAACCAACCAGTACCGTGTCGTGCTGGAAGTGCAGGAACACGAACGGCAGGATCCCGCATCGATCAAGGGCATTTATGTGGCAACTTCCTCCGGATCGCTAGTACCCCTGGATGCCGTCGCCAACATCGAACTGAAGCCTTCTGCCCTCGTCATCAACCACATGGCCCAATTCCCGACTGCCACCATCTCGTTCAACCTGACGCCCGGCGCATCCCTTTCCGAAGCTGTCGGCGCCATCATCACCACCGAAACCGACATGCAGATCCCGCTGTCCATCCAGACCCGGTTCCAGGGCGCTGCCATGGCGTTCCAGTCATCTCTGTCGTCAACACTGTGGCTGATCGTCGCGGCCATTGTGACCATGTACATTGTGCTGGGCATCCTGTATGAAAGCTACATCCACCCGATCACCATCCTGTCTACCCTGCCATCCGCCGGGATCGGCGCCCTGCTAGCCTTGATGATGACCGGCAACGACCTTTCGATCATTGGAATCATCGGAATCATCCTTCTGATCGGTATCGTAAAAAAGAACGCCATCATGATGATCGATTTCGCGTTGGTGGCCGAACGCGATCACGGCATGTCCCCCCATGACGCAATCTATCAGGCCTGCTTGCTGCGGTTCCGCCCGATTATGATGACCACGATGGCCGCGCTGCTGAGTGCGCTGCCCATGATGTTCGCCACCGGCATCGGTTCCGAACTCCGCAACCCGCTGGGGATCACGATGATCGGAGGTCTCCTGGTCAGCCAAGTGCTGACACTTTTCACGACACCGGTCATCTATCTGTATTTCGACCGGTTGGCACGCCGCTTCGAAAAAACAGCCATTCACGCCATCGACGGTTCCAACAGGAGCTGACAGGAGACGCCAGTGAGATTCTCGGAAATATTCATCCGCCGCCCGGTCGCCACCGTGCTGGTCACACTGGCAATTCTGCTGGCGGGAATCGTCGCCTTCAATTGCCTGCCGGTATCCCCGCTGCCGCAGGTCGATTTCCCGACCATCCGCGTGAGGGCGAGACTGCCGGGAGCCAGTCCTGAAACGATGGCATCCACTGTGGCCACACCGCTGGAACGCACGCTTGGACGCATCGCCGGCATTACGGAAATCACTTCGACCAGTACACTCGGTTCCACGGACATCACCCTCCAGTTCGACCTGTCGCGCGATATCGACGGCGCAGCGCGGGATGTCCAATCCGCGATCAATGCCGCGCATGCCCTGCTGCCGACCGGCATGCCCTCCAATCCGACATACCGCAAAATCAACCCGGCCGACGCCCCGATCATGATTCTGTCCATGACATCCGAATCGCTGACACGCGGCCAGATGTATGATGCAGCCGATACGATCGTCGCCCAGAAACTGATGCAGCTTGAAGGGGTGGGCGACGTGTTCGTCGGCGGCGGATCGCAACCGGCCGTACGTGTCGAGCTATACCCGCACCAGCTCTCGTCTTACGGCATCGACATGGACCGGATCAGGAACATCATCAACGCCACCAACGTCAACCGCCCGAAAGGATTTGTCGGAAACAGTACGGAAAAGTGGAAAATCGAAGCCAACGATCAGGCCAGAACCGCCAAAGACTACATGCCGCTGATCGTCCACCACGCCAACGGCAAAACGATCCGGCTTTCCGATGTCGCCAGCGTGGCCGATTCCGTCCAGGACGTGCGCAACATGGGGATGGTAGATGGCGAACCCTGCATTATGATCATCATTTTTCGTGAACCGGGCGCCAATATCATCGAAACGGTCGACCGGATCTACGATGCCATTCCGGTCCTGTCCGCTTCGATTCCGGAAACGATCGATGTGAATGTCGTCATGGATCGTACCCCGACAATCCGCGCTTCGCTGGCGGACGTGGAATTCACCCTGATCATCTCCATCGGCCTGGTCATTCTGGTCGTTTTCCTGTTCCTCCGGAATTTCCGCGCCACTGCCATTTCCGCCATTTCGGTTCCCGTTTCGCTGGTCGGCACCTTCACCGTCATGTATCTGGCCGGCTTTTCCCTGAACAATCTCTCACTGATGGCGCTGACCATCGCCACCGGTTTTGTTGTGGACGATACTATCGTCGTGCTGGAAAACATCATGCGGCACATCGAAGACGGCATGAAACCACTGGAAGCCGCCCTGAAAGGGGCGCAGGAAGTCGGTTTCACTGTCATGTCGATCAGCATCTCGCTGATTGCCGTATTCATTCCGATCCTGCTGATGGGCGGCATCATCGGCCGGCTGTTCCGCGAATTCGCCGTCACGCTTTCCGTAACCATTCTCGTCTCGCTGTTCATTTCGCTGACCACCACACCGATGTTGTGCGCCCTCTGGATCAAGCGCCGAGAAACAGTGCCGAAATCGGGACGTCTCAACCGACTGTTCAATGCCAGCGAACATTTTTTCACCAGCATGCAGCTAGGCTATGCGAAAACGCTCAAATGGGCCATTGACCACCGCCGCATCACCCTTTTGATCCTGATCGCCACGGTCTGTTTCAACATCTTCCTCTATATCGTCGTCCCCAAGGGTTTTTTCCCGCAACAAGATACCGGGCAAATGTTCGGCGTCATCCGTGCCGACCAAAGCATTTCATTTGCCGCCATGCGGGAAAAAATGAAAACCTTCATCGCGAAAATCAAGGAAGACCCGGCCATCAACACGGTTGTAGGCTATACCGGTAGTACCCAGAGCAATACCGCCCGCATGTTCATCAGCCTGAAACCGCTGGCTGAACGGAAAGTCAGCGTTGATGAAGTCATCGGGCGACTACGCAAAAACCTGGCTTTCGAACCGGGAGCGACACTTTTCCTGCAATCCGTGCAAGATATCCGTATGGGTGGCCGTCCGGCCAATGCGCAATACCAGTACACCTTGCAGGGTGACGACCTGAACGAATTGCGCGAATGGACACCGAAAGTCTTTTCCGCTCTCTCCAAACTGCCGATGCTGGCCGACCTGAACACGGATCAGGAACTGAAAGGCCGGCAGACCATGCTGGCATTCGACCGGGATGCGATGAGCCGCCTCGGCCTGACGCAACAGCAGGTTGACGACGTACTCTACAACGCTTTCGGCCAGCGTCAGGTATCGACCATCTACAACGAACTGAACCAGTACAAGGTCGTCATGGAAGTCGCGCCGCAATACTGGCAGAACCCGGAAACGCTGGATTACATCTACATCCAGACACCCAATGCCGGACCGACACCCATTTCCGCCATCGCACACTGGGAACCAACAAACACCTCGCTTTCGGTCAACCATCAGGGCCAGTTTGCGTCTTCCACACTGTCGTTCAACCTGCCGCCCGGCAACTCGCTTTCCGACGCGACAACCGCCATCGAACAGACACTTTCCGACATCGGCATGCCTTCTTCCATCGTCGGCAATTTCCAGGGAACAGCCAGAACTTTCCAGGAATCCCTGTCCAACCAGCCGCTTCTGATCGCGCTGGCACTCATAGCCGTCTATATCATGCTGGGCATCCTGTACGAAAGTTTCATCCATCCGGTCACGATTCTTTCCACCCTACCATCCGCCGGTGTCGGCGCCCTGCTGGCGCTGATTCTCGCCGGAAGTGAATTTTCCGTCATCGCCCTGATCGGCGTGCTCCTGCTGATCGGCATCGTGAAAAAGAACGCTATCATGATGATCGATTTCGCGCTAGTGGCCGAACGCGAAGACAACCTCTCGCCGGAAAACGCCATCTATCAGGCCTGCCTGCTGCGCTTCAGACCCATCATGATGACTACGACAGCCGCCCTGTTCGGCGCACTGCCGCTGGCACTCGGTCACGGCGACGGTGCCGAAATGCGCATTCCACTTGGCATTTCCATTGTCGGCGGTCTGATTCTAAGCCAGCTTCTGACCCTGTACACCACCCCGATCGTCTATCTGTATCTGGACCGTTTCCGCAAACGAGCAGCCGAAAAAAAACAGCTGCAAAAGAGGAAACAGCCTGAACAACTCTGACACAGGATGAACCCATGAAAACCGATCTGCCACTCCATATCCCCGGAAAAACGCAACAGACATGCCCCATCCTTTCGTCGGCGGCTAAAACCATCCTTGCACTCGCGCTGTCAGCGACCGTTCTGGCTGGCTGCGCCGTCGGTCCGGACTATGTCGTTCCCGAAACGGACATTCCCGCAGCCTACAAGGAAGACAACATCTGGAAAACGGCGAAACCGGCCGACGAATACCCTCGCGGCCAGTGGTGGAGCGTATTCAGGGATCCGGAACTCGATCGACTGATGGAACAGTTAAACAGCCAGAACCTGACCATCGTACAGGCCGAAGCCCAGTACCGGCAGGCACAGGCCCTCCTGAGACAGGCGGAATCCGCCTTTTTCCCGACCCTTTCGCTGGATGCAGGACGGACACGGGGCATCCTGTCAACGGGTTCCTCCGTCATTTCGAACCAGAATCAGGCAATCGGAACCCTGAACTGGGAAGTTGATCTGTGGGGCGGCATCCGCCGCAATGTCGAGGCCGGAGAAGCTGGCGCACAGGCATCCCTGGCACAACTCGCTGCCATCAGGCTGTCCCAGCAAGCCCAACTCGCCACGGCCTGGCTGGAACTGATCGTGACCGACCGCCAGATCGCCCGGCTGGAAGAAAGCGAAAAATTACTGGCCGAATCTCTGAAACTGACGCAAAACCAGTACAACGCCGGTATCGTATCGGATGCGGATGTGGCTCAAGCCGAAAGTCAGCTGAAAGTGGCACAGGCCACCACCATCGACTCGAAACTGGCGCGCACCCAACTGGAACACGCCATCGCCATTTCCATCGGCATTCCTCCCGCCGCATTTTCCCTGCCCGCCGTGGCAGGCAACCCCTATCTGCCGAAAATTCCGGCCGGCGTGCCTTCTACACTGCTCCAGCGTCGGCCCGACATCGCTTCGGCCGAACGCCGGGTTGCCGAAGCGAATGCACTGATTGGTGTTGCCCAATCGGCCTTCTTTCCATCCCTGACCCTGTCGGCTACCGGCGGTTGGCGCGGTCCGTCCTTCGGCGATCTGTTCACTGTGCCGAACCGTATCTGGTCGATCGGCCCGGCAATCGCCCTGTCTATTTTCGATGCCGGACTGCGCAGCGCACAGACCGATGAAGCGATCGCGGCCTATGATGAAACCGTCGCCGCCTACCGCCAGCAGGTACTGACCGCTTTCCAGGAAGTCGAGGACAATCTGGCAGCGCAGGCCATGCTGGAAGACGAATCCGAACTGCAGTCGGCCGCAGTTGATGCGGCTCGGCGTTCCGAAATGATCACCCTGAACCAGTATCGAGCCGGCACAACCGGCTATCTGCAATTGCTCGTTGCCCAAAACAGCCGCATTTCCGCGGAAAACACCCTGTGGGATATCCGCAAACGCCAGTTCACGGCCTGCGTCGCACTGATTGCCGCCATCGGCGGACAGTGGAAAACAGAAAAACCGGCTGTCTTGCCAAAACCACCCGGAACAACGCCGGCAAAATACGAACCACCTGCCGGAACCTGAAAAACATTCCATCTTTTTTTCGTTTCCCAGACAGACGACCTGTCACCATAGTGCATGAAAAGCAGATCGCACCCTTTTGTCACATGAGACAGCC
>CAVKGJ010000141.1:0-21153 GCA_963655605.1 Oscillospiraceae bacterium
GTTCTGCATCGAATTCGGAGAAAGGGTTTCTTCCTTTCTTTGATAAATGTCCACAAAATGTCTTACAGGCTCTTTGTCACCTTGTTGAGGCCGTCTCCGATCATTTGTTCGGTCTGTTCAGGTTCATCGAGGATTTTACTGCAATGATCAAGGAATACCGTACCTCGCTCAGTTAGTGTAAGATGGCGTGTTGTACGGTGCATGAGTTTAATGCCAGGACGTCGTTCCAACGCATCAATACGCCGCCCCAGCATGACCGGAGTGATTCCCAGGACAAATAATCCTGGCCAGATTTCCCTTTTCTGCTGCATTAACGAATGCCTCAATTTGTTTGATTTTGTCCATTAACGCGATTCCTTACAAAAAGTATCGAATCGAGCGATTTTTTATTGTCTTATCAAACAAAAAAATCATCTATATAATGCGATTTAATTGCAATTAATAAAAATTTGAATTGTTTCAACCTGGAGGTGCTTCATGGCAAAAATGACCGCAGCCGAAGCGGCTGTCTACGTATTGGAAAAAGAAGGTGTTACCCAGTTGTTTGGTATCCCTGGTGCCGGTATCAATCCGGTTTATGCGGCACTGAAGAAGCATGGCACCATGAAACATATTCTGGCACGTCATGGCGAAGGTATCGCCCACATGGCTGAAGGTTATACGCGTGCCAAGCAGGGTAATATCGGTGTCGGGATTTGCACTTCCGGTCCGGCTGCAACCGATATGATTACCGGACTGTATTCCGCTATTGCCGATTCCACCCCGATTCTGGCGATTACCGGACAGGCTCCGCGCGCCAAGCTTTTCAAGGAAGATTTCCAGGCAGTTGATATTGAAAAAATCGCAGCTCCTGTCGCCAAGATGGCGGTTACCGTACGTGAACCGGCGCTGGTACCGTGGACCTTGCAAAAAGCGTTCTATCTGATGCGTACCGGTCGGCAGGGGCCTTGCCTGATCGATCTTCCGCTGGATGTCCAGATGGGGGAAATCGAATTCGATCCGGATACATATGCTCCTCTGGAAGTCTCCAAGCCGAGAGCGACCCGTGCACAGATCGAAAAAGCATTGGGTATGCTGAACGATGCAGAAAAACCGCTGATCATTGCGGGTGGCGGCGTTATTCTGGCCGATGCGTCTCCTCTGCTGGTCGAACTGGCGGAAATCTTGGGTGTACCGGTTATTCCGACGCTGATGGGCTGGGGTTCCATCCCTGACGATCATGACCTCAATGCCGGTATGGTCGGTATCCAGACACATCACCGTTACGGCAATGCTTCTTTCCTGGCTTCCGATTTCATTATGGGGATCGGTAACCGCTGGGCGAACCGTCATACCGGCGGTCTGGAAACCTATACCAGGGGCCGCAAGTTCGTTCATATCGATATTGAACCGACCCAGCTGGGCAAGGTCTTCTGCCCGGATTACGGTATTGTTTCGGATGCAAGAGAAGCGCTGGAACAGTTGGTCGAACTGGCCAAGGAATGGAAGGCGGCAGGCAAGCTCAAGGATCGTTCCGCATGGGCGGCCGAATGTCTGAAACGCAAACGGACCATGTTGCGCCGTACCGACTATGACGATGTTCCGATGAAACCGCAGCGTGTTTATCAGGAAATGAACAATTTCTTCGGCAAGGATGTTCATTATGTGACGGCAATCGGTCTTTCGCAGATCGGTGCCGCACAGCATCTGAAAGTACAGCAGCCGCGTGGTTGGATCAACTGCGGTCAGGCAGGTCCGTTGGGGTGGACGATTCCAGCAGCACTTGGTGTCCGGGCCGCATTGCCGGATGCCGATATCGTTGCCTTGTCCGGTGACTTCGACTTCCAGTTCATGATCGAAGAGCTGGCAGTGGGCGCTCACTTCAAGCTGCCTTATATCCATATCGTCGTCAACAATTCCTATCTGGGCCTGATCCGCCAGGGACAGTTGGGATTCAACAATCTGGATTACTGTGTTCAGCTTTCTTTTGACAATATCAACTCGCCGGAGGTCAACGGTTACGGTATCGATTTTGTCAAAGTTGCAGAAGGTCTTGGATGCAAGGCTATTCGCGTACACAAACCGGATGAACTGGTTCCGGCCTTCAAGAAAGCACGCGAACTGATGAAAGAATTCCAGGTTCCGGTTGTTGTGGAAGCGATTCTGGAAAGAGTGACCAATATTCCGATGGGCGGAAACCTTGACCAGATCAACGAATTTGGTGGTGCCCTTGACGTTAACGAATAAGAAAAAGGAGAAGAACCATGCCAAAAATGGCTGCCAACCTGTCCATGCTGTTTAACGAAGTGCCGTTCATGGACCGTTTTGATGCCGCTGCCAAAGCAGGCTTTACCGGTGTCGAATACCTGTTCCCGTATGATTACGATCTGGGCGCGATTGCCGAAAAATTGCGGAAAAACAATCTGACGCAAGTGCTGTTCAATCTGCCTGCCGGAAATTGGGCTGCCGGCGAACGCGGTATTGCCTGTCATCCTGAACGTGTCGGCGAGTTCCAGGAAGGTGTGGGCAAAGCGATTGATGCCGCCAAGAAACTGGGCTGCAAACAGGTGAACTGTCTGTCCGGTCCTGTATTGCCGGGTGTTTCCGAAGACAAATTGCGTGCCACTTTTGTTGCCAACCTGAAATTCGCTGCCGAAAAGCTGAAAGCCGAAGGTATTCGGCTGGTTACCGAACCGGTCAATACGATCGACATGAAGAATGCATATCTGAATCATACGCAGCAGGCTGTGGATATTATCCGTGACGTGGGTTCTGACAACCTGTTCATCCAGTACGATATCTATCACATGCAGCGCATGGAAGGCGAACTGGCCAACACCATCAAGGCGAATTTGCCTCTGATCAAACATATGCAGCTGGCAGATCTGCCGAACCGCAATGAACCGGGTACGGGTGAAATCAATTACCACTTCCTGTTCAAATTCATTGATGATATCGGTTATGATGGCTGGATCGGCTGCGAATACAGGCCGAAGACTACAACGGTTGAAGGACTGGGCTGGCTGAAGGAATACAACGTCAAGTAACCGGATGTAACGAAAACAAGATAACTGGAGAAAATAATGGCAAATATTGGTTTTATTGGTTTGGGAATCATGGGCGTGCCGATGGCCGTCAACCTGCAGCAGAAAGGCGGAAACAAGCTGTTCGTCAACGATAAAAAGGCTCCGCCTGCCGTATTGCTGGATGGCGGTGCTGTAGCTTGCGCCAATGGTGCGGAAGTCGCCAAACAGTCCGATATCGTTTTCATCATGGTTCCGGATACACCGGATGTCGAATCCGTTCTGTTCGGTGAAAACGGTGTCGCCCAGGGTTTGAGCGCTGGCAAGATTGTTGTCGACATGAGCTCGATTTCTCCTATCGCGACCAAGGAATTTGCCAAGAAGATTAATGATCTCGGCTGCGAATATCTGGATGCGCCCGTGTCCGGTGGCGAAGTCGGTGCCAAGGCCGGTTCCCTGACCATCATGGTCGGTGGCAAGGAAGAAACGTTCAACAAGGTCAAACCCCTGTTCGAACTCATGGGCCAGAACATCACGCTGGTCGGCGGTAACGGCGATGGACAGACGACCAAGGTCGCCAACCAGATTATCGTTGCGCTGAATATCCAGGCTGTTGCCGAAGCATTGCTGTTCGCTTCCAAGGCCGGTGCCGATCCGGCCAAGGTCCGTCAGGCACTGATGGGCGGCTTCGCATCTTCACGTATTCTGGAAGTTCATGGCGAACGTATGATCAAACGTACATTCAATCCGGGTTTCAGAATCAATCTGCATCAGAAGGACCTGAACCTGGCATTGCAGGGCGCGAAATCGCTGGGGATTTCCCTGCCGAATACCGCAACTGCCCAGGAACTGATGAATGCCTGCGCTGCAAACGGCCTTTCCGGAATGGATCACTCTGCTCTGTGCCGTGCAGTGGAAATCATGTCAGCTCACGAAATTGCCAAGGCATAAGACTGACTTTTCGATAAGTTTTTTCCGGTGGAAGTCCCGGCTTTCACCGGAATGATGTAACTTGAGGCCATCAAAAAGGAGACGGAATGAGTTCGCTTTTGGGCGGATTGTTCGCGTTTGTCCGATTTGATGGTTTTTTTATTCAGGATGGATTGTAATGATGCCTATCGATAATCCCAGACAGTTTCTGCTGGATCTCTATTCCAGTGCCATTTCAGCTGTAAGTGCAGCAAAGTGTTTGCCTCAGTATTTGCCGAAGCCCGTCCCCGGTGGAAGAACGATTGTCATTGGTGCGGGAAAAGGTGCCGCCGCCATGGCGAAGGCTGTTGAGGATCACTGGCAGGGTGATCTTGCCGGACTGGTCGTGACCCGTTATGAACATGGTTTGCCATGCAAGCATATCGAAGTGGTCGAGGCATCTCATCCCGTGCCGGATGCGGCAGGACGTGACGCGGCGGAACGCATGCTGAAAATGGTTCGGGGACTGACGGAAAAGGATCTGGTCCTGTGTCTGATTTCCGGTGGCGGATCTGCATTGCTGGCATTGCCCTCCAGGAATATCAGTCTTGAACAGAAACAGCAGATCAACCGGAAATTGTTGAGAAGCGGTGCCAGTATTTCCGAGATGAATTGTGTCAGAAAACATTTGTCCGATATCAAGGGCGGTCGTCTGGCACTGGCCTGTGCTCCGGCAAAAGTGGTTACCCTGATGATTTCCGACATTCCGGGGGATGATCCGGGAATTATCGCCAGTGGTCCCACGCTGCCTGATCCGACTACCTGTGAAGATGCTCTGGCTATTCTGAAAAAATACCAGATCGATGTACCGGAAAATGTCCTGAAGCATCTTGAATCCGGCGAAGGCGAGACTCCCAAGCCGGGCGATGTGCGTTTTGCGCGCAATGAAAGTCATATTATCGCGACGGCGCAGGATGCGCTGGAGGCGGCGGCCAATACGGCCCGGGAAAACGGCGTCGCGCCCTATATCCTGTCTGATTGCATCGAAGGTGAGGCCAGGGATATCGCATTGATGCATGCCGCGATGGCCAGACAGGTCATTCAGCGCGGGCAGCCGTTCCAGAAGCCGTGCGTTATCATTTCCGGGGGTGAAACGACCGTTACGGTCAAGGGAAATGGTCGTGGCGGACGGAATGCGGAATTTCTGCTAGGGTTGGCGATTGCCCTGAATGACCTGCCTGGTGTTTATGCGCTTGCCTGCGATACGGATGGCATTGACGGTTCAGAGGACAATGCCGGAGCATTATATGCGCCGGACTCCGTTTCGCGTGCCGAATCCATGGGAATACAGCCTCGCAAGATGCTTGAAAACAATGACGGGTACGGTTTTTTCAGTGCATTGAATGACTTGGTCGTGACCGGGCCGTCAAGAACGAATGTCAATGATTTTCGTGCGATATTAATTATTTGAAAATACGGAAGAATTATTATGCGACGTCAACGTAAAGCAAAGATCGTGGCAACGCTGGGACCGGCCAGTTCGACAAAAGAGATGATTCTGTCTCTTTTTGAAGCGGGGGTGGATGTTTTCCGTTTCAATTTCAGCCATGGAACGCAGGACGATCATCGCGCACGGCATGAAGCGGTACGTGAGGTGGAACGTCTTGTCGGACGGCCTATTGCGATTCTTGCTGATCTTCAGGGACCCAAATTGCGTATCGGCAAGTTTGCCAATGGAAAAGTGCAGCTGAAAACGGGAGCGGAGTTTGTTTTCGACCGTGATACCGCCGACGGGGACGAAAAACGGGTCAATTTGCCGCATCCGGAACTGTTCGGTGTCATGGATGTCGGGCATTCAATTTCACTGGATGACGGCAAGCTCAGGATGAAAGTCATTGAAAGCACGCCTGATGAAATACGGACCCGGATCGAGACCGGAGGCCCCTTGTCGGACCGCAAGGGAGTGAACGTTCCTGATGTCGTTCTGCCGATTCCGGTTCTGACCGAAAAGGACCGGCGTGATCTCGAGTTTGCCCTGTCGCTTGGTGTGG
This sequence comes from Oscillospiraceae bacterium, assembly GCA_963655605.1. Lineage (GTDB taxonomy): Bacteria > Pseudomonadota > Gammaproteobacteria > Burkholderiales > Burkholderiaceae_D > Oxalobacter. The sequence goes on from CAVKGJ010000141.1 coordinate 5,963, forward strand.
ACTGGGTGGCGCTTTCCTTTGTACAGCGTCCGGAAGATCTCGTCGAGGCACGTCACCTGATTGCCGGACGTGCCGGTTTGATGACGAAACTCGAAAAGCCGGCGGCGCTGGATCATCTTGATGAAATCGTGATGGCATCGGATTCGGTGATGGTGGCAAGAGGAGACCTTGGGGTGGAATTGCCGCCGGAAAAGGTTCCGGGGGCGCAAAGAAGAATACTGCGTGCCTGCCGTCATTACGGAAAACCGAGCATTGTCGCCACACAGATGCTGGAGTCAATGATTGTTTCACCGACTCCGACAAGAGCAGAAGCTTCGGATGTTGCCAATGCCGTATACGATGGCACCGATGCCGTCATGCTTTCCGCCGAATCCGCAAGCGGCGCCTATCCGGTGCAAGCCGTTTCGATCATGGACCGCATTATCAGTGAAGTGGAAAGCGATCCGTTTTATTCGAAAATGATCAATGTGCAGAATGAAGTTTCATTGCTGTCGAAAAGCGATGCCATTTGTTCCGCATTGAAAACGGTTTCACAGATGGTCGGAGCCGTTGTCAATGTAACTTATACCGATTCCGGCAATACCAGTTTGCGTGCCGCCCGGGAAAGGCCGCTCGCGCCGATTTTAAGCATCACGCCTCATTTATCCACTGCCAGACGGCTGGCTTTGGCATGGGGCGTTCATTCCACAGTCATCGATCATGATGTGAAAGACGTCGATGAAATGGTTGACGCAGCATGCAGAACAGCCTATTCGGAAGGATTTGCACAACCCGGAGATCAGTTGGCTATCGCGGCCGGTATGCCGTTCGGGCAGCCCGGAACGACGAATCTGCTGCGGATCGCCGAGATCGGTTCTCAAAAGTGACCGTCCGTTTTTCCTGTACAGGGCCGGAAGGCCCTGTTTTTTTACAGACAGTTTTCGGCTATGGTGTTTTCTGGGGGTTACAGAAAGCGATCATGGAACCAGTTTCGTCAGAGATGAAGCGCTTGTATTCGTGCCTGCAGGAGTAAAAATCGCTGAGCTACCTGATCCGGCCCTGATCAGGGATGGACCCGGTATGGCGCCTCCCGGATTGCATGAATACAGAACCAGATCGATGCATTGGAGACCGTCAATGTCAGGGTGGCCTGACGGAATTCCGTACAGTTGTGAAGAAACGGCACAAGTTGAACGGACTGTTTTGCATAGAGAACTGGATCCGGTATATTGGTTTTGCATGAACATTTTCCCGATGTGCCACATATAGCGCTGGCCGTGACAGCGGAAAGACATACGAAAGAAGAAATAGCCAGCCGTTTGAAACAGGATCATCCCAGGCAACAGGCAGCGGATACTTCTCGCCGGTTGAAAAAAAGGATGGTCTTCAAACCTTCCCCTTTTCCCCTGTCCGGAACAGCCACAGAAAAACCGCCCCGAGGGGCTGTTTAGTCTGTTTTCCGTGAAGTTCGGCTTCGTGCTGCCCCGGGTTCTGTGGTTGTCGATATCGCCGAAGAGATATGGGGCGTTGGCGATGTTGGCACTGTATCCGACGGGGGAGGATGCCAATTGCAGCAGAAATCGGATAATCTGTTCTGTCATTAATTTCAAAGTGGTTGATCGGATATGAAAGGTTTTCTTTTTAGGGAAGGCATGCAGGAGACGATGGAATTTGTCGTTTCGGAAAAACAGACGGCCCGTTATCTGGGAAGCGGGAAAAGCGATATTCTGGCAACGCCTGCTCTGGTGATGCTGATGGAAGCTGTTTCACAGAAAATAATAGATAACGTGGTACCGGATAGCTGGCAGTCTGTCGGAAGTTATATCGAATTACGGCACGATGTCATGACACCTTGCGGTGCAAAAGTGGAAATTCAGGCCGTATTGTCCCGTATTGATGGACGGGAATTGACGTTCATGGTCAGTGCATGGGATGAGTCTGGCATGATTTCCAGGGGAATACATAAAAGAATTCTTTCCAGAACGGAAGTATTGAAACGTCTGCTGGAAAGGAAAAAATAGAAGAAAGCAAATGTTTTCAGTCGATTATGACAGCGTTTTTTTAACGGATTTTCCCTATTTTGCCGTTGTCATAAAGTGTAGATAAAAAATCTATTCTTGACCGAGGTCATGGTCAGCAAAAAATTGTTCTCGCACAATAGGCAGGCAATCAGGCAAAGAACTTATGAAATCGGTAATTTCTTTGCTGCTATTGGTAAGAGTGCATAGTCCGAAAACAAGCGGGGAATAACATCCGCAGTGACCATGTTTGTAGTAATCATTAAAGGAGAGTAGATCTATGGCTACACAAGAAAAGTACCCTAATCGGTGGGTTCAGCTCGCTCTGGGTATCATCTGTATGGCAACGGTGGCGAACTGCCAGTACGGCTGGACGTTGTTCGTTGCTCCGATTGAAGACAAATACCACTGGGCTCGTACAGCCATTCAGCTGTCGTTCACCATCTTCCTGTTTTTCGAAACCTGGCTGGTTCCTCTGGAAGGTTGGGGTGTTGACAAATTCGGCCCGCGTCCGGTCATTATTTTCGGTGCTATTCTGGTTACCATCGGCTGGATTATCTGTTCCAAGGCTTCCAGCCTGGGTGTTCTGTATTTCGCACAGATCCTGACCGGTGCCGGCGCCGGTGCCGTGTACGGTACCTGTTCCGGTAACTCGCTGAAATGGTTCCCGGACAAACGCGGTCTGGCAGCGGGTGCGACTGCGGCCGGTTTCGGTGCTGGTGCTGCGGTTACCGTTATTCCGGTTGCCAACATGATCAACACTTCCGGCTATGAACAGGCATTCTTCGTCTTCGGTATCATCCAGGGTATTATCATCACGATTTGCGCCCTGTTCATGCCACGTGCCAAACTGCCACCGGGAACGAAAGCCATTCCTAAGGTCATTTCTTCCAAAAAGAACTACTCCCAGACCCAGATGCTTCGCGAACCCTTGTTCTGGCTGATCTACGTCTGCTTCGTGGGTGTTGCTTCCGGCGGTATCATGGCAACGGCTTCTTTCGGTCCGGTTTCCCGCGACTACGGTCTGGACAAGATTCCGGTCACTTGCCTGGGTGTTACCCTGCCGCTGTTGACCATGGCCATGTCCATCGACAACATCTGTAATGGTGCTACCCGTCCTCTGATGGGTTATCTGTCCGACCACTTCGGTCGTGAAAATCTGATGCTTGTCGTGTTCGGCGGTGAAGCCGTCGCCCTGTTGGGGCTGGTCTTCTGGGGTCGTCAACCTCTGGGCTTCATGTTCTTCGCCGCCATGACGTTTGCATGCTGGGGTGAAATCTTCTCGCTGTTCCCGTCCATGTGTGCCGACACGTTCGGTTCGAAGTTTGCTGCAGGTAATGCTGGTACGCTGTACACCGCAAAAGGCACTTCCTCGCTGTTGGTTCCGCTGGCAGCCGGTCTGGCCAAAGGCGGTAACTGGAACCGTACCTTCGTTCTGTCGGCATGTATCGCAGCAACCTGTTCGTTGCTCTCCTTCTTCGTACTGAAACCGTGGCGTCGTCGTTTCATCGAAAACAACAACGCCGAAATCGAAGCACAGGAAGCTGCCGCAGCCGCTGCTGCCAAGTAATTCCGTGTAGAGGGGCCGGTATCATGTTTTTGCCGGCTCCATAGCAGGTTTCTGCAAGAAAAAGCAAAGCGGTAACACTTTTTTGGTGTTACCGCTTTTGCATTATCGGTATGCCGGGAAGGACAACAAAAGCCGGATCAGATTTTTCCCTGATTCTTGAGCCTGCTCAGGGTTTCCGGTGAAAGATTGAGATAGGAGGCCAGTTCTTTTTTTGGCATCCGTTCGAACAGATCGGGATGTTTGCGCAGGAACCGGTGCACGCGGCCGGGCGCATCCAACAGATGCAGGGAAATCGTGTGTGACATGATGCTGCTCATAATGCGCATCACTTCCATTTCGAAACGCTGTTTCAGGACGGGATGCGTTTCAATAAAAGCAACCCATTGCGGCATTGCGATACGTGCGATTCTTGCCTTGGTGACGGTGATGACGCTGAATGGCGCGGCCTTGTTGAATTTCCATGAAGCATAGGTCGCTTCCATATACCGTTCACTGGTGAAGCGTAAAATCATTTCCTTGGCATGCTGATTGGCGACAGATCGTTTCAGAATGCCGTCCAGCACGAAAAAGACTTCCAGATCGTGGTCTCCCTGATGGGTCAGGCAATCGCCTTTGGAGTGATCCGAAATATCAAGATGAGGTTCCAGTTCTGCCAATTCATTTTGGGACAATTCCTTCAATATGCAATTTTGAGAAAGCTGTACCCGAATGATATTTTTCTCAGGATGATTTGCTATTAAGGCCATAGATTTTCCGCCTCGGTTTTGACGTACGTGACTAAAACGCTTGAAAATGATTGACGAAAGTCAAGAACTCCCAGTTTGAATTTGGAAACTTGACTGTGGTCAAGAATATATCAGGAGTTGAAAGGCTATGATAGCTATTAGCTTAAATATTTGACGGAAAATTGAGGATTGTTTGAGAAGTATTGTTTTTCCGCCAAATATTATAGGTCGTTTGGTTTTCATCTTTTGAGGGCTGGAAGCAGTCAAAGCCGGTTCCCGAAGGAAAGTTGTAGTTTACAGCGCACAATCAACCAATAAATTGGAGGAAGAGAAATATGGGTAGCAAAGCATTATCCGGAGTAAGGATTCTGGACATGACCCACGTACAGGCAGGCCCGACATCGTCGCAGTTGCTGGCATGGATGGGAGCGGACGTCATCAAATTCGAGAATCCGACAGGTGACATCACGCGTAAACAGCTGCGTCACGATCCGAACAAGGACAGCTTGTACTTCACCATGCTGAACAGCAACAAACGTTCGATCATAGCGAACATGAAGAGCAAGGCAGGCTGTGAAATCTTCGAAGAGTTGCTGAGGAAATGCGACGTCATCATGGAAAACTTTGGACCGGGCGTGCTGGCAAGATTTGGCTATACCTGGGAAAAGATCCACGAAATCAACCCTGGCATCATCTACGCTACCATCAAAGGTTTCGGATCCTCCGGTCCATACAGTGACTACAAGGCATACGAACCGATTGCTCAGGCGATGGGTGGATCCATGTCCACGACCGGTTTTCCGGAAAATCCGCCGACCATTACAGGAGCCCAGATTGGTGACACCGGTACCGGTTTGCACCTGGCAATTGGTATCTGTGCAGCCCTGTACCACAGGACGCACAATGGTGGAATTGGACAGGAAGTGGAAGCAGCGATGCAGGAATCCGTCATGAACCTGTGCCGTGTCAAATTCCGTGACCAGGGACGTCTGATGGGAGGCAAAGGAGCCTTGCCGGAATACAGCCGTCCGACTCTGGGGCTGACAGCCGTACCACGTGCAGGGAACGACTCGGGTGGTGGCCAGCTGGGTAACTGCATTCCATGTAAACCGTTTGGAACGAACGACTACGTTTACTTCATCGTTCAGGAAGCCAACTGGCCGGTAGTGGCAAGAGCCATAGGAGACGAAGCCCTGGTAACAGACGAACGCTTTGCGACTTTGGCGGAACGCCGCAAGAACCAGAACACGCTGTGGAAGATGATCGCAGACTTTGCGAAGAACTACACCAAACGAGAATTCACGGCATTCTGCAACGAAAAGAACATTCCGTGTGGACCGGTGCTGTCGACAGAAGAAATCATGACAGACCCGCACGTTGCACATAGGGAAATGATCGTCAAGGTAGAAGGACATCCGCAGGGAGACTACTACACAGTTGGTATGCCGATCAAACTGTCGATGGGTAACGTAGACAAGATTCTGCCGGCGCCGATGCTGGGAGAACACACGGAAGAAGTCCTGAAAGAAGTTTGCGGATTCTCGGCAGAGAAGATTGCGGAACTGAAAGCGGGCGGAGCTTTCGAAGTACCACCGAAGAAGAAAAAATAATGGTGAGTCAATTGTTTTAATGAAGTGATTCATTAACTTTTGCAGGATGGGTGGAAAAACCACCACCCATCCATTCTTTTTGAAGGACGAGTATGAATATTCATGAATACCAGGGAAAAGAAATTTTGCGTAAATATGGAGTGACAACTCCTCGTGGATTTCCCTGTTTTAGTGTCGACGAAGCTGTCGAAGCCGCAGAAAAACTGGGCGGTAATGTCTGGGTCGTTAAGGCACAGATTCACGCCGGTGGCCGTGGCAAAGGCGGTGGCGTCAAGGTTGCCAAATCCATTGATGAAGTCAGAAAATATGCAACCGAAATTCTCGGCATGACGTTGGTAACGCACCAAACCGGCCCGGAAGGTCGTGTTGTCAAACGCCTGTTGATCGAAGAAGGCGCCGATATCCAGAAGGAATACTATGTGGGTATGGTCGTTGACCGTGCGACACAGCGTGTAGCATTGATGGCTTCTTCCGAAGGTGGCATGAACATCGAGGATGTTGCTCGCGATACTCCTGAACTGATCCACAAGGTTTTTATTGATCCGTCCACCGGACTGACCGATGCTGAAGGTGAAGATATCGCACGCAAGATCGGCATGCCTGAAGCTGCTGTAAAAGAAACCTGCAAATTCATGCAGGGGCTGTACAAGGCTTTTGTCGAAACAGATGCCTCCCTGGCTGAAATCAATCCGTTGATCCGCACAGGCGACAATCGTGTCATCGCGTTGGATGCCAAATTCAATTTCGATTCCAACGCATTGTATCGCCATCCGGAAATCCAGGCCTACCGCGATCTGGATGAAGAAAATCCTGATGAAATCCAAGCTTCCAAATTCGATCTGACCTATATTTCGCTGGACGGCAATATCGGATGTATGGTCAATGGAGCCGGTTTGGCGATGGCAACCATGGATATCATCAAGCTGTATGGTGGTGCTCCGGCAAACTTCCTGGACGTTGGTGGCGGTGCGACTACAGAAAAAGTAACCGAAGCTTTCAAGATCATGTTGTCCAATCCGAACGTCAAGGCCATACTGGTCAATATTTTCGGTGGCATCATGAGATGCGACGTCATCGCCAACGGTATTGTCGCAGCAGCCAAACAAGTTGCCCTGAAAGTACCTCTGGTGGTTCGCCTCGAAGGAACCAATGTAGAACAGGGTAAAGAAATACTGGCCAAGTCCGGTTTACCGATCATCTCTGCCAGCGGCATGGCTGATGCTGCACAAAAGGCGGTTAACGCAGCAAAGGGTAATTAATTATGTCTATTCTGATCAACAAGAACAGCCGGGTCATCGTTCAGGGTATGACCGGTAAAACCGGTGCATTCCATACTGAAATGTGCATAAACTATGCTTTCGGTAAAGAATGCTATGTCGGCGGTGTCAATGCAAAAAAAGCCGGCACGACTTTTTTGGATCTGCCTGTCTTTGGTAGCGTAAAGGAAGCCAAGAAACAGACGGGTGCCAATGTTTCTGTTATTTATGTTCCACCTCCGTTTGCTGCAGCAGCGATCGATGAAGCGGTTGAAGCCGGTATCGAATTTGTTATCTGTATTACAGAAGGCATTCCGGTTGAAGACATGTTGCGTACCCGCTATAAAATGCAGGGAAAGAACACCATTCTTCTTGGGCCAAACTGCCCGGGTATCATTACACCAGACGAACTGAAGATTGGTATTATGCCAGGTCATATTCACAGAAAAGGTACGATCGGTGTCGTGTCCAAATCCGGTACCCTGACATATGAAGCAGCCAGCCAGCTAGCCGAATTCGGTCTGGGGCAGTCGACAGTTGTTGGTGTCGGTGGCGATCCGATCAACGGCCTGAAACATATCGATGTTCTGAAGATGTTCAACGACGATCCGGAAACGGAAGCTGTCATCATGGTAGGCGAAATCGGCGGTAATGATGAAGAAACGGCTGCACGTTGGGCCAAGGACAACATGAAAAAACCGATCGTTGGCTTTATCGCTGGTGTCACTGCACCTCCGGGAAAACGTATGGGTCATGCTGGCGCAATCATTTCCGGTGGCAAAGGTACGGCACAGGAAAAACTGGCTGTCATGGAAGAATGTGGCATTACAGTAACACGTAATCCTGCCGAAATCGGCAAGACGATGAAGTCCGTCCTGAAATAACGATTTTTGCCGAAAATAAAAAAGCCTGGATTTGAACTGCCCCTAAAAGTTGGATCTAAACTTTTGGGGGCAGTTTTTTTATGGCAATTCTATTCTGATTTTTCTTTCAAATTATCAAATTTTGAATTTCCACAGAATCCTTTACAGGCTCCAAATTTCTTTACTGGCGGCAGGGCATATCTTTTCCGCTGGGTAGCCTCGCTGAAGCAGGAGCTCACCGAAGAGACCAGAATACGACTTACTCTGACTCAGCAGGAATCTCCTGCCTGAAGGCGGGGAAGGATATGTCAATGAGGTATGTCAGAAGTGTCCTGTTTCGAGATAGTGGCAAAGGCATTTCAGACAGTGTATGACACTTTGATCCCTGATTTCTGACCGGTTTCCATTGAAAACCTGTTTGTCCGTACTGAATATACCGGTTCGGGTCGCAAAGCCAAAGCATACGGTGCCGACCGGTTTTTCAAGCGAACCACCATCGGGACCGGCGATACCGGTTGTTGAAATGGCAATATCGCCACGTGTTGCATTGAGAGCGCCTTTCGCCATAGCAAGTGCCACTTTCTGGCTGACAGCACCCTGCTGGCTTATCAGTTCTTCGGGAACTTCCACGAATCTGGTTTTTGATTCGTTTGAATAAGTCACGAATCCACAGTCGAACCATTCCGATGCACCGGGAATATCCGTGATCAGTTTGGACAGGCTGCCACCGGTACAGGATTCGACGGTCACCAGCTTCAGTTTTTTCCGGGAAAGCAGTATGCCAGCATGTTGGGCAAGTTCGAATGGATGATTGATCATGGCTGTTCGGGATGAAGATTAGTAAATAGCAATGCATGCTTTCCATAAGGCGAAAGCGAGCAGTGTGAAAAAAGCGGCGATAATGTCGTCCAGCATAACACCAAAACCACCATGAATGTGTTCATCAAAAAAACGGATGGGAGGAGGTTTGGTCATGTCGAAAAAACGGAACATGATGAATGCGACGCATTCAGTCAAAAAAGAAGCAGGCGTTACAAATATGAGAACCAACCAGAATGCGATGATTTCATCCCAAACCATGCTTCCGTCGTCCGGACTGTTGAGAGCATCGCCGGTTGTCTGACAGGTCTTGATACCGATGAGAAAGCCACTTATGCAAATGATGCCCCATGCCAGAGGGGTAAGCTGCGAGGGGAAGAAAAAAGTCAGTATGTCATAACTGAGCCATGCAAACAGTGTCCCGACTGTTCCAGGCATAACGGGAAAAAGTCCGCTTCCGAATCCGAGAGATATCAGATGAGAAGGATGGGAAAGCAGAAAGTGGATATCCGGCGAACGTTTGACGGAAGCATTCATTTTTCTGTCCGCAGGAAATGGTCAAATGAACGGCAGGAAAATGATTGCAATTCTCCTTCGTTATTACGGAGCCTCAATCCCGGTTCGTTTTCAATAAAGCCGATTCTTGTAACAGGTATTCCCGTTTTGGCGGATGCTTCCAGAACACGTCCACGTTTTGATACGGGTGCAGTAAAGCATAGTTCATAGTCATCTCCTCCGCCCAGTGCACACAACAACCGGCATTTTTCCGGTTGCCTGGCCAGGATGGGACTGATGGGGAATGCATCAATATTCAGGGTTGCGCCTACTTTGGAGGCATCAAGGATATGAGTCAGGTCTCCCAAAAGACCATCGGAAAGATCCAGTGCTGCACTTGCAATCTTGCGTAATGCGATGCCCAGTGCAATTCGTGGCATGGGCATTTGCAGACGTGGCAATACCTTTTGGAATTCGTCTTCATCCAGAACAGTTTCTTTCCTGCAATGGGCGAGAGCCAACCGTGCATCGCCTATTATGCCAGAGACCCAGATATCGTCACCATGCTGCGCCTTGTCTCTCCTGATGGCCTGTCCGAAGGGAATTTGTCCGAAAACGGTAATGCAGATATTAAGAGGACCTTTGGTTGTATCGCCACCGATCAGTTCACAACGGTGAAAACCGGCCAGGGAAAACATGCCTTCAGAAAAGGGCTTCAGCCATATTTCATCCACTGTCGGCAAAGCCAGCGCCAGTGTGAATGCCACAGGCTCGGCTCCCATGGCGGCCAGATCGGAAAGGTTGACGGCAAGGGATTTGTGACCAAGCTGTCGGGGGTCCGTATCCGGAAAAAAGTGAGTGCCGGAAACCAGCATATCGGTGGATATGGCCATCTGGGTACCGGGTGTCGGCATGAGAAGGGCACAATCGTCACCAATCCCCAAAGAAGCATTTGTTATGGGTTTTGTAAAGTATTTGGTGATTAAATCAAATTCTGAAAGCATATGTCACAAAAAACAGTATCAGGCTTGTTCCGGGAAACCAGTACATAATAATGCTATTGATATCGCTTCAAAGCAAGACAATGGTAAACTGGTAAGCTTGAATGAGGTGGACAAACTGTCGCCAGAAATCATGCCTTTCCGGCATTATGTATGAAAAAACATGCCGGGCTGATCATATATTAACGAACTGTTATTAACGAACTGTTTGATCTGATATGAGCCAAGTGTCCTGGATGGAGTATATCGGTGCCGTACTGTTTTTACTGGCGTTGATTCATACTTTCTCAACAAAGTATTTTGTGCAGTTGTCTCATCAGGACAGCAGGCATGCCGGATTGTGGCTCATGCTGGGTGAAGTCGAGGTCGTGTTCGGTTTCTGGGCTTTTATTCTTTTGGCTTTTATGGCGGTCGTCGGTGGCTACGAAAGTGCCGTTGAATATCTCGATACCAGAAATTTCACGGAACCATTGTTTGTTTTTGTCATCCTTGTTATTGCAGGTACCAGGCCAATCCTGCAGGCAGCCCGGCTTTTGATTGATACGCTGGAGCGGATTGTTCCACTGCCAGGTACGATCACTTATTATTTCCTGACGCTTTTCATTGTTCCCCTTCTGGGATCTTTCATTACCGAACCTGCGGCGATGACGCTGGCAGCCATTATTTTGCGTGACCGGTATTTTTCAAAAAGAATACCGGAGACCATGAAATATCTTACGATCGCCATTCTTCTCGTCAATGTATCGATCGGAGGTGTTTTGACGTCCTATGCCGCTCCGCCGGTATTGATGGTCGCCGCCAAGTGGGGATGGGGACTGGATTTCATGTTGAGTATGTTCGGATGGAAAGCTGCATTGGCCATATTTATTAATGCGTTGGCTGCTTCCTGGATATTCCGGAAGGTTTTGCTTTCCATGGATGATCTGAAGGATGACTATGAAATAGGCAGGGTTCCTCCGCTGGTCATGCTCATCCATTTGTCGGCACTGGTTCTTGTCGTCATATTCAGTCATCATCCTGTTGTGTTTATGGGGCTGTTTCTGTTTTTTCTCGGTTTCACGGAAGCCTATCATCGTTACCAGAGTCCGCTGATGCTAAGAGAAGGATTGCTGGTCGCTTTTTTTCTGGCAGGTCTGGTTGTATTGGGAGGTATGCAAAAATGGTGGCTCGGGCCCATTCTGTCGAGCCTGAACAGTGCCATGCTGTTTATTGGGGCTACCATGCTGACGGCCATTACTGATAATGCTGCGCTGACATATCTCGGTTCTCTTGTCGAGGACATTTCCGATGCCAGCAAATATGCACTGGTTACGGGAGCGGTAACAGGCGGTGGTCTTACAGTGATCGCCAATGCTCCCAATCCGGTCAGTTTCTCGCTTCTCAAAAATACATTTGAACATCAATCCATTAATCCGTTGATGCTTTTCGTATATGCATTGCCACCAACGGTTATTGCCGCCTGCTGTTTTGTCTTTTTATGACAAAGAGTTATGTATGGTACAGGTGTTTTTTGTGCAAATTGTTCGCAACAGGCTGAAAAAACGTTTTACCAGGTCATCTGTGGCAAGAAAGATATCTTAAGAAAATCGAGAAGGTAGTATAATGCGCGCAATGAATATGCCGACCGATCCACAGATAGAATCCTTGCGCCTCCCGCCGCATTCCATAGAAGCGGAGCAATCGGTATTGGGCGGTCTGCTTCTCGATAATTCCGCATGGGACCGTATAGCAGATTTTCTGAATCAGGACGATTTTTACCGGTTTGATCATCGTCTTATCTATCAGCATATTGCCAAGTTGATCAACTCGTCCAGACCGGCGGACGTGATTACCGTCTATGAATCCTTGCAGTCAATAGGAAAGGCAGAAGAAGTCGGCGGCCTTTCCTATCTGAATGCGCTTGCCCAAAATACACCATCTGCTGCCAATATCCGTCATTATGCGCAAATAGTCCGGGATCGCGGCATTTTGCGGCGGTTAATCACCGTTTCGGATGAAATTTCTTCCAGCGCTTTTCAGTCACAGGGAAAAGAAGTCAAACAGATTCTTGACGAAGCGGAAACCAATATTTTTGCCATTGCTGAAGAAGGAGCGCGAGGGACGCAAGGATTCCAGGAAATTCAGCCGTTATTGACACAGGTCGTCGAAAGAATTGACGAATTGTATACTCGGGATAACCAGAACGACATTACAGGTGTCCCGACAGGATTTATCGATCTGGACAGAATGACTTCCGGATTGCAGCCGGGAGATCTGATTATTGTAGCCGGTCGACCGTCAATGGGGAAAACAGCGTTTTCGGTCAATATAGGAGAGCACGTCGCTATTGAGAGTGGCCTTCCTGTTGCCGTGTTCTCAATGGAAATGAGTGGCGCGCAACTGGCCATGCGTATGCTGGGTTCGGTTGGGCGGCTGGACCAGCATCGGCTGAGAACGGGGCGACTGGCGGATGAGGACTGGCCAAAACTGACATATGCCATTCAGAAAATGAATGAAGCACAGCTCTATATTGATGAGACTCCGGCGTTGAGCTGTACGGAGCTAAGAGCGAGGGCTCGCAGACTGGCGAGACAGTGCAGCAAGCTGGGGTTGATCATCATTGATTACCTGCAACTGATGGCGCCCAGCTCGACCGGCGAAAATCGCGCGACAGAGATTTCTGAAATATCCAGAGGACTGAAAGCATTGGCAAAGGAACTGAATTGCCCCGTTATTGCCTTGTCGCAGCTGAATCGTTCCGTCGAACAGCGGCCGAACAAACGGCCAGTTATGTCCGATTTGCGTGAATCCGGGGCAATCGAACAGGATGCAGATCTTATTTTATTCATTTATCGGGATGAAGTTTACAATCCCGATTCGCCTGATAAGGGAATGGCTGAAATCATTGTCGGGAAACAGCGGAATGGTCCGATCGGTAATGTCAGACTGACTTTTCTTGGGCAATTTACCAAATTCGACAACTATGCTGGTGGTAGGGGAATGTATGGAGAATGATGTTCGGATCCTCTGCAAAATACCAATCGTGATACGGTATATGCACGGTTGAGGTTACCGGTTAAATATCAGAGGAAGTGACTATGTTTGGACGTTTGATGCCTAAGGAAGAAAAGTTCTTCGATTTGTTTAATCAGCATGCGGAGTTCTGTGTAAAGGGAGCTCGGGAGTTGCTGGAACTCATGAAGGATTTCAGCCATATAGAAAGACGGTTGCATGCGATCGAAGGACTTGAAAAACAGGCTGACAAGGTCACTTATCATACCATCGGCATTCTTCATAAAACTTTCATTACTCCTCTTGATCGCGAAGATATCCATCGTCTGATCACAAAAATGGATGATATTCTTGATCTGATGGAAGATGCGGCCCAGACAGTTTCACTTTATGACATACAAACAATCACTCCCGAAGCGATCCGCCTGGCCGAATTGTGTCTGGGATGTTGTGAAAAACTGAAAGACGGGATTTCACTGCTGCACAACATGAATCATTCCAGGGAAATACTGGAAATATGTGAGGAAGTGGATCGGCTGGAATCCGATGCCGACCATGTTATGCATGCGGCATTGTCGAAACTGTTTCGTGACGAGCCGGATGTACGGAACCTGATCAAACTGAAGGCATTGTACGAAATTCTGGAGAATGTGACCGATATTTGTGAGGATGTCGCCAATATCGTTGAGGGAATTGTTGTTGAAAATGCCTGATTGTCCAATTCCTGAAATGACCGGATTGCCATAATTTTCCGATTCATCAATATCCAGAAAGTTGATTTTCATGCAAGCTATACATGTCAGTCTTTACGCACTTGTTTTTCTGGTCGCATTGGCGCTGATTTTCGATTTCATGAATGGGTTTCATGATGCTGCCAATGCAATTGCCACGGTTGTTTCAACGGGGGTATTGAAACCGCATACGGCTGTTGCCATGACAGCTTTCATGAATTGTGTCGCGATTTTCATTTTTGACTTGCACGTCGCGACAACAGTAGGCAAGGGAACTGTCGATCCGGCCATTGTCGATCATTATGTGGTGTTCGGCGCACTGGTGGGCGCAATCGGCTGGAATATTATCACTTGGTATTACGGTATTCCGTCATCATCTTCCCATGCGCTTATCGGCGGATTGATCGGTGCAGCCATCGCCAAAGCCGGAAGCAGCTCCCTGGTCGCTTCGGGTATTCTCAAAATTATTGCTTTTATCGTTATCTCTCCATTGCTGGGTTATGTACTGGGTTCTGTCATGATGTTGCTCGTTTCATGGATATTCGTCCGTTCACAGCCTCGCAATATCGATCGATGGTTCCGCAGGCTGCAACTGGTTTCAGCATCGCTTTATAGTTTGGGACATGGAGGAAACGACGCCCAGAAAACAATGGGACTTATCTGGATGTTGCTGATTGCATCTGGTTATGCGGCGGATGACGGACATTTGCCTTTGTGGGTCATTGTTTCATGTTATGCGGCAATCGGTTTCGGGACGTTGTTTGGCGGGTGGCGTATCGTGAAAACCATGGGGCAGAAAATCACCAAGCTGAAACCGGTCGGCGGTTTCTGTGCGGAAACGGGAGGAGCCTTGACATTGTTTATTGCAACGGCACTTGGTATACCGGTATCGACGACGCACACGATTACCGGTGCCATTGTCGGTGTCGGTTCCGCGCAAAAAATGTCGGCAGTCCGTTGGGGTGTTGCCAGCAATATCGTCTGGGCATGGATTCTGACCATTCCGGCTTCAGCATTTATCGCTGCCGTTGCATGGTGGATTGGTACAAAATTCCTGTAATGGTCGATACTCTCATGAACAGTATCAACATCTGGATCTGGCACCATGACCGGCAATCTGCCTGTCATGGGTG
>CAVKGJ010000142.1:0-2564 GCA_963655605.1 Oscillospiraceae bacterium
GATATAGATAAGGCACGTCTGGTGCCGCAGGTGAATTTTAGGAGCCGCAAAGCATGAGTCTCGAAATTCTGCAATTGGTTGATGCGCTGGCGCGCGAAAAAAACGTAAGCAAGGAAATTGTCCTGGGCGCGCTTGAGCATGCTTTGGCACTTGCCACGAAAAAACGTTATCCGGGAGATGTCGATATCCGTGTTGCCATCGACCGGCAGACCGGTGATGTGGAAACTTTCCGCCGGTGGCATGTCGTGCCGGATGAAGCGGGGCTGCAACAGCCGGATCAGGAAATGCTTTATTTCGAAGCGAAAGAACAGTTTCCGGATATCGAAGTGGGGGATTATATCGAGGATCACGTCGAATCCGTCGATCTGGGACGCCGTTTCGCACAGGATACGAAACAGATCGTGTTGCAGCGTATCCGGGATGCGGAACGCGAGCAGATTCTCCAGGATTTTCTGGACCGGGGCGATTCGCTGGTGACCGGAACGGTCAAGCGAATGGAAAGGGGCGATGCCATTGTGGAATCCGGCAAGGTGGAAGCGCGTTTGCCGCGCGACCAGATGATTCCCAAGGAAAATCTCCGGGTCGGGGATCGCGTACGTGCCTATATCCTGCGTGTGGAACGCGGCGCCCGCGGCCCGCAGGTCATCCTGTCACGCACGGCGCCGGAATTCATCATCAGACTGTTCGAACTGGAAGTGCCGGAAATCGAACAGGGGCTTCTTGAAATCAAGTCGGCGGCCCGCGATCCAGGTGTTCGCGCCAAGATCGCTGTCTATACCAGTGACAAGCGGATCGATCCAATCGGTACCTGTGTCGGCATGCGCGGTTCGCGCGTTCAGGCCGTGACCGGCGAGCTGGGCGGGGAACGGGTCGATATCGTTTTGTGGTCCGAGGATCCTGCGCAGTTCGTGATCGGTGCGCTAGCGCCGGCCAACGTGACCTCGATAGTGGTTGACGAGGACAAGCACGCAATGGATGTCATCGTCGATGAGGAAAATCTGGCGATTGCCATCGGCAGAAGCGGGCAGAACGTTCGTCTGGCAACGGAGCTGACCGGCTGGAAGATCAACATCATGACGGCGGAGGAATCGGCCGACAAGACGGCGATGGAAAAGGCGGAATTGCAGAAACTCTTCATGGAAAAGCTCGATGTCGATACCGAAGTGGCGGATATCCTGATCGAGGAAGGATTCACGTCGCTGGAAGAAATCGCTTATGTCCCGATTGCAGAAATGCTCGAGATCGAGGCGTTTGACGAGGAGACTGTCAACGAGATCCGCCATCGCGCCCGCGACGCCCTGATTACCGAGGCGATCGTATCCGAGGAAGGCATGGCAGGTATGGAGGAAGCGCTGTCGGGGCTGGAAGGCATGAACCGCAATGTGGCTGGCAAGCTGGGATTGGCCGGTGTCAAGACACTGGAACGTTTTGCGGGACTGGCCTATGACGAATTCGGTGCCATTCTGGCGCTGCCGACCGAACGGGCACGCCAGTTGCTGGAAAACGAATTTGCAGATGTGACGGATGAAGAAATGAAGCTGATCGATGCGAAATACGACGATGACGCGAAAGAGTTGCAGGCCCGTGCCTGGAAACTGATGGAATCCAGATAAGGTCTTTTCTGTCCCGTTACCGGATTTGCCGCATCTATTAGAAGAAAGAGGAATGAATGGCGATTAACAATGTAGCCCAATTTGCTGCCGAACTGAATATGCCTTCCGACGTGCTGTTGAAGCAGTTGCGTGATGCCGGTGTGGAAAAACATTCAATCAGCGACACCTTGAGCAAGGAAGACAAGGATAAACTGCTGAGCTATTTGCGCAGCGCGCATGGTTCTTTTTCGGGAGAAAAGCGTAAAATCTCGCTGACCCGCAAGGAAACAAGCGAGATCAAGCAGGCCGATGCAACCGGCAAATCCAGAACGATCCAGGTAGAAGTCAGAAAGAAACGGACATTTGTCAAACGTGACGAACAGGCTCTTCGTTCGGAAATGGCGCAGAGAAAGCTCGTTCCTCCGGTCATTGATGAGGCCGAGAAGCAGCGTCGTGCCGAGGAAGCGCGTCGCCAGGCTGAGCTGATTGCACGGCAGGAAGCCGAATTGCGTGAAAAACAGGCGCAGTTGGCGAAGATGGAAGCCGAAAAGCAGGCGCGTCTGAAAGCGGAAGAAGCGGCTCGGATCGAAGAGGAAGCATTGAAACGGAAAGAGGCCGAACAGCGCGAGGCTGAACGGATTGAAATGGAAAGACGGCAAATGGTTGCCGAGGAAAAGGCAGCGGCCGAAGCGGCGAAGAAAACGGAAATGGCGAGGATGGCTGAAGAGGCGGCACAGGCCGAGAAGGCCAGAAAAGAAGCGGAAGCACAGCGGATCAAACGTGCCGAAGAGGCCGAACGCGCGCGCAAGGCCGTCGAGGACGAGGTCGCGCAGATCAAGGCCATGATGAGCAGTACCCGAAAAGTCGTCAAGCAGTCGCCCAAACCGGCTCCCGCTCCTGCAAGTGGTGCGCCGGCGGCAGCGGAGAACCGGGATGCGACAAAAAAACAGGGAACGCTTTCCAAACCGGTAC
>CAVKGJ010000142.1:2574-3390 GCA_963655605.1 Oscillospiraceae bacterium
GTACAGCAGCCGGCAGCGGCAGCCAGACCTGCCGAGAAAAAATCCGCTTCGGGGAAACAGGACAAGAAATCGTCTGCCGACAAGAAGGCGGCAAGAACAGCCGGCTGGCAGGAAGAGTCCGGCAGGAAACGCGGTTCCGGCCTGAAGACGCGCGGTGGCGATGCCACCGGTGGACGTGACGGCTGGCGCAGCAGTTCGGGTGGACCGAAAGGGCGGCGGCATGCTCCGGTTGTCGAGCGTGAAAGCAATTTTCATCAGCCGACAGAAGCCATTGTCCATGATGTCTATGTACCGGAAACCATTACTGTCGCCGAACTGGCTCACAAGATGGCCGTCAAGGCTTCCGAAGTCATTAAACAGTTGATGAAACTGGGCCAGATGGTGACGATCAATCAGGTGCTGGATCAGGAAACGGCCATGATTCTGGTCGAGGAAATGGGGCATCGCGCTTTTGCCGCCAAGATTCAGGACGTTGAATCGCAGCTGGAAGAAATCGGCAAGAACGACAATGCCGAACTGTTGCCCCGTGCGCCGGTCGTGACGGTCATGGGTCACGTTGATCACGGCAAGACATCGCTTCTGGACTATATCCGCCGCACCAAGATCGCTTCCGGTGAGGCGGGTGGCATTACGCAGCATATCGGTGCCTATCACGTCAAAACCGAACGCGGTATCGTGACGTTCCTCGACACGCCGGGTCATGAGGCGTTTACCGCCATGCGTGCCCGTGGTGCGAAAGCGACCGATATCGTCATTCTGGTGGTGGCTGCCGACGACGGTGTCATGCCGCAGACGAAAGAGGCGATAGCACATGCC
>CAVKGJ010000143.1:0-17027 GCA_963655605.1 Oscillospiraceae bacterium
AGATCTTCTGGGCAATCTCGATGAAGCAGGAACCCGCCGAGGGGATTGCGGTTCCGTCGCACCCGGCAGGAATCTCCGGCATTCATGCCGGGGAGGACGTCAAGGTACTGTTGTCTTCTTTTCAGAAACAGCTGCACTGCTAATCACCACACCAATTGATCCTCTGTGAAAATACAAAATACTTCCCGACCGCCTTCACGCCTGTTTGCAAAAGAGCCGTCTTCTCCGGTTCTGACGGTTTCGGAACTGAACAACTCGGTAGCGGAAATACTGGAACGCAGTTTCCCTTTACTCTGGATATCAGGTGAAATTTCGAATTTCACCAAAGCTGCCTCGGGTCACTGGTACTTCACTCTGAAAGACGATTCGGCACAGGTACGTGCCGTCATGTTCAGAGGACGGGCCATGCTGGCCGATTTTGTACCCAGAGACGGAGACAAGGTAGAAATCCGGGCAACTGTATCGCTTTACACTATCCGGGGCGATTTCCAGCTGAATGCCGAGGCCATCCGGCATGCAGGGGCCGGCAATTTGTATGAAACATTCCTTCGCCTGAAATCGAAACTGGAAAAAGAAGGTCTTTTCGATCCTGGACGGAAACGTCCTCTTCCCTTTTTCGCCAGAACGATCGGAATCATAACCAGTCCGAAGGCGGCTGCATTACGCGATGTACTGACAACCCTTGGCAGACGTGCTCCTCATGTCAGGCTGGTTCTGTATCCCGCACCGGTTCAGGGACAGGGATCGGCGGAAAAAATCGCACACGCCATATCGACAGCGTCATTTCGGGCGGAATGTGACGTTCTGCTGATCTGCCGCGGCGGCGGCAGTATTGAAGATTTATGGAGTTTCAACGAAGAAACGGTCGCCCGCGCCATCGCCGCCTGCACCCTGCCGGTCATTTCAGGAATCGGGCATGAAACCGATTTCACGATTGCGGACTTTGTGTCCGACCTCCGTGCACCGACCCCGACAGGCGCTGCCGAAATGGCTACGCGTGCCTACGGCGAATGGATGGATTTGCTTGGAAAGCATGCGGAAAAAATGCAATATGCCATGAAAAGGCTGCTGCACAATTCGATGCAAAAAACAGACGGACTGGCCAGAAGACTGATCAGTCCATCCGCCTACATCGAACGCGAACGGATAAAACTGCATTCCACCGCTGCCGGACTGGCTCGTGTCAGCAACAATCTGCTCGTCAGGTCACGTTATGAAATCGCACACTGGAACACACGCATCAGGGCACAGTTACCGGACGTGGCGCAATGGCAAGACAGACTTTCAAATACCGAAAACAAACTGGCCAGAGCAATGGCTGCACAATTCGAACGTCGCCGACAAACCGTTTCGTCTCTGACATCACAACTCGAGCTGCTCAATCCGGAACGGACACTGGAACGTGGTTATGCCATTCTGACCGATCCACAAGGAAAAATCATCCGTTCACCTGCTCAACTGCCGGTACATAAACCGATCTCCGTACAACTGGCATCAGGCAGCGCGAAAATCTCCGTCGAATCAGTCCAGCCCGATCTGGAATGATGCGTCAGACGCCCTCTATCTCGAAAAGAAGACGATACTGGCGCATGGCATACCGGTCCGTCATCCCGGCAATATAGTCAGCGACTTTTCTTGCCCTTTCATATTCACTGCCATTGACCAGCCGATACTCCGGAGCAAGCAATTGCGGTTCGGCCATAAAAACCGAGAAAAGACGATCCACAATACGACGCGCCTTGCTGGTCATCCGATTGACCTGATAATGCCGGTACAGGTTTTCGAACAGGAATTTTTTCAGTGTACTGGACTTTTCTGCCATGTCATCCGAAAAAGCGATCATGGGCGCCGCATCGCGTACATCCTCCACCGACTTTGGTCCGATCTCTCGGATACGCTCCGATGAAGTCCGCGTCAAATCAACGATCAACGCACCGATCATTCGCCGGATAGTTTCATGAGTGGCCCGGCGTTCGCCAATTCCGGGCATGGCAAGCTGGACTTCTGTCCAGAACCTGGCAAACAGATCGACTTCTTTCAGCCGCCGGATCGACAGCAACCCTGAGCGCAAACCGTCGTCGACATCATGGTTGTTATACGCGATTTCATCGGCCATATTGGCCAGTTGCGCTTCCAGTGAAGGCCGCCTGTTTTCAAGAAAGCGCCTGCCGACATCACCCAGTTTTCCGGCTTCTTCAACAGAACAGTGTTTCAGAATGCCTTCCCTGGTTTCAAAAGTCAGATTAAGGCCATCAAACGTGCCATACCGTTCTTCAAGAACATCGACAACCCGCAGGCTCTGCAGATTATGCTCGAACCCGCCATAATCTTTCATGCATGCATTCAGTGCATCCTGTCCTGCATGTCCGAAGGGAGTATGTCCCAGATCATGTGCCAGCGAAATGGCCTCTGCCAGATCCTCGTTCAGGGAAAGATTCCGTGCGACAGACCGTGCAATCTGCGCCACCTCGATACTGTGTGTCAGACGCGTCCTGAACAGATCCCCCTCATGATTGACGAACACCTGCGTTTTATATTCCAGACGCCGGAAAGCGGCCGAATGCACGATCCGGTCCCGGTCGCGCTGAAATTCAGTCCGGGACGGATCTGTTGCCTCGACATGCCGGCGTCCCTGCGAATGGCGGGGATCCGCAGCATAAACAGCCAGTTCCGGATCGCTCACCTGTTCACTCTCCTTTCAGACCGGTCTTCCGGTCAGTCAGAACGCATATGATCGGTCAATGTGGCACGCAACAGTTCATGCGGCACTCCGGTAACAACCGCCTTGCCCAGTTTTTCCAGCAATACAAACTGGATTTCGCCTCCTACGTTTTTCTTGTCCACCTGCATCAGTTCCACCCACCGGTCCGTTCCCAATGCCGGCGCGGCAACCGGCAACCCGGTTTTTTCCACAAGTTTCCGGATACGTTCGCAGGATTTCCTGTCGAGCCACCCCATACGATGCGACAAATCCGCCGCCATAACCATTCCACAACCGACTGCCTCGCCATGGAGCCATTCCCCGTATCCGAGTCCGGCCTCAATGGCATGCCCGAAAGTATGTCCGAAATTGAGAATCGCCCTCAATCCGGTGCTTTCACGCTCATCCTGCCGCACGATATCAGCCTTGATTTCACAGGATCGCCGAATCGCATAAGCCAGTGCATCTGCATCGCGAACCAGCAATTTTCCGATATTCTCTTCCAGCCACTCAAGAAACACCGGATCGATGATGGCGCCATACTTGATCACCTCCGCCAGACCTGCGGCGAGCTCCCTGTCGGGCAAGGTATCTAGCGTCGCCGTATCGGCTATTACGGCTTCAGGCTGATAAAAAGCGCCAATCATGTTTTTGCCCAGCGGATGATTGATTCCCGTTTTCCCGCCCACTGAAGAATCCACTTCAGCCAGCAATGTGGTCGGAATCTGGACAAAAGGCACTCCTCTCATAAAACTGGCTGCCGCATAGCCTGTCAGATCGCCGACGACTCCTCCTCCAAGAGCAACGAGTGTTGTCTTTCTGTCGCATTTGTTCTCCATCAGGAAGTCGAAAATTTTCATAAGACTTCCCCAGTTTTTCTCTTTTTCCCCGTCCGGCAGAATAATCGGCATGACGTCTTTACCGGCTTTTTTCAGCGAATGCTTCAGGTCATCCAGATAAAGCGGTGCAACCACCGTGTTGGTGACAATGACAATGCGGTGACCACGGATTGACTTCGTGAGCAACCGGATATCTTTCAGCAGTCCGGCACCGATTTCAATCGGATAACTGCGTTCTCCAAGATTGACCTTAAGGTGGGCGTTCCTGTTTTCCATCATCGCATTATTTTTTTTCATTCGGTTGATCGGATGTTTCTTCTGTTTTCCGGAAGAATTTCCTTTTCCGTAATCGGCCAGCTGTGTCATGATGGACTGAACCATGGCATGTACATTCGGCCTTCCGGTATCGACAATAATATCTGCCACTTCCCTGTAAAGGGGGTCCCGCTGTTTCGCCAGCTCTTCGAGCTTCTTCCTTTTGTTTTCCGTCTGGAGCAGGGGACGGCTCTTGTCATGCATCGTTCTCTGCAAAATATTGTTTACGCTGGCCCGCAAATAGATCACGGTACCTCTTGCCTTGAGATGCTTCCTGTTTTCCGGGTGAATAACCGCACCACCCCCCGTGGCAAGAACGACACCGGCCTGCCCTGTCAAATCTCTTATCGTCTCGACTTCGCGGCGCCTGAAACTTTCCTCGCCTTCAATTTCAAAAATCCACGGAATCGTCGCGCCAGTTCGCGCCTCGATTTCATGGTCGGAATCAACGAACTTCAAACCCAGCCGTTTTGCCAGCAAACGTCCGACTGTCGTTTTGCCGGCCCCCATCAGACCGACGAGAAATATATTTTGTTGCATAAGAAATAAAGATCATTACCGTATAAGCGAATATATCAGATATGTACGCTTCCGATTCTTTTTCGGAATGCAATTCTTTTCCGCGCGATCCGTATCGCACGCTGAAACAGTTGGTTACATATTTAAGTGTTAAGATAGCCGCTTTAAAGGATAATGCGTTTATTGCGTTTTTTGCTGAATAGCATGTTTAACAAGAATCAGAATTCCGACCAGTCACAAATGCCCCCTCGAAAAAAGTTGCTTTTCCGCATCCTGATCAGTTGCGCGGCTCTTGGCACGGGTCTGGTTTTGGCTGGCGCGCTTGTCGTCATACTGGCCATGACTCTGATTTATCCGAAACTGCCACCGATGGATCAGCTTACGGACTACCATCCGAAAATGCCCTTGCGTATTTATACGGCAGATCATGTACTGATCGGCGAATTCGGTGAAGAAAGGCGCAGCCTTGTCAGGATCAACAAAATTCCGGATATCATGAAAAAAGCGGTTCTGGCGATCGAGGACGACCGTTTTTACCAGCATGGCGGCGTTGACTATATCGGCATCTTACGTGCGGCCCTGCACAATCTGGTCAGCAGCAACCGACAGGGTGCCTCGACCATTACCCAGCAGGTCGCAAGAAATTTTTTCCTGACGAGCGAACAGACTTTCAAACGAAAGCTGTATGAAGTTCTGTTAGCCTGGAAAATCGAAAAAACACTGACCAAGGATCAGATTTTCGAAATTTATCTGAACCAGATTTATCTGGGGCAGCGCGCTTTCGGCTTCGCTTCCGCTGCACAGATCTATTTCGGGAAACCGCTCCAGGACATCACTCTGGCTGAAGCGGCCATGCTGGCAGGTCTGCCCAAGGCGCCTTCCGCCAATAATCCGATCACCAATCCGACACGGGCAAGACAGCGCCAGCAATATATTCTCCTCAGAATGAAACAGCTCGGTTATATCACCGACCAGGAATATGAAAAGGCCCGGAATGAGGAGATCAGAGTAAGAACGAGCCGAAACGAATTCGGTGTCCATGCCCAATACGTGGCAGAAATGGTCCGCATGATGATATACGACCAGTACAAGGATGAAACCTATACACGCGGACTGAATGTTTATACAACCATTACGCAAAAGGATCAGGAGGCAGCCTATCAGGCCGTCCGGCAGGGTGTTATGGACTATGACAAGCGTCATGGATATCGTGGCCCTGAGGGATACATGGAAATCCCTTCGACTCGTGAAGCCATTGCCGATGCTGTCGAAGATGAACTGGCACGTTATCCGGATACCGACGGAATTCTGGGTGCGGTCGTACTTGAGGCGTCTCCCCGTCTGGTTCGCGTTCTTGCGTCATCCGGCAATGAAATCACCATCGCGGGCAATGGATTGGATTTTGTCGCTTCCAGCCTGAATCCCAACAACAATAGCGGCAAACAAATCCGGAAAGGGTCAATTATCCGTATTGCCCAGAATACGCAGGGAAACTGGAATATCGTTCAGATGCCCCAGATCGAGGCTGCTTTTGTTTCACTGAATCCGAATGATGGCGCTATCAAATCACTGATAGGCGGTTTCGATTTCACACACAAGAAATTCAATCATGTCACCCAGGCATGGAGACAACCGGGTTCTTCTTTCAAACCTTTCATTTACTCTGCATCACTTGACAGGAATCTGGCTCCGGCAAGCATTATCAATGATGCGCCAGTATCATTCAGCGGCCAGCCCGGCGGACAGAACTGGACACCCAAGAATTTTGATTCAAGATATGAAGGTCCCATGACCATGCGACGCGGTCTGATGAAATCCAAGAACATGATTTCAATCCAGATACTGAACCAGATCGGCGTGCAATATGGTCAGGAATTCATTACCCGATTCGGTTTCGACCCGGATAAAAATCCTCCCTATCTGACACTGGCATTGGGAGCAGGCGCCGTTACACCACTGCAAATGGCAACGGCCTACTCGGTTTTTGCCAATGGCGGCTACAGAATCAGGCCTTATCTCATTTCATATATTGCGGATTCAGACGGAAAGATACTTTCGCAGGCACATCCGGAAAAGGCGGGCGACGAAAACAACAGGGTGATTGATGCACGCAACGCATTCATTATGGACTCACTGTTAAAAGATGTTGTCAGAGGCGGGACCGCAGCGCGGGCCAATGTGCTGGACCGTCCTGATCTGGCCGGAAAAACAGGAACGACAAACGACTCGGTCGATGCATGGTTTGCAGGCTATCAACCCAACCTGGTTGCCGTGGCATGGCTCGGGTTTGACCAGCCACGCAATATGGGCGGCAGGGAAACCGGCAGCGGACTTGCCCTTCCTGTCTGGATCAGCTACATGCAAAAAGCGCTTTCCGGCATCCCTGTCGAGATAAAATCTCCGCCTGAAGGTGTCATTTATGAAAACGGGGATTACTATTACGCGGACGTCCCTCCGGGCAAGATCGTCACAAACATTGGCGTCGGGCAAAAAGATTATGAAAAAATCTACGAGTCGGAAAACAACCATGTCAAAAACGAGACATTCGCCGAT
The DNA here is from genome assembly GCA_963655605.1 of Oscillospiraceae bacterium. GTDB lineage: Bacteria > Pseudomonadota > Gammaproteobacteria > Burkholderiales > Burkholderiaceae_D > Oxalobacter. Next base: position 6,928 of record CAVKGJ010000143.1, read on the forward strand.
TGACCGTTGAAAACAGTCATCCCGGATAAGGGCTCGCTTACATTTATTCTTGCCCTTGTCACATGTTAAACTTCAATCCGTTTAATACGACGGCTACAGGTAATTGGACATACACATGCAATTCTACCGATTTCGAAGATGGATTCTCTCTTTCCTGTTTACCTCTCTTCTGTGTACCAGTCTGGGGGCCTGTGGTCAGAAGGGTGCCCTTATCCTGCCACCGTCTGATACCACTCCGATGCCGGTAACGCCCCAGTCTTTCCCGGAACCGGAAACCGATGAACCAGAGTCAGAAAGGGCCCCGCTGGGCATTCTTCCTGGCAATCTGCCGACACTACCCTGAACAATATGAAAACTGCTCAACACTTTTTCTACCGAAACGATGTACTGACCGTTGATGGCGTCGCACTGGACCAACTGGCCATTCAATACGGAACACCGCTTTACGTCTATTCCAAAGCGGCATTGACCGAACATTTCCGGCAATATGCCGATACATGCAAACGGTTCGAAACAGCAGACACTCATTCACTTGTCTGTTATTCGGTCAAGTCGAATTCCAATCTCGCCATATTGAACATTCTCGGCCGTGAGGGCGCTGGTTTCGATATCGTTTCCGGTGGCGAACTCTTGCGCGTGATTGCAGCCGGAGGCGACCCCGGAAAAGTGATATTTTCCGGCGTTGGCAAAACTGCCGGCGAAATACGTCTCGCACTGGAGCATGATATCCTTTGCTTCAACGTGGAATCTTTTGCGGAACTCTGCCGTATCAATCGCATTGCCGCTGAAATCGGCAAAAAAGCAAGAATTTCATTCCGGGTCAATCCCGATGTTGATCCCAAAACCCATCCATATATCTCGACGGGACTGAAAGAGAACAAATTCGGCATTCCCTTTGAGGAAGCGATCGCCAGCTATGAAAAAGCGGCCCGTATGGACAATATCGAAGTGACCGGAATCGATTGCCACATCGGTTCCCAGCTATTGGACGATGCCCCACTTCTCGAGGCGCTGGACAAACTGACAAATCTTTTTGACCTGCTGGAGCAAAAAGGAATTGAATTGAAGCATATCGATATCGGTGGAGGTATCGGCATTACCTACAACAATGAAAAACCCGTAGCCATTTCCGATTATCTCGGCAGGATTTTCGGGAAAATAACGGCATGGAAAAACGCAAGACATCCGGGCAAGCCCATTACCATGATGTTCGAACCGGGACGCTCCATTTCAGGAAACGCCGGACTGTTACTGACCCAGGTCCAGTATCTCAAGACAACCCCGAATAAAAATTTCGCCATTGTCGACGCTGCCATGAACGACCTGATGAGACCGTCGCTTTATGAAGCATGGCATACTGTCCTGCCTGTCAGACAGCGCAATGCCGCCACGACAACTTATGATATTGTCGGTCCTGTCTGCGAATCGGGAGATTGGCTTGCGCGCCAGAGGGATTTGTCCGTTGAGGCCGATGACTTTCTCGCTATCATGAGCGCCGGTGCGTATGGTATGGCCATGTCGTCCAATTACAATACCCGCGGACGGGCAGCCGAAGTCCTTGTCGACAATGGACAAGCGCACCTTATTCGCAAAAGGGAACGCCCGGAAGAACTATATGCTCTTGAAACCATCATTTCCTGAATCCGGACTTCGCGCCTTCAGAACCGGATCCGGTACATCCGATATCTTTTCTGACCCGAAATAAACATGTCAAAACTCTGGCAAGCACGCTTTTTCAGGACAGCAAATCATCTGCGTGATTTGCCCGGGCTGGATGCGCCTGAAATCGCTTTCGTGGGAAGATCCAATGCCGGCAAATCATCTGCCATCAATATTCTGTGCAATCAGAAAAATCTTGCCTATGCTTCAAAAACGCCCGGACGCACCCAGCATATCAACTTTTTCTCCATTGGTGGCGCACATGTGGCCCAGCATAGACATGATCCTGTAGACGAAAAAAAAATCGAACTGTTTCTTGTCGATTTGCCGGGATATGGTTATGCACAGGTACCCGGTTCTGCCAAAGACCATTGGCAAAAGCTCCTGAGCGATTACCTTATAACACGCCCGCAACTAAAGGGACTGGTTCTTGTCATGGATTCGAGACATCCTTTCCAGCCACTGGACATCGATTTGCTTGAATGGTTTGCTGTGACTGGAAAACCTGTTCATTGTCTGCTCACCAAAGCAGACAAGCTGAACAGGAAAGCGTCAACCGACTCGCTGAAACAGGTCAATACCATCCTGAAAAGCTATATTGATGAAAACGGAAAGCCTTTTCCCTTTTCCGCACAGCTCTTTTCCTCAACAAAACACCAGGGACTGGAACAGGCAACATCATTCATTCTGGGGCTTGCCGGACAATCCGTTGTTTCAGTCCCGGATAAACCCGAGCCATCAGCCCGTCAGCACGCTGGTGAACGAAAAACCTGACTGGATTCGCATCACATGAATAGGGAAATCTCATACGGTCACGAAATGTTCAGGAAAACCATTCATTTAAGTTCGTTATGGATGGTCGTTTCCATCGCGTTTTTCCCGAAATGGTTCAACGTCGCCTTATTCGTTTTTTTGCTTGCGTCAATTATATTGGTCGAATATGGAAACCATCGCCAATGGAAACTTTTCACCCTGACCTATGGTTCTCTTTTCAACCGGATATTACGGGAAAAGGAAAGACAGGAAAGATTTCACTTAAGCGGAGCTCCTTACGTTATCGCAGCGGCCTTGATGGTTACGGCCATCTTTCCGAAGATCATAGCAATGACCGCGTTATCCGTTATGCTGATCGGAGACACAAGTGCAGCCCTTGTCGGAAGAAAATTCGGCAAGCACAAAATCAACCGGGAAACAAAAAGTATCGAGGGCAGCATCGCTTTCTGGCTGTCTTCCGCGGCTGTCCTTCTGTTTTTTTATCTGACATGCCACCAGCCATTAGCATTCCTTCCTTGTGGTCTTATCGGTATTACCGTTGCCACTTTTGCCGAAATCTATGAAAACCGGATCCATCTCGATGACAATTTTTCCATTCCGCTGGCAACCGGGTTGTTCCTGAGTTTATCTCTTTTGTTGTGACGGCCTGTTTCCGGATCACTTCATGACGTTTCCTGCCGGATCCATTCCAGATAAGGTCCAAATCCCTCCAGAATCGGCACAGCGACAATTTCCGGAACGTCATAAGGATGAATCGACAAAATCAGTTCTTCTACATCACGGTACTTCCCGTTTACTGTCTTGACTGTCAGGTTCAATTCTTCAGCCTTTTCTACATGGCCGTTCCATCTGTAAACCGACTGTATTTTTTCTCCCCAACTGACACAGGCAGCCAGTTTCCTATCAATCAGCGCCTTACTGATCCGGACAGCCGTATCAGAATCAGGCACCGTACAAAAAACGAGGATCTGTTCTGTCATATATTCTTTCATGATTCAAAACGATTCGGTTCCATGGCTGTCAGCCTATGTTCTTCCGAATAACAACAAAAAAGCCGGAAAATTTCTCTTTCCGGCTTTTTTCAATCCCATGCAAGGCATTTATCCTTATTTGGCTTCAGCTTCCTTCTTTTCTTCCTGTGGTCTGTCCATCAGTTCGACATAAGCCATTGGCGCATTGTCCCCTACACGGAAACCCATCTTCAGAATACGGAGATATCCGCCATTGCGATTGGCAAATCTGGGTCCCAGCTCATTGAACAGTTTTACTACGATCTCACGATCACGCAACCTGTTGAAAGCCAGACGTTTGTTGGCAAGCGTATTGGTCTTGCCCAAAGTGATCATGGGTTCGACGACACGACGCAGTTCTTTTGCCTTCGGCAATGTTGTTTTGATCGCTTCATGACGGAGCAGTGAAACCGTCATATTGCGAAGCATGGCAAGACGGTGGGAAGAAGTTCGGTTCAGTTTTCTTAGACCATGACGATGACGCATGATATTTTCCTTATAAATCTTATTGATCCGGCTCTTCTATCAGTCAGGACTGCGGGCCGGTTTTGTTAAAATTATTTCTCGAATCCGGCTGGAGGCCAGTTATCCAGACGCATCCCCAAAGTCAAGCCACGGGAAGCCAGGACTTCCTTGATTTCATTCAAGGATTTGCGTCCAAGATTAGGTGTTTTCAGCAGTTCGTTTTCACTACGCTGAATAAGATCGCCAATGTAATTGATATTTTCAGCTTTCAGACAGTTGGCAGAACGTACCGTCAATTCAAGATCATCCACCGGACGCAACAAAATCGGATCCACAGCAGGAGCCTGTGTCAACGCTTCGGATGTCGTTTCCGTTCCTTCCAGTGCCGCAAATACGCTCAGCTGGTCAACCAGAATGCGGGCTGACTGGCGAATGGCTTCTTCCGCGGTAATAACGCCGTTCGTTTCAATATTGAGGATCAGCTTGTCCAGATCGGTACGTTGTTCGACACGAGCCGATTCCACCGAATAGGAAACGCGCCTGACCGGTGAAAAGGAAGCATCCAGGATAATGCGGCCAATCGTTTTGTTGGTATCTTCGGAAAGCCTTCTTACATTTCCCGGTACATACCCGCGCCCTTTTTCAACCTTGATCTGCATATCAAGCTTGCCATTATCGGCCAGATTGGCAATGACATGTTCAGGATTGATGATCTCGACGTCATGAGGCAATTCGATATCGGCAGCGGTGACAACACCCGGACCGGATTTTTTCAGTGTCAGTGTAATCGTATCGCGATTGTGCAATTTGAAAACGACACCTTTCAGATTCAGAAGAAGATCAACAACATCTTCCTGAACCCCGTCCAGTGTCGAATATTCATGGACAACACCGGCAATCGTCACTTCAGTCGGGGCATACCCTGTCATCGACGACAGAAGCACGCGCCTCAATGCATTGCCGAGTGTGTGTCCATAACCGCGTTCAAACGGTTCCATTTCAACAACGGAACGTCCGCCACCTAACGATTCAACGTTGATAATACGCGGTTTCAGAAAATTGTTTTGCATAATATGTCCTTTTCAATACCCTTGGCTCGTTACACCAATAAGGCTGATGGCACTGGTAACACTGAAATTAACGTGAATACAATTCGATGATCAGCGATTCGTTGACATCGTTTGCAAACTCGCTACGATCCGGAACACGTTTGAATACGCCTTCCATTTTCTTCGAATCCACAGAAACCCAATCGGCAAGACCAATCTGTTCGGCCAGAGACAGGGATTCGATGATACGGTTTTGTTTTTTGGCTTTTTCACGAACAGTAATGACGTCTTCCGGTTTGACCAGATAAGACGGGATATTGACAACCTTGCCATTGACCATCAAAGCCTGATGGCTGACCAGCTGACGGCTTTCGGCACGTGTCGAGCCGAATCCCATACGATAAACCACATTGTCCAGTCGCGATTCGAGCAACTGCATCAGATTGTCACCGGTATTGCCTTTTCTGCGTTCAGCTTCAGCGAAATAACGGCGGAATTGTTTTTCCAGAATTCCGTACATCCGTTTGACTTTCTGTTTTTCACGCAACTGATTTCCATAATCAGAAGTACGTGCGCCTGACTTCATGCCATGCTGGCCAGGCTTAACATCCAGTTTGCATTTGGAATCAAGAGACCGTCTGGCGCTCTTGAGGAACAGGTCGGTGCCTTCACGACGTGAAAGCTTGGCTTTTGGTCCGATATAGCGTGCCACAATATTTCCTTTTCAATAATTAGTTGACGCCTCAAATCAGGCGCAAGTCATACCTTCACCGGTATAACTGTGGTCTTCGTTATTCTGAAAATTAGATACGACGACGTTTGGGAGGACGACAGCCGTTATGCGGAATCGGCGTAATGTCCTGAATCTGGGTAATACGAATACCCAAGCCATTCAAGGCACGAACAGCGGATTCACGACCCGGTCCAGGTCCTTTGATCTTGACTTCCAGATTCTTGATACCATATTCAATTGCTACTTTACCGGCAGCTTCTGCAGCGACCTGTGCAGCAAAAGGAGTGGATTTGCGGGAACCCTTGAAACCGGCTCCGCCAGATGTCGCCCATGTCAGTGCATTGCCCTGACGATCGGTAATGGTAATAATGGTATTGTTGAAAGAAGCATGCACATGTGCAACACCTTCTGCAATGTTTCTTTTCACCTTCTTGCGCACGCGAGCTGCTGCACTATTCGATGCTTTTGCCATAAAATTTCCTCGATCCGTCTACTGTTCAAACAACATGTGTTTGTATTATTTCTTCAATGATTGAGCGGCCTTACGTGGACCTTTTCTGGTTCGCGCGTTCGTGCGGGTACGTTGTCCCCTGACGGGCAGCCCTCTGCGATGACGCAAACCACGATAACAACCCAGGTCCATCAATCGTTTGATGCTCATGGAAACTTCGCGACGCAAATCGCCTTCGATCACGAACTTGTCGATTTCAGCGCGCAGTTTTTCAAGTTCGCTGTCATCCAGGTCCTTGACTTTTTTGGTTGGAGCGACACCGGCCGTGGCACAGATATCCTGTGCACGCGGACGTCCAATACCATAAATAGCCGTCAGGCCAATGACAATGTGTTGATGGTTGGGAATATTAACCCCTGCAATACGTGCCATTCGTTCTGTCCTAAATTGACGTTAATTAACCTTGTCTTTGTTTGTGACGTGCTTCAGTGCAAATTACACGGACCACGCCCTTTCTCTTGATAATTTTGCAATTGCGGCAAATCCGCTTGACTGATGCCTGAACCTTCATTTTTCCCTCTTTTTAACAATATACTGAATCCAGTTATTTTGTTCTGAAAACAATACGAGCCCTACTCAAATCATAAGGAGTCAACTCGACCGTTACCTTGTCGCCGGGAAGGATACGGATGTAATTCATACGCATTTTCCCCGAGATATGCCCAAGAACCATATGTCCATTTTCCAGTTTTACGCGAAAAGTCGCATTGGGCAGGTTGTCTACAATCTCGCCCTGCATCTGGATAACGTCATCTTTTGCCATAAAACAAATGTCTTTTATGAAATATTAACGAGGTAAACTGTTGCTCTTGAAATTCGCCTTCCTCAACAGGGAATCATATTGCTGCGACATGATGTAATTCTGGATTTGCGCCATGAAATCCATTGTCACAACGACGATAATCAACAAGGAAGTGCCACCAAAGTAAAACGGAACCTGCCAGCGTGCCACCAGAAATTCCGGCAACAAACAGATTAATGTAACATAAATCGCACCGGCAAGCGTCAACCTCATCAAAATTTTATCGATATATCTCGCTGTTTGTTCACCCGGACGGATTCCCGGAATAAAAGCTCCGCTTTTTTTCAGGTTATCCGAAGTCTCACGGCTGTTGAAGACAAGTGCGGTATAGAAAAAACAGAAAAATATAATTGCCGCAGCATACAGAATCGCATGCACCGGTTCGCCAGGAGCCAGAGATGCCGACAAGTCCTTCAGAAAACGGACAAAAACACTCTCCGTTTCAGCACCGGTTGCGAACCAGCCAGCAATCGTCGCCGGGAACAAAATGATCGAGGACGCGAAAATAGGAGGAATGACCCCTGCCATATTCACTTTCAAAGGCAAGAAGCTGCTTTGTCCCCCATATATTTTGTTGCCGATCTGGCGCTTGGCATAATTAACCAGGATCCGGCGCTGGCCACTTTCGATAAATACAACCAGGAAAGTGACCACGGCGACAATGACGCAAATGATGAGTGCCGTCAGCGTATTCATCGAACCGGTACGAACCAGCTCGATAAGTCCGCCAATCGCATTGGGCAACCCGGCGGCAATACCGGCAAAGATCAGCATGGAAATACCGTTACCCAACCCTCTTTCCGTGATCTGCTCACCGAGCCACATCAAAAACATCGTACCGGTCACAAGTGTCACAACAGCCGTGAACCTGAATGCCAATCCCGGCTCGATAACCAGACCAGGCTGCGACTCAAGCGCAACAGCGATACCCAGTCCCTGAAAGGCGGCAAGTACCAGCGTTCCATAACGCGTATACTGCGTCATCTTCCGTCTGCCTGCTTCACCTTCCTTTTTCAGTGCATCAATTTGCGGGGATACGATCCCGAGCATCTGCATGATAATGGAAGCTGAAATGTACGGCATAATGCCCAGTGCAAAAACCGTAAACCGCGAAAGCGCTCCACCTGAAAACATGTTGAACATGCCCAGAATACCGCCCTGATTCTGTCTGAACAGCAATGCAAGCTGCTCGGAATCAATACCCGGGACAGGAATATGTGCGCCAATACGGAATACAACCAATGCTCCGAGCAAAAACAGCAATCGTTTCCAGGGAAAACCGGCCGTAGCGTTTTTTGCTGAATTAGATGACGTTGCCAACTGGATACCTCTGTATGTTGTTTACTTAAGCGACTTTTCCGCCCTTGCTTTCAATAGCAGCCCTGGCACCCTTGGTTACGACAAGCCCGTTTACATTCACACTGCGATTGATTTCACCGGACAGAATGACTCTGACGTTCCTGACCAACCCCGAAACCAGGCCTGCCTGTTTCAGAACCAGCAAATCGATATCTTCTACGCCCAGCTTATCAAGATCAGAGAGACGCACTTCGGCACGTGTCAATGCAGATGGCGACTTGAAACCACGTTTCGGCAGCCGGCGCTGCAAAGGCATCTGGCCACCTTCAAAACCGATTCTGTGAAAGCCGCCGGCTCTCGACTTCTGGCCTTTATGACCACGTCCGGCAGTTTTGCCCAAACCGCTGCCGATACCGCGTCCAACTCTACGTTTTGCCTGTTTTGCGCCAAAAGCAGGTTGCAAATTATTCAAATTCATAATTTATCCTGTTTGCAGTCTCTATCAAGCAATTACTTGAACGAGATATGATACTTTCTTAATCATCCCACGAACTGCAGGTGTATCCTGCAAAGTGGATACGGAATTCAAGCGGCGAAGTCCAAGACCGCGAACTGTATCACGATGTGATTTCTGGGTTCCGATCAGACTTCTGACCAATTTCACTGTGATTTGACTAGACATTATCGATTCCTTATCCAACAATTTCTTCCACGGACTTGCCACGTTTCGCAGCGACATCGGCAGGAGTGTTCATCGAAGCCAGCGCATTCAGGGTCGCTCTGACCATATTGTATGGATTGCTTGAACCGAAAGACTTGGCCACAACGTTGGTAACACCCATCACATCAAAAATGGCACGCATGGCACCGCCGGCAATAACGCCGGTACCCTGTTTCGCCGGATTCAGCATTACTTTGGAAGCACCGTGCTTTCCAATGATCGTATGCTGCAAGGTACCATCTTTCAGCGTTACCTTGATCATGTTTCGGCGCGCTTCTTCCATTGCCTTCTGGACAGCGATAGGCACCTCTTTCGATTTGCCCTTGCCCATACCAATACGACCATCACCGTCACCGACAACCGTCAGAGCGGCAAACCCCATAATACGACCGCCCTTGACGACTTTGGTCACGCGATTGATCGCGATCATTTTTTCGCGCAATCCGTCATCAGGCCGATCACCCTGTGTCTTTTGTTGCATTTTTGCCATGGTTATATCCTTAGAACTTCAGACCTGCTTCACGAGCAGCTTCAGCCAATGCTTTGACACGGCCGTGATAACGAAAACCGGAACGATCAAAAGCAACTTCTGTAATTCCAGCCTGCAATGCCTTTTCGGCTACTCTCTTGCCAACCAGCGAAGCTGCTGCCACATTGCCGCCACTTTTTCCCGCCAGTTCCTGGCGAATGTCCGCTTCCAGTGTCGAAGAAGAAGCCAGAATCCGAGCATCCGGTCCAATAATATTTGCATAAATATGCAAATTGGTACGATGCACCGACAAGCGAGTTGCTTTCAGAACAGCAATTTTGGCTCGAGTCTGACGTCCACGACGCAAACGTGATTGTTTCTTGTTCATCAATCGCCCCTATTACTTCTTCTTAGTTTCTTTGATCTTAACGACTTCATCTACATAACGAACGCCCTTGCCCTTGTATGGCTCAGGTTTGCGATATGCACGGACATCAGCCGCAACTTGCCCAACCAGATGTTTGTCAATTCCCTTGATGACGATCTCGGTCTGAGAGGGGGTTTCACATTTGACACCTGCAGGCATCACATGAACGACAGGATGGGAA
>CAVKGJ010000143.1:17037-24879 GCA_963655605.1 Oscillospiraceae bacterium
GACATATTCAGTTTGTCACCTTGAGCCTGCGCACGAAAACCGACGCCAACCAGACTGAGACGTTTTTCAAATCCCTTGCTGACACCAAGCACCATATTATTCAGCAACGCACGCGTAGTTCCCCACATCGCCACCGCTTCACGGCTGTCGTTTGCCGCTTCAACCTTAAGCGATTTGTCTTCCTGCTTGACAACCACCAAATCACTCAGACCCCGGCTAATCGCACCCAAAGGTCCCTTTACAGTAATTTCATTGTTCGCGATTGTCGCAGTTGTGCCTTCAGGAATAACAACCGGCATTTTTCCAACTCTAGACATGCTTTACTCCTTAGGCAACATAGCAAAGAACTTCGCCACCGACACCCGTAGCCCTCGCTTTACGGTCTGTCATGACACCTTTTGGCGTAGAAACAATCGCCACGCCCAAGCCATTCATCACACTAGGCAATTCATCGCGTCCTTTATAAACGCGAAGACCCGGACGGGAAACCCTTTCCAGTCTTTCGATAACCGGACGGCCGACATAATATTTCAACGCGATATTCAACTGAGCCTTGCCTGCTTCGTCCCTGACATCGAAAGAATCAATGTAACCTTCGTCTTTCAGCACGGTGGCAATAGCAACCTTTACCTTGGAAGACGGCATAGCAACAGAACTTTTCTTAACTTGCTGCGCATTGCGGATGCGAGTCAGCATATCTGCGATAGGATCGCTCATACTCATAACAATTCCTCCTGCTACCAGCTAGCTTTGGTGATTCCGGGAATTTCGCCATTCATGGCGAATTCTCTCAGTTTGGTACGCCCCAAACCGAACTTGCGATACGTACCACGCGGTCTTCCCGTCAGCGCACAACGATTGCGTTGGCGTGTCGGATTCGCATTGCGCGGCAACGACTGCAATTTAAGACGAGCTTCAAAACGTTCTTCTTCAGTCTTGCTTTGGTCGTCGATAATAGCTTTCAATTCAGCGCGTTTGCCTGCATATTTTTTAACAAGCGCCGCGCGTTTCAATTCACGATTTATTAATGCCAGTTTTGCCATGGCTATCTCAATTTCTAAACGGAAATTTAAAGGCGGAAAGAAGTGCTTTGGACTCCTCATCGGTTTTAGCGGTCGTGGTAATGCTGATATTCAAACCACGCAAAGCATCAATTTTGTCATATTCAATTTCAGGGAATATGATCTGCTCTTTAATACCGAGATTGTAATTCCCACGACCGTCAAAGGAACGGCCATTGATACCACGAAAATCACGCACACGAGGCAATGCGATCGTAACCAGCCGGTCAAGAAATTCATACATTCTCGTACCACGCAAAGTCACCATGCAGCCGATAGGATAACCTTCGCGAATCTTGAATCCCGCAATGGATTTGCGCGCCCTGGTCACAACCGGTTTCTGGCCCGCAATTTTCGCCAGATCCTCCGTTGCATGATCAATCACTTTCTTGTCCGCAACCGCTTCCGACAAGCCCATGTTCAGAGTGATTTTGGTAATGCGCGGAACTTCCATCGCAGACTTGTAGGAAAATTTTGCCATCAGATCAGCAACAATTTTTTCCTTATATAATTCCTGTAGACGCGCCATAATTATTTAGCCTCGACAACTTCACCATTCGATTTGAAGACACGGACTTTTTTTCCATCCACTTCCTTAAAGCCCACACGATCAGCCTTTCCCGTTTTCGCATTGAACAGCGCAACATTGGAAACATGGATCGGCATCAACTTATCGACAATACCGCCAGCAGCGCCTGTCATCGGATTCGGTTTGGTTGTTTTCTTGGCAACGTTCACACCGGAAACAACAACGCGATCTTCAATACATTGCTGAACCGTACCGCGCTTGCCCTTGTCCTTGCCGACCAGAACAATCACTTCATCGCCTTTACGTATCTTGTTCATACCCCCCCCTTACAATACTTCCGGCGCCAGTGAAACGATTTTCATAAATCTTTCAGTACGCAATTCACGAGTTACCGGCCCAAAAATACGGGTTCCGATCGGTTCCAGCTTATTGTTAAGCAATACGGCCGCCCCTTCATCAAACTTGATCAGCGAACCGTCCTGGCGACGCACTCCCTTTGCCGTACGAACGACAACGGCATTGTAGATTTCGCCTTTTTTGACCCTTCCCCGTGGAGCAGCACTCTTGACCGTTACTTTAATGATGTCACCGACCTGAGCATAACGACGCTTGGAACCGCCAAGCACCTTGATACAAAGAACCTCTCTGGCACCTGTATTGTCGGCCACTTTTAAACGACTTTCAGTCTGAATCATAATTTCTCTTTCCCAACTTAATTCGCCATCAACCGGCGATCAGTCTTGGTCCCGCCAGACGCAAAAAAATGCGACTGATTAGGTGTGCATGATATATAAAGAACTTCGCATCAACCTGTCATTAAGGAATGATGCGAAGTTTTGAATTATTGCATTATCCAATGATAAATGCAATCTTTTTATATGATTTGTGCAACCTGGATAACTTTGGTGAGAACCCAAGATTTGTGTTTAGAAATTGGACGCCCTTCTTGAATTTCAACGGTATCGCCAATTTTCGCCTGATTGGTTTCATCGTGTGCAAGATATTTCTTGGTGCGACGGACAACCTTGCCATAGATTGGATGTTTTATCCGCCGTTCGATCAAAACGGAAACCGTTTTATCCATCTTGTCCGATACAACCTTGCCAATCAGTGTACGTTTCAGCGTGGACTTTTCCTGATCGTTCATTGTGCTTTACCCTTAGAATTCATGACAGTCTTTACCCGAGCGATATCCCTTCTTACCTTCTTCAACTGGGAAGTATTGGTCAATTGCTGGGTTGCCAGTTGCATGCGCAGACCGAATTGAGCTTTCAGAAGATCGTTCAGCTCGGCTTTCAGTTCAGCCTGGTCCTTGGAACGCAGTTCGGATGCTTTCATATTCACTCCTCTTACTGGCCAAGCTGACGGACAACGAATACCGTCGGCAATGGCAATTTGGCAGCAGCCAGACGGAACGCTTCACGAGCAAGCGCTTCATCCACTCCGTCCATTTCATAAAGAACCTTGCCGGGTCTGATTTCGGCAACATAGTACTCCGGATTACCTTTACCGCTCCCCATACGTACTTCAGCAGGTTTTTCAGAAATCGGCTTGTCCGGAAATACACGAATCCAGATACGGCCACCTCTTTTGATGTGGCGCGTCATGGCACGACGAGCAGCTTCAATCTGGCGAGCGGTGATACGGCCTCTTCCTACCGCTTTCAGACCAAAATCGCCAAACGATACCTTTGTTCCTCTTTCATGGGAAATACCGGTATTGCGCCCTTTCTGCTCTTTTCTATATTTTCTACGAGATGGTTGCAACATAATTATTCTCCTGCCGCTTCAACAGGCGCATTTTCTGTCGCTGTTGCTGCATTTTCAGGTTTTCTGGCACGCACCCGTTTCGCTCCGGCAGAAGGAGTTTCGGATGCGCCAGCACCTTCAGACTTTCTCACACGCTGCCTTCCTGGACGGCCATCTTCACGGCGCGCACCACGACGTTTCTTGTCTTCTTCGTTAGGCGTATCGATTTTCGGAGCTTCGCCATTTTCCAGACGATCCCCCTTGTAGACCCAGACTTTTACGCCAATGATTCCGTAAGTCGTTTGTGCTTCGGAAAAGCCGTAATCGATATCGGCACGCAACGTATGCAACGGCACACGGCCTTCACGATACCATTCGGTACGTGCGATTTCGATACCATTCAAACGGCCGGAAGACATGATCTTGATCCCGACAGCGCCCAGACGCATTGCATTTTGCATGGCACGTCTCATCGCACGGCGGAACATGATACGTTTTTCCAGCTGCTGCGTAATCGAATCGGCAATCAATTGGGCATGGATTTCCGGCTTGCGGACTTCCTCGATATTGACATGCACCGGAACGCCCATGATTTTGGACAGATCGGATTTCAATACTTCAATATCTTCACCCTTTTTGCCGATAACGACACCGGGCCGCGAGCTGTAAATGGTAAAACGCGCATTTTTTGCCGGTCGTTCAATAACGACTTGCCCGACAGAAGCGTTTTTCAATTTTTTCTTCAAATAGGCACGTGCCTTCAGATCCTCATTTAACATACCGGCAAAATTGTTGTTGCCAGCATACCAGCGGGAAGACCAATTACGGGCAACTGCCAGACGGAAACCGGTTGGATGTATTTTTTGTCCCATCGTGACCCCCTTAGTTACCGACAGTCACGTAAATGTGACATGTTTGTTTAGAAATACGGTCACCCCGTCCTTTTGCACGAGCCGAGTAACGTTTCATAAAAGTTCCCTTTTCGACATAAATCGAAGAAACTTTCAATTCATCAATATCCGCACCGTCATTATGTTCGGCATTGGCAATGGCCGATTCCAGAACCTGCTTGATAATGACCGCACCTTTTTTTGGTGTAAACGACAGAATATCGAGCGCCTGATCAACTTTTTTACCGCGAATCAAATCGGCAATCAGACGACCTTTTTGCGCTGATAAATGCACACCACGAAGAGAAGCTTTTGTTTCCATCATTGGTCCTATTTCTTAGCTTTTTTATCGGCGGCATGACCCTTGAACGTCCTGGTCAATGCAAATTCGCCCAACTTGTGACCAACCATATTTTCGGAGATATAAACAGGGACATGCTGTCTGCCATTGTGAACAGCAATTGTCAGCCCGATAAAATCCGGCATAATTGTTGACCGACGAGACCATGTCTTAATTGGCCGCTTGTCCTTGGAAGCCTGCGCAGCTTCAACCTTGGCAATCAAGTGAGCATCGCAGAAAGGCCCTTTTTTCAACGAACGTGTCATATGCTACCCCTTATTTCTTGTTGCGGCGCGAAACGATCATTGAAGTCGTGCGCTTGTTACTACGCGTTTTCAGACCCTTGGTCTTCTGACCCCAAGGCGTTACCGGATGACGTCCACCGGATGTCCTTCCCTCGCCACCACCATGCGGGTGGTCGACCGGATTCATGACAACACCACGCACGGTTGGACGCACACCACGCCAGCGCATTGCACCCGCCTTACCCAATTTGCGCAGATTCTGTTCTGCATTGCCAACTTCACCGATTGTCGCGCGACATTCGATGTGCACACGGCGGACTTCGCCGGAACGGAGACGAATCTGGGCATACGAACCTTCACGCGCCATCAGCACAACTGCCGCACCTGCCGTACGCGCCATTTGCGCACCTTTTCCAGGCAGCATCTCGATACAATGCAGGGTCGTGCCGACAGGAATATTGCGCAACGGCAAACAATTTCCCGCCTTGATCGGCGCTTCCGAACCATTCATGATCTTGTCGCCGACAGACAATCCCTTTGGCGCGATGATGTAACGACGTTCACCATCAGCATAACAAACCAGCGCGATATTGGCCGTACGGTTTGGATCGTATTCGATTCGTTCCACTTTCGCGGCGATTCCATCCTTGTTGCGAACGAAATCAACGATACGATAATGTTGCTTGTGGCCGCCGCCAATATGGCGGGTCGTGATGTGACCATTGTTGTTACGGCCGGCGCTTTTGGATTTCTTTTCAACCAGACCCGCGAAAGGACGTCCCTTGTAAAGATCAGGATTGACCAGCTTGACCATTCCCCGACGGGCGGGAGAAGTTGGTTTGACTTTAACGAGAGCCATTATTTAGCCTCCTCAGTAAAATTGATTTCCTGACCAGGCTTCAGGCAAACATATGCCAGTTTCTGATTGCTCTTGCGTCCCATTCCTTGACGTGAACGTTTCTGCTTGCCCAAACGATTCAATACCTGCACAGACTCAACTTCAACCTTGAACAAATTTTCAACCGCCGCCTTGATTTCCGGTTTGGTTGCATTTTTCAATACACGAAAAATAACTTGCTCATACTTTTCAGCGATGAAAGTGGCTTTTTCCGAAACAACCGGCGCCAACAATACTTTCATCAGGCGTTCTTCACTAATTTTCATGACCGCACTCATGCCAGCATCTCCTCAATCTTGCCCAGAGCTGCCTTGGTAATCAGCACATCTTTGAAATGTACCAGAGAAACAGGATCTGCCTGGTGTGGTTCAACCACCAACACATTAGGCAAATTACGCGATGCCAGATACAGATTTTCATCGAACGAATCCGTAATCACCAGTACGGAACTGAAACCGAATCCTTTCAGTTTCTGTGCGAGCATCTTGGTTTTCGGCGCTTCGATTGCCAATTCGTCAATGACGGTCAACCGGTCTTCACGAGCCAGCTGCGACAGAATGGAACATACGCCGGCACGGTACATTTTTTTGTTTACTTTGTGAGAAAAGTTCTCATCAGGCGTATTCGGGAATGCACGGCCACCTCCACGCCACAGCGGAGAAGACGACATACCGGCACGGGCACGACCCGTACCTTTCTGGCGCCATGGTTTCTTGGTGGTATGAGCTACCGTTTCACGGCTTTTCTGCTGACGATTCGCCATTCTGGCGTTCGCCTGGAAAGCGACCACGATCTGATGTATCAGCGCTTCATTGTATTCACGACCAAATATGGTATCCGGTGCATCAACTTTACCAGCCGCCTGATCATTTCCATTTAGGAGCTTCAATTCCATCTGTTATGCCCCCTTGCTAACTTTGGTTTTTACTGCAGGACGAACGACAACCTGCGCATTCTTGGCACCCGGAACAGCTCCCTTTACCAGAAGCAAATTGCGTTCAGCATCAATACGGGCGACTTCCAGATTTTGCACTGTCTTGGTGACATCCCCCATATGCCCCGTCATTTTCTTGCCCGGGAAAACACGCCCCGGATCCTGATTCATACCGATAGAACCGGGAACATTGTGCGAAAGGGAATTGCCATGGGTGGCGCGACCAGAACCGAAATTGTAGCGTTTGATGGTACCGGCATATCCTTTACCAATCGAAACGCCCTGAACGTCAATTTTCTGACCGACTTCAAACAGCGTGACAGGCACAACATCACCTGCTTTCATTTCTGCCGCCTTGGCAGCATCCACTCTGAATTCACGCAACACTGTACCAGCCTCGACACCTGCCTTGGCATAGTGTCCAGCTGCAGCTTTATTGACGCGGGAAGGACGGCGTTTGCCGAATGCGACCTGAACAGCAGTATAACCGTCTGTCTCGGTCGTCTTGACTTGCGTAACACGATTGTCTGACACGTCAACCACAGTGACCGGAATAGAATCCCCTTCATCCGTGAATATACGCATCATTCCAACCTTACGCCCGATAAGGCCTAGGCTCATTTTTATCTCCATTCCTGCCTACGATTGGGCAGGGCTGTTTATCATCTTTCAAAAACAAGAGCAAAAACAATCTCTTGCCATGCTTGAGCGGCGCATTATATCTCGCATGCGCCGTTTGTACAACTGCTTCCTGCCATTACCGGCAATTATTGCAGTTTAATTTCAACATCAACACCAGCAGGCAAATCCAGTTTCATCAAGGCATCAACCGTTTTGTCTGTCGGATCAATAATATCCATCAGACGCTGATGGGTTCTGATTTCAAACTGGTCACGGGACGTTTTGTTGACATGCGGCGAACGCAGGATATCAAAACGCTGAATGCGTGTCGGCAGAGGAACCGGCCCTTTGACAACCGCGCCTGTCCGTTTGGCGGTATCAATGATTTCCTGTGCGGATTGATCGATCAGTTTGTAATCGAATGCCTTGAGGCGAATGCGAATTTTTTGGTTTTGCATAATATCTTTCCAAAGAACGAGCTGCGAATGGGCGTCCATTCGCAGCATTTAATTTATTCTACAACTGAATTACTCAATGATTTTGGAGACGACACCTGCTCCGACGGTTCTGCCGCCT
>CAVKGJ010000144.1:0-2313 GCA_963655605.1 Oscillospiraceae bacterium
TCCGTGGACTTGGCATGGATCTGGAGCTGCTGGATTGGCTTGACAATCACACTTTTCCCGAAGAATTACGTTATGCCGATCCTGTTTATGCGGAAAAGGCTTACCGGCTGTTTGTGAGGGATTTGCAGATATCCATGACAACCCGTGCCTGTATTTTCGCGACGATTCATGCTGATGCCGCGCTTTTGTTGATGCAGTTGCTGGAAGAAACCGGTCTGGTTGCGATGGTCGGCAAGGTCAACATGGATGTGAACAGCCCGGAAAATTACTGCGAGACAACAGACGACTCGCTTGCTGCAACCGAATGGTGGATCAGGGAAAGCCTTTCGCGGTTCAGGAATGTTTCTCCTGTCTTGACGCCAAGATTCGCTCCGGTGTGCAGCGGTAGGCTGATGGCATCGCTGGGAAATTTGCAACAAAAATATGCTTTGTCCCTGCAATCGCATCTTTCGGAGAACCCGAAGGAGGTGGCATGGGTGAAATCGCTTTTTCCTGATTGCGGGTGTTATGCCGACGTTTACGACCGATTCGGCCTGTTCGGGAGCAATGGGCCGGTTGTCATGGCGCATTGCGTCTATTCCGGCATGGAAGAAAGAGAGTTGATCCGGAAGCGGGGTGTTTTCATCGCGCATTGTCCCCAGTCGAACGTCAATTTGTCTTCCGGTATCGCGCCTGTGAAGTCCTGGTTGCAGGACGGGCTGAAAGTGGGATTGGGTAGTGATATCGCGGGAGGATTTTCGCTTTCCGGTTTCCGCGGTATTTCCGATGCCATACAGATGTCCAAGATGCATTGGCGCTTGCTAGATCCAGATATCAGACCGTTATCCTTTTCTGAAGCATTTTATCTGGCAACCAAAGGCGGTGGAGCATTTTTCGGCAAGGTAGGCAGTTTCGAGACAGGTTATGAATTCGATGCGCTTGTGCTGGATGATATGGCATGGCCTTCACTATCAGAATTGGAACCGGAAAGCAGGCTGGAACGGCTGACTTATCTGGGCGATGACCGGTGTATCCGGAAAAAATATGTGAGGGGAAGGGGAATATTCGGATAAACTACGCAATTTGACCGTTCCGGCACGAAAAGACGTCGGAACGGCCGGGTTTCGGGAGTGAATCATGGGGGAACGTATCGTTCAGGAACGGAAAAGGGGTTTCCTGAACCGTTTTTTCCGGATTGATGAAAACAGTACGAATATGCGTACGGAAATAGTGGCAGGATTGACTACTTTTTTCGCCATGGCATATATTCTTGTCGTCAATCCACAGATTTTGTCCGCACCTTTTGTTTTTCGTGGCGAAACGGAATATGCCGCACGGATTGCCAATGGCGTATTTTTTGCGACATGTCTGATTGCTTTTCTGGGAACGTTTCTGATGGCCGTTTACGCCAAAGTGCCGTTCGCGCAGGCGCCGGGTATGGGACTGAATGCCTTTTTCGCTTATACCGTTGTTTTGGGAATGGGGTATTCCTATCAACAGGCACTGGCGATGGTATTTATTTCCGGACTTCTGTTCATTTTCATTACGGCGATAGGGTTCAGAGAAGCCTGTATCATGGCGATCCCGCAGCCAGTAAAAGCAGCAATAACGGCCGGTATCGGGCTTTTCCTGGCATTGATCGGTCTTGAAAATGCATCAATCGTGGTATCCAATGGTGCCACATTTGTTGGCATGATCGATTTTTCGTTGTGGAATCATACAGGGGATGCGAATGGCATGATCATGTCGGGAGGCATAAAATACCCGATTGTGGATTACCATCGGATGATCGCTTCGGCAATTGTGGCACTGATCGGGCTAGTTGTGACCGGTGCTCTCTTTGCGCGCCGGATCAGGGGATCGATTTTTATTGGCATTCTGGTTTCGACGTTGATCGGGATTCCTTTCGGATTGACAACCTTACGTGATTTTTCATTCGACCCAGTCAGGCAGGCACAGGATTTTCTGGATGTTTCTTTTTTTAAGATGGATTTTCCCGGCCTGTTCGGAAATACATCCAGTCCGGTTGAAATGATTCTAACACTGATTATGATCGTCATTTCCTTTTCACTGGTGGATATGTTCGATACGGTCGGCACGTTGCTCGGCACAGCCAGACAGGCCAATATGCTGGATGGAAACGGTGAAATGCCACGAATGAGAGAAGCCATGATGTGCGATGCCATCGCCACTTCGGCAGGTGCCTGTCTCGGATCGTCCACCGCAACGGTTTTTGTCGAGTCAAGTACGGGAATTGCGGAAGGCGGTCGGACGGGGATGACTGCACTTGTCACATCTTTGCTGTTTCTTGCTTCACTGGTCATCGCGCCGGTT
>CAVKGJ010000145.1:0-3142 GCA_963655605.1 Oscillospiraceae bacterium
GGTTCTGCATCGAATTCGGAGAAAGGGTTTCTTCCTTTCTCTGATAAATGTCCATAGAATGCGTTACAGGCTCGGGAACGCCGATTGCCAGAAAACTGGCAGACTTTCTCATATCATATGTTAGCACATTACAATCTGGTACCCCCTGGTTGTTCCCATCACCTGCTGCAAGTAGCAGGCATACAGAGTAGATTTAAACAAACCTTTCAGAAGATGTGTCGAAAGGGATGGACTTGATCCCAAACAGGTGATACGGCATACGTTACGTCATATCGCTATCACGCATTTGGTTCAGGCTGGTGTAGATTTACCGACAGTAAAACGTATTTCAGGACACAAAACATTGGCAATGGTTGAAAGGTACAGCCACCAGAACGGCGCGCATATTGAAAATGCCATAGATAAGCTGGAACAGCGTTACCGACAGAATTCTTGACGCGATTACACAGGAATTACACAAAGAAAAAAGGGTTAACAGAAAATAATCTGCTAACCCTTTGAATTCTTTGTGGTGGGTTGTGAGCGACTCGAACGCTCGACCTACGGATTAAGAGTCCGCAGCTCTACCAACTGAGCTAACAACCCAATGAAAGTAAAATTATATCATCAAAATCGAAACAGGTTAATACCTGCTGCTCTGATTCTTTCTGGCGATGCTTTTTTCATACATATTTGTTTTTCCGTTCCAGCTGTTTGCGTCGTGGTATGGCAGCTGATCAATATGAAGGGATGGTATGTTCGGTCTGGTTGTGCCTGCAGGATAGTGGTTTTATTTGCGGTTTCTTTGCCATTTCTCAGGCACAAAGAGAATTCCTGTTTTCGTGACTCACCGAAATGATGCATTTTCCCGGATTGATCGGTAAATCCGTGATTTATGCCGGAATTGTCTTTTTCAAAAATGCCTCTTTGCGGTGCATCCATGTTTTTTTTCATTTCCATGTATGAATAAAGTGCCGTTTTACGCACGGTTCCGTTTTTCTGATCCTTTTCCGGGACGTTTTTTCATGCCGTTTTTCCTTTAAAAGTTGGCATGGTCTATGCATTAATGGGAATACCGAAATAATTCAGAGCTTGAAAAAGGAGAGTTTCATGAAAAAACCGATTTTTGCCGTACATGCAGGAGAAAGTGTTGTGGACGCTGTATCTGTTGCATCAGTCAGTCGTGCTTTTTAAACAGGATCGGAGATCAGGGGTCAAGAGGAGAAGAACATGAAATTGATCAGTGCCATTGTGAAACCGTTCAAACTGGATGAGGTCAGGGAAGCACTGGCTGCTATCGGCATTCAGGGGATGACGGTAACGGATGTTCGCGGATTCGGCCGGCAGAAGGGGCATACCGAATTGTATCGCGGTGCAGAATATGTTGTTGATTTTCTGCCGAAAATAAAGATCGAGGTCGCTATCGCAGACGAATTTCTGGAGCAGGTCATCGAAGCGATCGGCAAATCGGCATCAACAGGAAAGATCGGCGATGGAAAGATTTTTGTCGTCGATCTGGAACAGGCGATCAGAATCCGTACCGGTGAAACGGGTGTGGATGCACTATAAAAGGGGAAATATTATGAAGAATCTGTTTTCGATTTTGCTGGCAGCAGCGGGTACCGGTGTGGCCGGTGGCGTTTTCGCTCAGGATGTTGCAGCGCCCGCGGCAGAAACGAGTGTTACTGTTGTCGAGACGGCAACGGTATCTGTTGCTTCCGCATTAAGCGCAGGCGATACGGCTTGGATGCTGACATCAACGTTGCTTGTTTTGTTGATGGTTGTGCCGGGACTGGCCCTGTTTTATGGCGGACTGGCACGGACCAAAAACATGCTTTCCGTACTGATGCAGGTTTTCATGACGTTTTCGCTGATTACCGTTTTATGGTTCCTGTATGGATATTCGCTTGCATTTTCCGGGGAAGGCGCCATTATCGGCAATCTTGAAAAAGTATTCATGAATGGCATTACCCCGGATATGATGTCGACAGTATTACCGACGATTCCTGAATATGTTTTTTCCGCTTTCCAGGGATCTTTCGCCTGCATTACGGCAGTATTGATTGTCGGGGCATTTGCCGAACGGATCAAATTCGGTGCCGTCATGGCGTTTATGGCGATATGGTTTACTTTCAGCTATGTTCCGATGGCTCATATCGTATGGGGTGGCGGTTTCTTGGGCGAAGACGGTGCGCTTGATTTCGCTGGCGGTACGGTCGTTCACATTAATGCAGCGATTGCCGGTCTGGTCGGTGCCTATTTGATTGGCAAACGGCTGGGTTATGGCAAGGAAGCGTTCATGCCGCATTCGCTGGTTCTGACGATGGTCGGGGCATCCCTGTTGTGGATCGGCTGGTTCGGATTCAATGCCGGTTCTGCCGGCGCGGCAAACGGTCTGGCTGGTATGGCTTTTGTCAATACGGTCATCGCAACTGCCGGTGCAACACTGACCTGGGCGATTGGCGAAACATTTACCAGAGGCAAACCTTCCATGTTGGGCGCTGCGTCAGGTGCTGTTGCGGGACTGGTTACGATTACGCCTGCAGCCGGTTTTGCAGGCCCGATGGGATCGCTTGTTATGGGATTGATCGCAGGTCCTGTTTGCCTGTGGGGGGTTACCGGCCTGAAAAGAATGCTGAAAGTGGATGATGCCTTCGATGCTTTCGGTGTTCACGGTGTGGGCGGTATTCTGGGTGCTATTTTGACAGGTATTGTAGTTTCGCCGGCATTGGGCGGTACGGGGTTGAGCAGTGGGGAATATTCCATGCTGGCCCAGCTCTGGATCCAGTTCAAGAGTGTCATTGTTACGATTGTCTGGTCGGGTGTGGTTTCCTTCATTGCCTACAAACTCATCGGTATGGTTTGGGGACTTAGGGTATCGGAAGATGAGGAAAGGGAAGGTCTGGATAAAACCTCTCATGGTGAATCGGCTTATCACTACTGACAAAAGAAGGAGAATGGATGTTTCATTGAACTGTGTACGGAAAAGCCCGGCGTTGCCGGGCTTTTCCGTTTCTTGCAGTTTCAGACATATCCTGTTATGTCTGTGTATCTTGCGCTGTCTGGTTCATTTCTCGAAAATTCCGTTGTTCAAGACGAGGATACAAGGAAGCGGATTGTGAAACGACCTTGTTTATCGCAAATATTCCTTCTTTTTTCTGTA
>CAVKGJ010000145.1:3152-7070 GCA_963655605.1 Oscillospiraceae bacterium
ATCAAATGCTTCACAGGCGGCAGGACATGCCGTGTCAGCCTGTGAAAAGATCGTGAGACCCGGGGAAATATGAGGTTGGTTCGATACCGTAAAATTCCTCACTGTGGAAATATTTGCGGCGAAAACCAGGCCTTTTCCTTTGGGCAGTCTTATTGAAGCAGAAACCCGTTGAAGAGATCAGGGTACGATTGCTCTGACTCAGCAGGAATCTCCTGTACTCAGGCAGAGGAGGATGTCAAATGACCATTCAGGCAGAAATCGTTTCTGACGACGGAATGAACGCCAACTTCGGACACATGACGGAAATACATGAGACTGCCGGGAAAAACTGTCATTTTCATATGACGGATTCGGGAGGGCATGTCTGTTATGAAAAAACCCGGCAACGCCGGGTTTTCCGTTTTCCGATCCGGGTCAGTCGTTTTTCTTTTCCAGTGTACCGAGCAACATATTGTTCATCAGTTTGACGAATGCCGCAGGATCCTTCAGTGAACCGCCTTCAGCCAGAACAGCCTGGTCGAACAGCAGGTTGGTCCAGTCATCGAAATGAGAACCCTCGTATTTCAGCGTCCGGACCAATGGATGATTTGGATTGATTTCCAGAATTGGCTTCATGTTCGGCACTTTCTGTCCGGCTGCTTTCAGCATGCGCTGGAGATTTCCGGATAGGTCGTTCTCATCGGCGATCAGACAGGACGGCGATTCGGTCAGACGGACGGTCACTCTGACATCCTTGACCTTGTCACCGAGGACATTTTTCATTTTTTCAAGAGTGTCCTTGAATTCCGTCTTGTTTTCCTCGTTCTGTCTGGCTTCTTCCTTGTCTGCCAGTTTCAGGAGATCGAGGCTGCCCTGTGCAACGGAAACCAGATTTTTTTCGTTGTATTCCTGCAGGAACGACAGCATCCATTCATCGACCCGATCGGTCAGGATCAGGACCTCGATTCCTTTCTTGTGGAATATTTCAAGGTGCGGACTGTTTTTCGCTGCCGTATAGTTTTCTGCCGTGATGTAGAAAATCCGGACCTGATTTTCTTTCATTCTGGAAATGTAGTCGTCCAGCGAAACATTCTGGATATCGCTGTCATTGTACGTCGAGGAGAAACGCAGCAATTTGGCGATTCTTTCCTTGTTGGCAGGATCCTCGCCGATACCTTCTTTCAGAACCTGGCCGAATTGTTGCCAGAAAGTGGCATACAGTTCTTTCTTGGCAGGGTCGTCGGAACCGGCCAGTTCTTCCAGCATGGAAAGGACTCGGCGCGTCGAACCGTCACGAATCATTTTCACATCCCGCGATTCCTGGAGGATTTCACGGGAAACGTTCAGGGGCAGATCGTTGGAGTCAATGACACCTCGAACGAAGCGTAGATAGACCGGCATCAGTTGTTCTGCGTCATCCATGATGAAAACGCGTTTGACGTAAAGTTTGATGCCGCCGCGCTTGTTTCTGTCCCAGAGATCGAAAGGCGCTTCTTTCGGGATATAAAGCAACTGGTTGTATTCGGTGCGGCCTTCTACCTTGTTGTGCGTCCAGATCAGCGGATCGTTGAAATCATGGGAGATGTGTTTATAGAATTCGCGGTACTGTTCATCTGTGATATCCGCCTTGTTGCGAGCCCATAATGCGTTGGCCTGGTTAATCGTTTCCAGCTCGGTGCCGGTTTTCATTGTCTTGGTTTCGCTGTCCCATTCCTCTTTCAGCATCTGGATTGGCAGCGAGATATGATCGGAATATTTCCGGATGATGGCTTTCAGGCGCCAGTTTGTCAGGAAATCGTCTTCGCCTTCTCTCAGATGCAGGGTAATATCGGTTCCGCGTGAGGCTTTCTCGATGTTTTCGATCGTGAAATCGCCTTCTCCAGTGGATTCCCAGCGTATGGCTTCATTGGCGGCCAGACCGGCACGACGGGATTCGACCGTGATTTTGTCCGCAACGATGAAGCCGGAATAAAAACCGACGCCGAACTGACCGATCAGTGCATCGTTTTTTTTCTGGTCGTTCGACAGGCGGGCGATGAATTCCTTGGTGCCGGATTTTGCGATGGTCCCCAAGTGGGCTACCGCTTCTTCACGGCTCATGCCGATACCGTTGTCGGAAATAGTAATGGTCCGTGCTTCTGGATTGAAGAAGATGCGGATTTTCAGATCAGGATCGTGTTCCTGCAATTCAGGTTTGTCCAGCGCTTCATAGCGCAGCCGGTCAATGGCGTCCGATGCGTTTGAAATTAGTTCGCGCAGGAAAATTTCCTTGTTGGAATAAAGTGAGTGGATCATCAGTTGTAGAAGCTGTTTTACTTCCGCCTGAAAACCCATTGTCTGTTTTTCTGATTCAGCCATTTATTTTTCCCTCGTGGAAATCAGTAGTCAAATGAATAAAACCTATATATGGGTTATACCCGATATTTCAAGAGGATTGACATCCTCCCCCGCATAAAGGCAAGAAATTCCTGCTGAGTCAGAGCAGTCGTACCCTGATCTCTTCGGTGGGTTCCTGCAGCTGGCGGTCTGACTGCACCATTCATTTCACAGGCTAGCCGGGCGTGCCTTACCCTTAGTATATTCATAGGCTCAGACCGCATCGGCGTTTTCCTCAAAAACTACATGTTACGCACCGGAATATGGCTTGTGTTCGGCGGTTTTCTGCTGGTACGCTAGCGTCCGATTGAACACAAAACGGACATAGCCGCAAAATCATTTCATCTTGCAGATATCTCCACCTTTTGGCATCAACTCATATCGGAAAGCTTTTCTGATTTGCATGATGTGTCAGAGTCTCACTTCTTTTGATTCTATACCGAACCAGGAGCCATGCAAAACCTCTTTTCTGGACAGCTTTGCCCTCCGAACCTTATATCCTCCCCAAAGGCATTGTTTTACAGAGCATTGCCGATAAAGTGGAATGCGCCAGACATGAAACGCGGATATGTTCCTTTTCAGGAATTGTTGCATGCGAGCCATGAAAGTGGTCGGATTGCGCAGGCATGATTGCTGCAGGGACAGGAGAGTCTGGTATGGGGATGAACCAAATGGCCAGAAAGACCGTAAACAGGACATTCCATATGCCGGAAAATACCGGTATGTTTTTTCATGACGGTTTATCGGTTGAAAATGACCGTAAATGTCGTGCCGTTTCCTTCATGACTTTCCATGGTAATACGCCAATTGAGTACATCGCAGATTCTGGAGGCGATGGACAGTCCG
Organism: Oscillospiraceae bacterium; assembly: GCA_963655605.1. Taxonomy (GTDB): domain Bacteria; phylum Pseudomonadota; class Gammaproteobacteria; order Burkholderiales; family Burkholderiaceae_D; genus Oxalobacter. The sequence goes on from CAVKGJ010000145.1 coordinate 6,354, forward strand.
AGACCGTACCCGACGACTCCTTCGGCCATGCCCGATTTTCCACGGTAGCCCTTGTCGAAGATGCGTTCTTTTTCTTTTGCGGAAATGCCTGCACCCGTATCGGAAACGCTAAAAGCGTCTCTGCCCAGAATGATTCTGATATGACCTTTTTGCGTGTATCTGATCGCGTTGAAAACGAGATTGTTGAATACCGAGGCGACCAGTATGGCGTTGAATTTCTCACGGTTGGTGTTTTCATCGAATTCAACGAACAGTTGCAATCCCTTGGCTTCGGCCTCACGTTTCCAGACCGGTTCGTTTTCTTCAACTATGTCGACGATTTCCGCGATTTTTTCGGCATGCCCGTAATCCTGGCGGACCAGATTCAGAAAGATATCCACCATTTCCTTCATTCGCGAGGCCGTCCGTTGTGCGCGCTGAATGATTTGCCGCTCATGATCGTTCAGGTTTTCCGAGTTTTCCAGGAGTTCGATGGAAGTGCTCATAACGGTCAGGGGAGTACGCAGTTCATGGCTCACTTCGGAGGCGAACTGCCGTTCGCCCATCAGTAGCTGGTACAGCCGTAAGGTGGTGATGCGGAAACTTTCAGCCAGCTCACCGATTTCATTTTTTTCCCATGTTCCCGAAAAGGAATCGGGACCCAGTCTGCCTTCCTTGAGTTCCTGATTCAGTTGCCGAGTTTCGTCCAGAAGACGATCGATCGACCGGAAAGAACGT
>CAVKGJ010000146.1:0-6072 GCA_963655605.1 Oscillospiraceae bacterium
TCCACCAGGATGGTGTCTTTCGGACCAAACTTGCCCTCAAGTATGTATTTGGAGAGCGGATTTTCGATCTGGTTCTGGATCGCCCTTTTCAGTGGACGGGCACCAAACAGCGGATCGAAACCGGCTTCTGCAATTTTGTGGAGAGCCGCATCGGATACTTCCATCGACATTTCCATTCCCTGCAAACGCTTGTTGACCAGTGCCAGCTGGATTTTGGCAATCGCCCCGATATTCTTTTCATCCAGCGCATGGAACACAACGATTTCATCCACACGGTTGATGAATTCGGGACGGAAATGTTTCCGCACTTCATCCATGACAGCCAGTTTGATCAGTCCCTGATCGCTTTTGTCCATCGACTGGATCAGTTGCGATCCCAGATTCGATGTCATGACAATTACGGTATTCTTGAAATCCACCGTACGTCCCTGGCCATCCGTCATCCGGCCATCGTCCAGAACCTGCAACAGGACATTGAATACATCAGGATGCGCCTTTTCGATTTCATCCAGCAAAATGACGCTGTATGGTTTGCGGCGAACCGCTTCTGTCAGGTAACCGCCTTCTTCATAGCCGACATATCCCGGAGGGGCACCAATCAGACGGGCAACCGAGTGTTTTTCCATGAATTCGCTCATGTCGATCCGGATCATGGCTTCTTCCGTATCGAACAGGAAAGCGGCCAGCGCCTTGCACAATTCGGTTTTGCCGACACCGGTCGGACCAAGGAACATGAACGAGCCATACGGTCTGTTCGGATCGGACAATCCGGCACGTGAACGTCTGATCGCTTCGGATACGGCGACAATCGCTTCATGCTGGCCGACAACCCGTTTGTGTAGCTCGTCTTCCATATGCAGCAGTTTGTCCCTTTCACCCTGCATCATCTTGGATACAGGAATACCGGTAGCACGCGAAACCACTTCCGCGATTTCTTCCGCATCGACCTGGGTACGCAACAGCCTCGGATGATCGTGTTCCAGTTTTTCATCCTTTTTCGTTTCGGCAGCCAGCGCCTTTTCCAACTCCGGCAGACGACCGTACATCAGTTCGGACATTTTCTGGTAATCGCCGCGCCGTTTGGCTTCCTCGATCTGCTGGCGAACCTTGTCAATTTCTTCCTTGATATGTTTCGATCCTTCGACCCCGGCCTTTTCTGCTTTCAAGATTTCATCGTAATCGGCATATTCCTTTTCCAGCTTTCCGATTTCTTCTTCCAGAAGCGCCAGCCGCTTTTTGGAAGCTTCATCCGTTTCCTTCTTCATGGCTTCCCGTTCGATCTTGAGCTGGATGATACGGCGATCGAGTTTGTCCATGACTTCCGGTTTGGAATCGATTTCCATCTTGATGCGTGATGCTGCTTCATCGATCAAATCAATAGCCTTGTCCGGCAGAAAACGATCCGTAATATACCGGTGCGACAGTTCCGCTGCGGCGATAATGGCCGGATCGGTGATTTCCACCCCATGATGCAATTCGTATTTTTCCTGCAATCCACGCAAAATGGCGATCGTGTCCTCAACCGACGGTTCATCGACGATAATTTTCTGGAAACGGCGTTCCAGAGCGGCATCCTTTTCAATATATTTGCGATATTCGTCTAGCGTCGTCGCTCCCACGCAATGCAGTTCGCCCCGAGCCAGTGCCGGTTTCAGCATATTGCCGGCGTCCATAGCGCCTTCCGCCTTGCCCGCACCGACCATGGTATGGATTTCATCAATGAAGACGATATCCTGGCCTTCATCCTTGGCCAACTCGTTTAAAACTGCTTTCAGACGTTCCTCGAATTCACCCCGGAACTTCGCACCAGCCAACAAAGCCGCCATATCCAGCGCCAGCACCCGTTTTCCTTTCAGGCTTTCCGGAACTTCGTTATTGACGATACGCTGGGCCAGCCCTTCGACAATCGCCGTCTTGCCCACACCCGGTTCACCAATCAGAACCGGATTGTTTTTGGTTCGGCGTTGCAAGACCTGAATGGCACGACGGATTTCGTCATCACGGCCGATCACCGGATCGAGTTTGCCCGAACGTGCCCGTTCCGTCAGATCCAGTGTATATTTCTTCAGCGCTTCACGCTGGCTTTCCGCATCGGCGGAATTCACATTGGCATCGCCGCGAACCGCCTGAATGGCTGCTTCCAGAGCGCTTCTCGACAACCCCGCCTCACGGGCCAGCCGTCCGGCTTCCGATTTGTCATCCAGAAGCGCCAGCAAAATCATCTCGCTGGCAATGAACTGGTCATTGCGTTTCTGCGCTTCCCTGTCGGCCAGATTCAGGACATTCATCAATTCCCGTCCGATCTGGACATCTCCTCCCGTTCCGCTTACCTTGGGCAACCGGTCTGCTGCCGTCTTGAGGGAACCGGCAAGTTTATTGACGTTTACACCCGCCCTTTGCAAAAGGGACCTGGTACTGCCGTCATTTTGCTGCAGCAGTGCGGTCAGAAGGTGAACTGGATCGACATACTGGTTATCGTTACCGACTGCCAGACTATGCGCATCTGCAATGGCTTCCTGTAATTTCGTTGTCAATTTGTCTTGACGCATTGCAATCTCCTATAACTGTAATGAATCTTATATAGGGATCAGCATGACTGATTTCAAGACTTCCGGATTGCGGAAAAAGAAACAAAAACAATATTTCCGGATCGCTCACAGTCCGGAAAGATAACGGTAGCTGGCAAAGCCCGTCATACACAACAATATGGCGCCCGCGACATGCAAAACAACCTGCAAACATGCCCAGACATATTCCCCACGCTGCAACATCTGCACGGTTTCGGCTGAAAACGTCGAAAAGGTCGTCAGTCCTCCCAGAAAACCCGTAACGACAAACAACCGCCATTCGGGACTGATGTCATTGTGCGTGCTGAAAAACGCCATTGCCAGACCGATCACGTATCCGCCGGCCAGATTGGCGACTAGCGTTCCCAGTGGAATATGCTGATGGACATGATTCATCAGCATTCCCAGCCCCCATCTGAGCCATGCACCAATCACTGCACCCATGCCTACCGCAAACCAACTCATTGAAATTCCTTTCCTGTCAAATCGTTTCAGAAAAACTGCCAGTCACCAGAAAAGGAACAAGAGAAAAGTACAAAAACAAATACGCTGATCCTCACCCCCCCTGCGGTGACGAAATCAGGCGTCATCAGCCACAGGAACCTGTGGCGGTTGGAAAAGGTGGAACACCATCACCTTGTTAAATCATTTAACCTATTGATTTTTATTGAAATTTAGTTCATTCATCATTTTTTAAACTTTATTTTATACTCTTTTTACACTACAGGATATTCTGCATGGGTAATTGTAGTTTCCTATTTCATCCCATAAACGCTATATGGTCTTTCATGATTCAATCAAAACCGGTGCTATTGGATACCTGTTCAACCGTACCTGAATCAGACAGATTCAGGCCGGATTATCTAGCCTTGACCCAACAAACACCCTTCGGGGTTTCTTCTTTTTTCCAGAAGGGTGCCCGTGCTTTGAGCTGGTCAATGAGGTACTGACAGGCCCAAAAGGCTTCTCCCCGATGACGGGAAGCAACGGCGATCAGGACGATTTGGTCGGACGGTTCGAGTTTTCCGACCCGGTGGATAACTGTCAGATCGACGATATTCCAGCGTCGTCTCGCTTCATCGGCGATTTCACCAAGTACCCGTTCAGTCATTCCCGGATAATGCTCAAGTTCCATGGACAGAATGGTTTCCCCGTCATGGATATCCCGCACAGTTCCCAGAAACGAAACTATCGCACCGATATCGTTCCGTCCGGCACGCAAGTGTTTCAGCTCTTCCGACAGATCGAAATCTTCAGTCTGGATACGAATGGACATAAGCTCACAAAAACGGGAAACGATTCCTTAAAGCTACAGACATCAGGACAGCAATCTGAGTGAATAATCCGTCGCCCTGACATGTTTGGTCAGTTCACCGATCGAAATGCGATCCACTCCCGTTTCCGCAATAACCCGGATTATCCGCCGGTCAATTCCGCCCGACGCTTCAAGCACGGCATCTGTTCCGGAATTTTTTGTGATCCGGACAGCTTCACGCATATCGTCCAGTGTGAAATTGTCCAGTAAAATGGAACGCGCCCCTGCCGCAAGCGCCTCTTGCAACTGGGCAAGGGTTTCGACCTCGATTTGGACAGGAATATTCTTTTTTTCCGCTGCTCTGGCAAGCGCTTCATGGATACTGCCTGCCGCCGCAATATGGTTTTCCTTGATCAGGATGGCATCATACAGGGCCAGCCGCTGGTTTTCGCCACCTCCGACCCTGACGGCATACTTCTGGGCAATCCGCAATCCCGGAACCGTTTTGCGAGTATCGTATATTCTGGCCCTGGTGCCTTCAACAAGCTGCACATACTCGCGAGTGGCGGTTGCCACACCTGAAAGCAGCTGAAGGAAATTCAAAGCTGCCCGCTCACCCGTCAGAATCGCACGGGCAGGTCCCGAAAACCGGCAGACTTCACTGTCCGCTTTCATCCAATCGCTTTCCCGGTACAACCATTCGATTTCGATACGGTCACTTATCCTGTCCATCACGGCATTGAACCAGGGAATACCGCACAATACAGCATCTTCCCTGACGATGAGATGACCTGACACCATTTCACTTTCCGGCAACAGCGAGGCTGTCAGATCGCCTGTCCCGACATCTTCCGCCAACGCCATGTCGACATTGGAAGCGATTGCCGATTCCAGCTGCTTTTCCCCGAATACGGCGAAACGGTTCATGCCACCCCCATACCGGAAGTCAGCACTGCCTCCCTGCCTTGCGCTTTCGCTTTCTGTTGAGCAGAAAAATCGAGCATGCGGTCAATGCAGACAACTGCTTTTCGGGTCGTTTCAGTATCGACAAAAATCTCGTTTTCTTCCGTTTCCAGTACCCTGGCGAGATTTTCCAGTGAATTCATCGCCATCCAGGGACATTGCGCACAGCTCTTGCAGGTTGCGCCATTGCCGGCCGTCGGTGCCTCGATAAATGTCTTTCCGGGAATCTGCTGTTGCATCTTGTGGAAAATACCCTTGTCGGTAGCCACAATGAATGTATCGGCAGTCAAGGTCTTCGCCGCATTGATAATCTGGGAAGTCGAACCCACCACATCGGCCTGTGCCACCACAGAAGCGGGCGATTCAGGGTGAACCAGTACTTTTGCCCCCGGATGTTCCTGTTTCAGCAGATACAATTCGGCTGCCTTGAATTCGTCATGGACAAGACAGGATCCCTGCCACAACAACATGTCGGCTCCAGTCTGTTCCTGAATATAACTTCCCAGATGCCGATCCGGTCCCCAGAGAATTTTTTTACCCTGTTCATGCAAATATCTGACGATTTCCAATCCGATGGAAGAGGTGGCCATCCAGTCGGCGCGAGCCTTGACAGCTGCGCTGGTATTGGCATAAACGACAACTGCCCTGTCCGGATGGGCATCGCAAAACGCGGTGAATTCATCGACGGGGCACCCCAGATCAAGCGAGCAACAGGCGTCCAGATCAGGCATCAGGATTTTTTTGTCAGGGCTCAATATTTTGGCTGTTTCACCCATGAAACGGACACCGGCGACAACCAGCGTTTTTGCCGGGTTGTCCCGTCCGAAACGGGCCATTTCGAGTGAATCCGCCACACAACCACCTGTTTCTTCAGCCAGATCCTGGATATCGCCATCGACATAGTAATGTGCCACCAGAACCGCATTCTTTTCTTTCAGGAATTTTTTGATTTTCTCCCGGTACTCCTGTTTTTCCTGTCGCGACAGTTCCCTCGGAACACGGGCCCATGCATTGGCCACGGTACGCGCTCCGCTTTGCATTTCAGGCAATTCGTATTGAACTTCCTTGATTCCAGAATTTTGCATTTTATCGACTGAAAAATAATGAGGCTAATATTTCAACTATCGCACAAACCGGAAAAAATGTCAGGAAAAGTCCGGATTCCCGCTTTATTCGATACCCTGACTGTGCAGATATTCATCGTAACTTCCCTTGAAATCGATAATCTGTCCATCCCTGACTTCAAGAATGCGTGTAGCCAGCGAAGAAACGAACTCGCGGTCATGC
>CAVKGJ010000147.1:0-5495 GCA_963655605.1 Oscillospiraceae bacterium
GTGGTCTGGCTGGCGATAATGGAATCGTCCAGAAAATGGACCTTGCCGATTCAGAACTGGAAATCAGCACTGAATCGGTTCTGCATCGAATTCGGAGAAAGAGTTTCTTCCTTTCTCTGATAAATGTCCACAGAATGCGTTACAGGCTCGAAAAAGCCGGATTTTCCTGTCTATTCAAACCAAGATCAATCTTCTTGTAATATTTTTCAGTCTATTTGCACTTCATCGTCAACCATGCAATTTTCCGTTAGTCTTTTCCGCCACCGCTCTCTTCCATATCGAATTCATGCATTTTCCGGGCAATCGTGTTTCTTCCGATCCCAAGCAAAACGGCTGCTTCATTCTTCCGCCCCTTCGTCCTGTTCAATGCTGCGCGGATCAGGACCCTCTCGAACCGAGCCCCCAGTACATCCATCAAATTGTCCTGTCCTCTTTGCAACATGATATCGGCAGTCTGTTCAAGACATCTTTCCCACAGGTTTTCCTGCCACATATCTTCCGCCATGTCAGGAAGTATCCGGTTCTCTCCATCATATGTCCGCAGATCATGTAACGGAAAATTCCTCTTGTCCGGCTGCATTTTCCCGTTTCCTGAATCATTTTCCTCAAGCAATTCGGGCGGCATATCCTTGAGATCAATGATCTGCCCCGCCACCATAACGGTAAACCAGTAACAGACATTCTCGAGTTGTCTGACATTGCCGGTCAGTCGGCATTTCGCGAGAAAACCGGCTGCTTCATCCGATAGTTTTTTCGGTTCGACACCGAGCTGCAAGGCACTCTGTTTCAGGAAATGGCGCGCCAGTACCGGAATATCCTCAGGGCGTTCCCGCAAACTGGGCAATCTGATACGAATGACATTCAGACGGTGAAACAGATCTTCCCTGAAAGCGCCTTCTTTTACCAGTTTTTCCAGATTCTGGTGCGTGGCAGCAATGACCCTGACGTTTGCCTTGACCGACTGATTACCTCCAACCCGATAGAAATGACCATCCGACAATACCCTGAGCAACCGTGTCTGCATATCCAACGGCATGTCGCCGATCTCGTCCAGAAACAGCGTACCGCCTTCCGCCTGCTCGAAACGGCCTCTCCGCATGACCTGCGCTCCTGTAAAGGCCCCTTTTTCATGTCCGAACAACTCGGATTCCATCAGATCTTTCGGAATAGCGGCCATATTGAGCGCAATAAACGGCCGGGAGGCACGTGGACTGTGCCGGTGTAATGCCCGTGCAACCAGTTCCTTGCCGGTCCCGGATTCTCCGGTAACCAGAACTGTTGCGTTGGAATGGGACAATTTGCCAATAGCACGAAAAACCTCCTGCATGGCCGGAGCCTGCCCAATGATTTCGGGCAACCGGGACGGACTTTCCGTATCGGTTTTCGTTTTGCTTTCGTTCATGGCCCTTTTGATCAGATCGACAGCTCTTTCCAGATCGAAAGGCTTGGACAAATATTCAAAGGCGCCTCCGGCAAAAGCCGATACAGCCGAATCCAGATCGGAATATGCCGTCATGATAATAATCGGCATATGAGGAAAACGGTTTTTGACCTCTTCCAGCAAATGCAACCCCGAAATACCCGGCATACGGATATCGGAAACCAGTACCTGCGGTTGTGCGTCATCCAGTGCCGCAAGAACGTCACCTGCACTTGAAAAACTTCTCAGAGGAATATTTTCCCGTGTCAGTGCCTTTTCCAACACCCACCGGATCGATTCATCATCATCCACTATCCAGACCGGTTTCATCTCTCAATCCCATCATCCAAACAGATACACTACCCCCGGGCAATCGGCAGCCTGATCAGAAATTCGGTACGTCCCGGATGACTGTCACATTCAATAATCCCGCCATGTTGCTGAACGAGTGTTTGCGACAATGTCAGACCAAGGCCGCTTCCGCCTTCCGTACCGGATATGAGCGGAAAGAAGATTTTTTCGATCATATCCTGAGGAATCCCCGGACCATTGTCTATAATATGCAAATTCAGTGCCAGCCTGTACCGTACCCTTGCAAGGATAACTTGCCGGGAAACCCGTGTTCTGAAAACAAGCTCGGCATCCCCGTTTCTGATCCTTTCTGAAAGGGCATGAACAGCATTCTGTGCGATATTCAGTACGGCCTGTATCAGCTGCTCCTTGTCTCCGGTGATTTCCGGAAGAGAAAGATCGTAATCCCGTTTTATGGTCAGTCCATCGGGATATTCGGCAAGAATAATGCTCCGCACCCGCTCGCAGATTTCATGAATATTGATATCGTTGACAATATGGGGGCGCCGGTGCGGTACCAGCAACCGGTCGACCAGTTTCTGCAATCTTTCCGATTCACGAATAATCACCTGGGTATATTCCCTCAGGTCTTTCATATCCCTGCCAGGCAATTCCATTTCAAGCAACTGTGCCGCCCCCTTGATTCCTCCAAGAGGATTTTTGATTTCATGAGCCAGATTGCGAACCAGTTCCTTGTTCGCCTGATTCTGGTCCATCAGACGGTTCTCGCGATCCTGCCTCAACTGCTGAACATTTTCCCGCAATTCGATCAGAACGGATGCTCCGGGAAAATCGATTGCCTTGACAATACAGTACACATGAAGCGACGTTCTTCCGATACGATCCAAGACAAGTTCCTGCCTTTTTTCGGCTAACTCCCGTATACTGACCTGTCTGCATATTTCCTCAAGGATCTCACCATTCGGAAATATTTGCTTCAATCGCTGAAAAACCAGTACCTTGGAAGAATATTCCAGAAGATCCTCAGCGGCAGGATTGACATATATAACCTGCCCAGACGTATCCAGTATCATGACAGCGGAAGCCAGCAAATCCAGTCCAGTCAGTCTTTCCATGATCTTGTACAGTTTTCCCGTTCATGAAAAAAGGCGAAAACGTCTCCATTTTCGCCTTCCCTTTTCATCGATTCTGCATTACAGCGAATAGTACATGTCGAATTCAACAGGATGCGGTGCCATACGGAAACGCTGGACTTCCTGCATTTTCAGTTCGATATAGGCATCGATCATGACATTGCTGAAAACACCGCCACGAGTCAGGAATTCACGATCTTTGTCCAGTGCTTCCAGCGCCTGATCCAGTGACGAGCAGACTGTCGGAATCATGGCATCTTCTTCAGGCGGCAAATGATACAGGTCCTTGGATGCAGGTTCCCCCGGATGGACCTTGTTCTGGATGCCGTCAAGCCCTGCCATCAGCAATGCTGCAAAGCAGAGATACGGATTGGCCAACGGATCAGGAAACCGTGTTTCGACACGGCGTGCTTTCGGATTCGAAACGTGAGGAATACGGATCGATGCCGAACGGTTACGTGCGGAATAAGCTAGCTTGACCGGAGCCTCGAACCCCGGAACAAGACGCTTGTAGGAATTGGTTCCCGGATTGGTAATGGCATTCAATGCCCGTGCATGTTTGATAATCCCGCCGATATAGTAAAGGGCGAATTCGGACAATCCCGCATATCCGTCACCGGCAAATAGGTTCTTGCCGTCTTTCCAGATGGACTGGTGAACATGCATGCCGGAACCGTTGTCACCCACGACCGGTTTGGGCATGAAGGTCGCTGTCTTGCCATAGGTATGCGCGACATTCCATACGATATATTTCAGGTTCTGCGTCCAATCCGCACGTTCTACCAGTGTCGAGAAACGCGTACCGATCTCGTTCTGGCCGGCGCCAGCGACTTCATGATGATGGACTTCAACCGGAATGCCCATCTGTTCCAGCAACAGACACATTTCCGAACGCATGTCCTGAAAACTGTCTACCGGTGGTACCGGAAAATAACCACCTTTTACAGCCGGACGATGTCCACTGTTGCCACTTTCCATTTTGAGTCCCGTTGACCAAGAACCTTCCTCGGAATCGATCTTGAAAAAACAGCCGGACATATTGTTTTCCCAGCGCACGCTGTCAAAAATGAAAAACTCCGGTTCGGGACCGAAAAAAGCCATATCGCCGATACCGGAAGATTTCAGATGCGCTTCTGCCCGTTTGGCGATCGAGCGAGGATCACGATCATATCCCTTGCCGTCAGATGGTTCGACAACATCGCACTGCATGAAAACTGTCGTATCTTCCATGAAAGGATCCAGATTGGCAGTCGATGGATCCGGGAACAGCAGCATATCTGACGCTTCAATGCCTTTCCAGCCGGCAACGGAAGATCCGTCAAATGCATGCCCTTCTTCAAATTTGTCGATATCAAAACCTGATGCAGGAACGCTTACATGCATTTCCTTGCCCCTGGTATCAGTGAAACGAAGATCAACAAACTTGGCTTCGTTTTCCTTGATCATTTTCAAGACGTCATCCGCTGTCCTTGACATACCATTCTCCTTAATAAATTCTTTTCTTTCGGCGCTTTTCGCGACACATGCCATTTACAAATCCGCTTATCGTAAAAGCATTTTCCGTGCCAAGCCTCTGCTCGCATTCGACTGGTACCCACTATCCTGAAATCAGGCGCAAACCACCTTTGCACCACTAATGGGCATTATAGCGCCTAATCTTGCGCCATTATGGTGCATTGTTTCATTTTGAATCATTCCGGTCGACCCAACCGGTATTGGGCACCGATTTCATCCAGCCCATCAATCAGCATTCTGAAGGAATCCTCGAGATTTTCCGGATGTCCCTTGACTCCCATTTCCACATAATTGCTCAGTCTGGTATTGCCCATATGCGGCAGGCTGAATACCTTGACTGACGGAAAGCGGGCTTCTATTTTTTCCATCAGCGGTGTCATTTTCGCTTCGACAGCCCCATAAACAACGACTGACTTTTCATCATATTCAACCTGATGAAAAAGTGCATGATGGTAGGTATCGAGCGCCCATGCAATCATGGCTTTCGCCATTTGCGGAAATCCCGGCACAAAATAGTGCGTACCCCAGGAAAAACCCGGGATTTTATTGACCGGATTAGGGATGATTCTCGAACCGGCGGGATATTCGCCCATTTTGAGGCGTCTGACATTGTCGGGAGAATGGTAATTGACACGATCCGGATTTCTGGCTGTATCGGCAATCCGTTCATAAATCTTTATTTTTGCTTCGGGATGCAATTCAAGCGGCCTGTCCAGAGCGATGGAAGCACACTGTCTTGTATGGTCATCCGGTGTTGAACCGATACCGCCACAGCAGAAAACAATATCGGAACTGGCAAAAGTTTCTCTCAACACTGAAACGATCCTTTCCGGTTCATCGCCAAGATAGCGAGCCCAGTCCAGTCCCAACCCCCGTTCCCTGAGTATCTGAACGACATTGGGAAAATGCTGGTCGCTTCTTTTTCCAGACATGATTTCATCGCCGATAATGATAAGCCCTATTGCCATAATCAACCTGATTTACAAAGTACACAAGACGCATTCTGACACAGTTTTCACAGCACGGTCGCTTCCGGAATTTGCATTCTGGTTCCCAACAGTGAATAGAACAGTGAAAAAATATGCCCGTGACACGATTTTCGTTCCGGATACCGC
>CAVKGJ010000147.1:5505-13005 GCA_963655605.1 Oscillospiraceae bacterium
GCACGAAAACAGGAAAAATTATGCACACCCTGCCTGCAAGGTGAAAGGACACGGCAATATTCACCCACAACAGTTTCCAACCGGATTTCCGGTTATATGAAACGGTGATCAAAGATTGCTTTTCAAACTGTTTTCAAAGGATGCCGTATTCAGCAAATGAAAAAGTCTTGCCACCAGCCACAACAATATGATCCAGAATACGAATATCGACCAGTCCCAGTGCCTGTTTGAGCGAGCGTGTCAGCGTTTTGTCAGCATTGCTCGGTTCAGCCACGCCTGAAGGATGATTGTGTGCCAGAATGACGCTGGCTGCATTGCATGCCAAAGCGGCCTTGACAACTTCTCTTGGATAGACACTAGTATGCGACAAGGTCCCTCTGAACATTTCATTGCATTCAATCAGCCTGTTTCGAACATCCAGAAACAATACGACAAAGGATTCATGTGTCTGGCGGCTGAAGTAAAGTTGCAGATAATTCGTGACTTTTCCAGATGAAGACAGTGCAACCCCATTTTGCAGGTCCTCCGCAAGCAATCGTCTCGACAGCTCGAGAATAGCTTGCAGCTGTGCATATTTTGCCGGGCCGATACCGTTCAATCCTGCAAAATCTTCCAGCTGCGCGGAAAAAAGCCCTGTCAACGATCCGAAATGCATCATGATCTCACGCCCCAGATCAACAGCGCTTTTTCCATTTGTCCCTGTTCTCAGAAAAATGGCCAGCAACTCTGCATCCGACAACTGGCCAGGTCCGCCCCTGATCAACCGCTCACGGGGTCTTTCATGTGATGGCCAGTCGGTAATCGCCATAAGCGGAACTCCTGATCTTCTCTGATAATATAATAAAAACTGTTTCCGATTTCATTTGAACCGGCAGAGTTAAAAATTTTATTTCAAAATATCCTGTTTAACAAAAAATTCGTATTTGCAACCTTTGCCATTCTGTACAAACGATCCCATGAAAATCATTTTGGCCCGTCCCAGAGGATTTTGCGCGGGAGTCAAACGCGCTATTGAAACCGTCGAACGAGCTCTTTCCCTTTTCGGCAAACCGGTATATGTCCGTCATGAAATCGTCCACAACACATACGTTGTTAACCTGTTAAAAGAAAAGGGGGCTGTTTTCATAGAAGAACTTGATGAAGTCCCTGCTGGCAGCGTGCTGATCTTTTCCGCCCACGGCGTTTCAAAAGCCATTCGCAATGAAGCAGAAAGGCGCCAGTTCAGACTTTTCGACGCCACCTGTCCTCTGGTCACGAAAGTTCATGCCGAAGTGGCCGGACAACGCAGAAACGACCACGAAATCATCGTGATAGGACACAAGGGACATCCCGAAGTGGAAGGTACGCTCGGCCAGTCCGACTCAGGCATGCATCTGATAAGCGATCTGGACGATATCGGGACATTGCAGATCAAAAACACAGAAAAACTTGCCTATGTATCCCAAACCACCCTGTCCATAGACGATACAGCAGAAATCATTCTTGCCCTGAAAAAACGGTTTCCCCTCATCGTTGAGCCGAAAAAAGCGGATATCTGTTATGCAACAACCAACCGTCAGAAAGCGGTCAAGCTCCTAGCTGAAAAAGCCAGTCTGATCATTGTTGTCGGCAGCCCGAACAGCTCCAATTCCAACCGGCTGAGGGAAATTGCGGAAAAAAACGGAGCGACGGCCTATATGGTGGATAACGCTTCGCAAATCGATACGGCTTGGCTTGCCGGTCACGAATGGATCGGCGTCACAGCGGGAGCTTCGGCACCGGAAGTACTTGTCACCGAAGTCGTTGATTCGCTCAAACGTGCCGGGGCGACCTCTGTCACGGAATGGTACGGCATGGAAGAATCTCTGGTCTTTCCCCTGCCAAAAGGACTCAAACAGCCTGATGCCCCCCGAAGTAACTGTCCATCAATACAGAAACTCCCCTGAAAGCCGCGAATGTATTTTTTATGACAAAAACGGGTATTTCGGAAACGTATTCCGAGAAACGGCCTTTTTCCTCGAACCTTTTCCTGAAACCGGATATGAAAAACCGGTTTTCCAGATGCGGAACGATACCACCTCCGATAAATATTCCCCCTTTGGCACCCAGTGTCAGTGCCAGGTTGCCTGCGGCCGTTCCCAGCATCTGACAAAAAACCTCAACAGTCCTGCTGCACAAACAGTCTGTTTCCTTCATGGCTTTGTTTGTAATCTCCGAAGCCCTCAGAGGCAAGACATGTTTTCCTTCTATTTCCGCTAGCAAAACATAAAGCCATTCCAGCCCTGATCCGGAAATCAACCGTTCTGCAGAAACATGATCGTAACGCTTTCTGGCCAGTCTCAATATTTCCATTTCCAGGGCATTTGCCGGAGAAAACGATACATGCCCTCCTTCGGCTTCCAGAGGCACCCAGTATTTTCCGCATGGAATCAGTCCTGATACACCCAGTCCCGTTCCCGGACCGATCAATCCGATGGCTTTTCCTTTTTCACCCGTCTTGCCGCCGCATCGCACCAGACTGTTTCCAGACAAAAACGGAAGCGACATAGCAAGTGCGGTAAAATCATTGACAAGCAGAAAAGCATCCAGTCCGAATTCTTTTTTGATTTCGCTAACCGAAAACGTCCAGTCCGAATTAGTCATTTTCACCCTGTCTCCACTGACTGGATTGGCAATCGCAACAGCGGCCGCCCGAACGGAAAACGAACCGGCAGCGACAGCTTCCGGCTGTACCAGATAAAACCGCAGCATTTCGGCAAAAGTCGAAAAATCCCTGACCGGATACTTGGTCATCGCAGAAAACACTCCCGGAGCTGTTTCAATGGCAAAACGCGCATTCGTTCCTCCCACATCCCCCACCAGACAGGGAAACGGGCGTATCATTTCCCGTCCTGTCGCGCATATTCCTGTCTTGCTGGCAAATGTCATTTCCACATGATCCCATCATGAAACAAACAGACAAAAAATTTTCGTGTCACAGTCTGACTTTAACTGAAGTTGCATTTTTCTGGCAAATGCCGAGGAACGAGATTTTTCAGCTTATCGCAGTATGCTAAAATCTGTTACCGATTAAGCTAACATTTCATGGAAAGAATACAATGTCCGGACATAGCAAATGGGCCAATATTAAGCACAAGAAAGCGGCCACCGATGCCAAACGTGGAAAAATTTGGACGAGACTGATCAAGGAAATTACCGTTGCCGCCCGTATGGGGGGCGGAGATATCAACAGCAATCCCCGCTTGCGCCTGGCAGCCGACAAGGCTGCAGCGGCCAACATGCCGAAAGAAAACGTCCAGCGCGCCATCGCCCGGGGGACCGGCACACTTGATGGGGTCAATTACGAGGAAGTCCGTTATGAGGGTTATGGCATCAACGGTGCTGCCATCATTGTCGATTGCCTGACAGACAATCGCGTCAGGACGGTATCCGAAGTCCGTCATGCCTTTTCCAAATTCGGTGGCAACATGGGAGCGGAAGGATCTGTCGCTTTCCAGTTCAAGCATTGCGGCCAGTTGTTTTTCGCACCGGGTACTGACGAAGATGCCTTGATGGAAGTCGCTCTTGAAGCGGGTGCCGAAGATATCATTAGCGACGATGAAGGCGGTTTTGAAGTGATTTGCGCACCGGCCGATTTCACACAAGTCAAGGATGCCCTTGAAAAAGCCGGATTCAGGCCTGAAATGGCCGAAATCGTCATGCGCCCCAATTCCGAAACGGAATTTACCGGTGCCGAGGCGGAAAAAATGCAAAAACTGCTGGATGCGCTGGAAAATCTTGACGATGTGCAGGAAGTTTACACGAATGCCATCATCGAAGAAGAAGAATAAATGTTCCGTTCCAGCCTGTCATGTTTGATTAACCGTTGAAAAATTCAATTAGATGAACATTTTAGTGATCGGTTCGGGAGGCAGGGAACATGCGCTTGCATGGAAACTGGCACAGTCTATCAGAGTGCAGAAAGTGTATGTAGCCCCTGGAAACGGTGGAACAGCGCTTGACCCCCGACTGGAAAATATTGCGATTACAGAACCGGAAGAGCTGGCCAAATTTGCGACGGCCAACCATATTGCCCTGACTGTTGTGGGACCGGAAGCGCCGCTTGCTGCCGGTATCGTCGATATTTTTCGGGCACATGGCCTGAAGATTTTCGGTCCGACCCGGGAAGCAGCACAACTGGAAAGCTCCAAGGATTTCGCCAAGGCTTTCATGGAGCGTCACGGCGTTCCGACTGCCCGATACCGGACATTCACGGACCCTGAAAAAGCGCATCAGTATATCGACGAACATGGAGCTCCTATCGTGATCAAGGCGGACGGTCTGGCTGCCGGCAAGGGTGTGGTTGTCGCGAGAAACATACAACAGGCTCATGACGCGGTAAACATGATGCTTTCAGACAACAAGCTTGGAGAAGCAGGAGCACGGGTCGTCATCGAGGAATTTCTGGAAGGTGAGGAAGCCAGTTTTATCGTTCTGGTCGATGGAAAAAACATTCTGCCTCTTGCGACCAGTCAGGACCACAAGCGTCTCAAAGACAATGACGAAGGTCCCAATACAGGCGGAATGGGTGCTTTCTCCCCTGCACCTGTCGTCACTCCGGCTCTGCATGCCCGCATTCTCAGGGAAATCATCGTCCCGACCGTCAACGGCATGCGCAGGGACGGTATTCCCTATTCCGGTTTTTTGTATGCCGGTGTCATGATTGACAAGGAAGGCAATCCGAAAACGCTGGAATTCAATTGCCGCATGGGGGATCCAGAAACACAGCCTATTATGTCGAGACTGAAAAGTGATCTGGCCTTTGTCCTCGAACACGCCGTAAACGGCACGTTGGACAAAATAGAACTGGAGTGGGACAGACGTATTGCATTGGGTGTGGTACTTGCATCCGCTGGTTACCCGGAAAATCCCCAAAAGGGGGTGGCTATTACCGGTATTCCGAAAGAATCGGAAAACTGTATTGTGTTCCATGCCGGAACCAAGCTTGACGGAGACGGGCATTTGCTGACATCCGGAGGCAGGGTTCTGTGCGTGGTCGGGTTGGCCGACACCATGCGTATGGCGCAAAAAACCGCGTACGACGCCGTTGAGTCCATTTATTTTGAAGGCGTACAGTACAGACACGATATCGGATGGCGAGCTTTAAAGCCATACAAAACGGTGCAGGCGTAAATACCTGAATCTGAAAACCGTTGCCCTGCCGTTGTATTGCAGGGCAACCTGAGCCGAAATGGAGTTGGTTTGACAAAGCGATGCATTATTCTTTTAGGCGGCAGCTTCGATCCGGTACATGTGGGACATGTCGAACTTGGCAAATATTTCTGCCGTTTATTCAATACAAACGAGTTGCGCCTTATTCCGGCCGGTAATCCCTGGCAAAAACCCCTGTTGAAAGCGAGTCCGCAACAGCGGATCGCCATGCTGAAATGTGCATTCGAACCACTTGGACTTTCCATTACAATCGATCCCCAGGAAATCGACCGACCGGGTGCTACCTATACGATTGATACCTTGCGTTCGATCCGCAATGAAGTCGGAGAAAACGCTTCACTCATTTTTCTCATGGGTGCAGACCAGCTTCTTCGTCTGGATACCTGGCATAACTGGAGGCAACTTTTTGATCTCACCAACATTGCGGTATCGGCCCGTCCAGGTTTCTCGAACTCCCTGACGCTGATTCCCAAGGTGATAGCGGACGAATTCTCGCGCCGTTTCGCCTCTCCGGAAAAAATCATTTCCACACCAGCCGGTCTGACTTACCTTGCGACAGACTTGCAAATCAACGTTTCCGCTACAGAAATCAGGGCAGCATTGCAAAATGACCAGAGCCCCACAGCATTGGTGTCGGCTCCGGTTTTGAATTACATCAAAGAAAACAATTTGTACAAGAGCTAAATGGATATTGAAAAATTACAGGCTTTGGTCATCGATGCACTGGAAGACGTCAAGGCACAGGACATCGTCCTGTTCGATACGACGGAACTGACCAGCCTTTTCGAACGGATTGTCATTGCATCGGGCAATTCCAGCCGCCAAACGAAAGCATTGGCTGCATCGGTCAGAGACAAGGTCAAAGAATCCGGAGGAAACGTCATCAGTATAGAAGGCGAAGATACTGGTGAATGGGTTCTGGTTGATTTCGGTGATCTGATTGTTCATATCATGCAACCGCCAATCCGGAATTACTACCGTCTGGAAGAAATCTGGGGTGGAAAACGGATTGACCTGGAAACTGTCGGAAAACTATCCGTTTCCAAAAGAAAACACCATGAAAAAAGCGGAGCTGACATGAAACCTTCTCCGGCAGCCAGAAATACACGAAAAAGAATAACCGGAATATCTCCGGATCAACAGGAAAACTGAACGGTATTCATGCAAGTCACGGTAATCGCTGTCGGACACCGGATGCCTGGATGGATCGAGAACGGTTTCAGGGAATATGCAAAACGCATGCCTTCTGAATGGCATTTCGCCCTGAAAGAACTGAAACCGGTCGAACGTGCTGGGAACAAAAACGCGGAAACCGTCATGGCTGCCGAAGCGCGGAAAATCATGTCTGTCATTCCCAAAGGAGCCAGAATCGTCGCCTTGGATGAACGTGGCAAAGATCTATCCACCATGCAATTGGCCGACCATATGAAAAAATGGCTACAAGATGGACGCGATCTTGTTTTTATCATCGGCGGTGCTGACGGTCTGGATTCCACACTGAAAAAACAGGCAGACTTGCTTGTACGGCTGTCTTCTCTGACACTACCGCATGGCATGGTCCGGATACTGCTGACAGAACAGCTCTACCGTGCTTCCAGTATCCTGCAAAACCACCCTTATCACCGGAGCTGAACAAGCCATGCATTCCGATGAGAACATGATTTATCTGGCCACCAAAAGCCCGAGGCGTCAGGAACTGCTCAACCAGATCGCTGTCCGGTTCGAGATACTGGAAGTTCCTCAACAGGATCCGATTCATTCCGATATGGTGAACGAAACGGTCCATTCCGGAGAAAATGCATATGATTATGTCAGCAGAATCGCACGGGAAAAAGCCGAATATGCCTGGCAGTTTCTTGTCGCCATAAACAGGCTGGAGCATCCTGTCCTGACAGCTGATACAACCGTCGTTATCGATGGCCGGATTATGGGAAAACCGACCAGCCGCAATGACGCCTGTGAAATGCTTCATTGTCTTTCCGGAAAAACCCATCAGGTCATGACCAGTGTCGCGATTAAACATGACAAGCACCTTTTCCAGACCGTACAGACCTCGGAAGTGACTTTTTCCCTTTTGACATCCCGGAATATCAACGCCTATGTCAATACCGGTGAGCCGTTCGACAAGGCAGGCGGCTATGGCATACAAGGGTTGGCAGGCAAATTTATTTCACATATACAAGGCAGTTACTCCGGCATCATGGGTTTACCTTTATATGAAACAACGCTCCTATTGAGAAAAGCTGGAATATTCATTCCATGAAAGAAGATATCCTCATCAATATCACTCCACAAGAAACCAGGATCGCC
>CAVKGJ010000148.1:0-2834 GCA_963655605.1 Oscillospiraceae bacterium
CACTGAATCGGTTCAGCATCGAATTCGGAGAAAGGGTTTCTTCCTTTCTCTGATATATGTCCACAGAATGCGTTATAGGCTCTATCGTTCCAGACATCAACTTGCAGGGCAGAAAAGAACTGCTAGCGACTTTGCCAGCTTTCCCCCCCTCTCGCTTGCCTTTACACTGACCTCAGAAGCAGCTTTCATCCGCCTTGATTTCCCCTTCAAACGGCCCAGCCTCTTCATTTTTGTAGCAGATGATTTCCCGTAAATGATGGAAACAGAAGACTGCCGTGTCACGGGTTACCCCAGCCTACTGAGCTGCAAGCCTGGCTGTCGTGCCTGCAACATCTTCCGCATGCGACTATCCCAGATCAACCTAGTTTCCAGGACAACCTCGCTTTGGCAGACACATGGATTTTGTGACCGATCAATTTCTTCCTGGCCACTGTGCAGTATTCCATTTGGTACTCTCAGCGGTTCTGTGCGACTTCGCAACGCCTCGGACAACCATCTGCTCTTAGAGCCGGACTTCCACATCAATGGTTAGTTTTTGATTTTGGTTTTCTGACATTTTTTCCTCTGTAGTCGCGTAGTCACATGACAGTTTTATTACTACGCTTAAAATTAAACTTGCATTACTTTGGGTTATGTCAGTTTTCGGCAGCGTATTTAGAAGTGTTTGCTAATCTGGAAAGTGGTGCGGATGACCGGACTTGAACCGGTAAGGATTTCTCCGAGGAATTTTAAGTCCCTTGCGTTTACCAATTTCGCCACATCCGCACGTTCAATTTTGATCCTGTTTTAATGGACATCAAGAATTTCAGATTTCTTGTGTCTACCAATTTCACTACCCGGGCGACGGTCAGGCATTGTAACAGATCGTCCTGTCCTTATAAAAGGCCTTTTTGCTACCTTGCCAAACAGACAAAACAGGAATTTCGGTTTTTTCTCTAGTAATTGTTCGAAAAAAATTGTTTGAAATTTCCAGGAACAGAGACTATGTCTGTAACAGATTATCAACAGTTGAATATTTACATTGCTGATAATAATCCATAAATTATGATTTTTAATCAGAGCAATTATCATTAAATGAGAATATCATGCTTAATAATTGTAAATCCAATACATTTTTCGTGCTTGATACAGAATAAGAAAGATGTTTCGCAAAGTCAAAAGAGATGAAAATATTGCTTTTGCATGAATGAAAAGTTTTGCGTTCATCTCTTTCTGATATTTGTCGGGTGTTTTTTAAACATACCGTTTATCCATCTGTCAAACATACCGTGTAACACAGGACGGGGAAATTCCAGAAAATGTGGTGTATGCATGAACAAATGAAACGTCTATATGAAGCGGCAAAAGTTCTGAAACACGTATATGGACAATCGGAACTGGCACGTTTGTTTAACGTATCGCCGCAAACGATCCATAACTGGCAGGCCAGAGGTATTTCAAAACAGGGAATGCTCAAGGCACAGGAGATAGTCGGCTGTTCAGCTTCATGGCTGGAGACAGGGACAGGACAGATGTCTCTCGGCATATTTCAGGTATCTTCGGATATGATCGGAAACAACAGCCAGATTCCCCTGATCACTTCCGAACAAGCGGCCAAGTTCAGCCGTACTTCGCGGAATTCTTCCATGTTGAATGAACCGCATACGTGGCTGTTCACCCAGCTGACTCTTTCTGCACGGTCATTTGCCATGGAAACGTCTGGAACCGCCATGGAACCGGAATTTGAGGAGGGTGACTGGATTATCGTGGATCCGATGATCGAACCCGAACCCGGTGATTTCGTGGTAGCCAGATACGGGATAAAAGATATCGCTATCCTCAGGAAATATCGTCCACGCGGACTGGATGCCTCGCACAGGATGCTTTTCGAGCTGGTTCCATTAAACGACGACCATCCCTGTATCCGTTCTCATATCGATTCGGTCGAAATAATCGGAACAGTGACGGAGCACCGCAAATTCCGAAAAAAGAAGGCTGTCCGTACCGGGCCAAACTCTTCGGGAAACGCCGGTTCTTTGCATAACCCCAAAAAGACGTGATTCTTCACGCCGTCGGATCTTGTGCAACTGGCCGGAATGGTTTACGTTTGTCATGTATCGACATAACCATTCAAGGAGGCAACGATGGATCGTTTTGCAGGTAAAGTGGTTGTAATTACAGGGGCTGCCAACGGTATCGGTGCGGCGGCGGCCAGACGGTTTTCTTCCGAAGGCGCGACGGTTGTTCTGGCAGATTACGTTGAAGACGATGTCATGAAAATGGCCACTACTCTTCCGGATGACAGGACAATGGCGATGGTGGTCGATGTATCCGATCCGGAAGCCGTTAGGAAAATGATAAAGGATACCGTCAAAAAGTACGGAAAACTTGATGTCATGGTCAACAATGCCGGGGTGCACGTGATTGGATCCGTTCTGGAAACCTCGCTGGAGGACTGGCGCCGCATTTCCGGTACCAATATCGATGGCGTTGTCTACGGCGCCAAATTCTCCCTGCCCCATCTGATCAGATCGAAAGGTTGCATGATCAATACCTCGTCCGTGTCCGGATTGGGCGGCGACTGGGGTGCCGCTTTCTATTGTGCATCCAAGGGAGCCGTCGCCAACCTGACCCGTGCGATGGCACTGGATCACGGGCTTTCCGGTGTGCGTATCAACGCTGTCTGCCCGAGTCTGGTGAAAACCAATATGACCAGTGGTTTCGATGCAGCAGTTCAGGAAAAATTCAATGAACGCATTCCGCTTGGTCGTGCCGCACAACCGGAAGAAGTGGCTTCGGTCATGGCTTTTCTGGCGAGTGACGATGCCAGTTTCATTAACGGGGCCTGTATTCCG
>CAVKGJ010000149.1:0-2496 GCA_963655605.1 Oscillospiraceae bacterium
CATATTTTTCCGTATCGCAGTCCGGACAGGTCGCAGGTATCGTTCATGCCATGCGGATCGACGCCGATGGCAACGGCGATATCGTGGATTTCCTGATTGGCGAAAAGGCGGTCTTTTTCGGTTTCCCAGGAATTGAGCACCTTGCCGCGCAGAGGCAGAATGGCCTGGAATTCCTTGTTCCGTCCCATTTTGGCCGACCCGCCTGCCGAATCGCCTTCGACCAGAAACAGTTCATTGCGGCTGATGTCCCGCGATTCGCAGTCAGTCAGCTTGCCGGGCAAAACGGCGACGGCCGACGATTTCTTTTTCTCCACTTTCTGCAGTTGCCGCATGCGCGATTGCGCCTGCCGGATGACCAGTTCGGTCAGCTTCCGGCCGTATTCGACATTCTGGTGCAACCAGAGTTCGAAAGCCGGCTTGACGAAATGGGAGACGAGCCGGACGGCGTCGCGTGAATTCAGGCGCTCCTTGATCTGGCCCTGAAACTGGGGATCGAGCACTTTGGCTGACAGGACGAAAGAGGCGCGTGCGAAAACGTCTTCGGGCAGAAGACGGACGCCCTTGGGCAATAGCGAATGAATTTCGGCGAAACTTCTGACGGCGTTGAACAGGCCGTCACGCAAACCGCTTTCATGCGTTCCACCTGCCGGAGTGGGAATCAGATTGACGAAGGATTCACGTACCGGCGATCCTTCCGCCGTCCAGGCGACGACCCATGCCGCGCCTTCGCCTTGTGCGAATCCCTCGTTTTCATGATCGGCATAGTGTTCCCCCTCGAAAAGCGGGATGACGGTTTCTTCACCGGCCTGCAGATCGAGAGTCTGTTCCAGATAGCCCCGCAATCCGTTTTGATATTGCCAGGTTTCGGTTTCGCCCGTTTTTTCGTTTTTCAGTTCAACATGTACGCCGGGAAGCAGGATTGCCTTGGATTTCAGCAGATGTTTCAGTTCCGGCAACGGAATGGTCATGGAATCGAAGTATTTCGCATCGGGCCAGACGGTCACTTTCGTTCCCGATTTTTTCTCGCCCCGGCCCAGCGGGCGCGATGTCAGGGGTTTCGCGACATCGCCGTCGGCAAAAACGATGTGGTGCATTTTTCTGTCCCGCCAGACGGTCACTTCAATCCGTTTCGAGAGTGCGTTGGTTACCGATACCCCGACACCATGCAGCCCCCCTGAAAAAGCATAGGCGCTGTCCCCGCCCTTGGCGAATTTCCCGCCGGAGTGCAGGCGGGTGAACACGATTTCCACGGTCGGCACTTTTTCTTCCGGATGCATCCCGACGGGAATACCACGTCCGTCGTCTTCCACGCTGATGCTGCCGTCGGTATTCAGCGTCACGAGGATATTTTTGCAAAAGCCGCCGATGGCTTCGTCGGACGCGTTGTCGATGACTTCTGTCACGATATGCAGCGGGTTTTCCGTACGCGTATACATGCCGGGACGCTGCCGGACAGGTTCAAGCCCTTTCAGCACCCTGATTGATTCTTCGCTGTAGGTGGATTTTCTTTCTGCCATAATTTTGCTGGTTTATGCCCGGGAACTGCCGGTCGATGGCTGGTTTTGCGTGGCCGCTATCGTAAACCCGAAATCAGGCGTTTTCTGTCGGGGAGGGTTAAGGCCGGTTTCCGCCATGAAAACGGACATTATTCCTTTCCTCTCGCGCAGGTATGCACGGTCTTTCGGTTCGGCAGGAATCCTTGCGGAAAAACGGAAGTATAAGTCAATTCGGAACGGAACTGCGACCGTTGTGGCGGGAAAAAGGCTCCCGGTAAAAAAAGCAGGCGAAAGACGGAGTCTTACCTGTTGATATTATTGGAATTCCTGCCGTTTACATTGCTAAAGACCCGGTTTTGATATATAATTGACACCTTATTACGGTTTCGTCCATTTTTGGATGGCACGGTGTGTTGAAATCATGATATGGGCTTTAGCCCATTTTTTTTTCATTGCGCTGTCCGTGCCGCCGCAAACAGCATGGTCCGCCGCCTTTTCCTGGCGGACGGGACCGAACGGAAATTGAACGGGAGCGGATTTTGTTGCGGGAACTGGTTGAAAAAACGGTCAATGGTTGCGGATACGATCTGGTTGATCTGGAGAGGGCGCCTGGCGGCATTTTGCGGGTTTATATCGATTTTTTGCCTGACGGGTCTGATCGCGGGAACATTACGGTGGATGATTGCGAGAAAGTCAGTCATCAGCTCTCGCATGTGCTGATGGTCGAAGATGTCGATTATGACAGGCTGGAAGTCTCGTCGCCCGGGCTGGATCGCCCGCTGAAGAAAATGCAGGACTTCATCCGTTTTGCCGGAATGGAGGCGCACGTCAGATTGCGCAAACCGGTTGCAGGCATGGGAAACCGTAAGTCGTTTCAGGGAATTCTGTTGCCGCCCGAGGGGGATGAACTGGCACTGGAATTCGATGGGAACGACGGTGAAAACAGTTCGGTTTTACATTTTACGATCGCTGACATAGACAAGGCACGTCTGGTGCCGCA
>CAVKGJ010000150.1:0-10738 GCA_963655605.1 Oscillospiraceae bacterium
TGAAGGTGGTCTGGCTGGCTATAATGGAATCGTCCAGAAAATGGACCATGCCGATCCGGAACTGGAAATCAGCACTGAATCGGTTCTGCATCGAATTCGGAGAAAGGGTTTCTTCCTTTCTCTGATAAATGTCCACAGAATGCGTTACAGGCTTACCTTTGATTTGTTGACCGTTACCTGAAAACCTCAATAACACGCTCTTCCCGCATTGTCTCTTTTCCCTTGAAAGCATGGGCATAAATGATTTCAAATTCCAGAGACAGCAAGCCGTCCCCATCCCGTTCCGCATTCAGACAGTCCACCAGTTTTTTGTGATCGTTTACATCCCGAGGATCTTCAGGATGGTTACCGGGCAAATGTCCTCCGAAAGCACGAACATCTGTCAACATCTTTTCAACAGTCGAATACGTGACGTTAATCCACTCACGTTCAAGAACTGGTGCTGCGAAACCGGCATCAATCAGGCTGTCGCCAATATCTCTCATGCTGTCGAATTCAAGAATACGGGAATATTTGTCTATGCCCTTGCATATATTTCGCAAGGCCGACCATGTGCCTTGTCCCAAACACGAAAACATCAGCAGACCATCCTGCCTCAGAACGCTTATCCATTCCCTGAAAACAGAAGCGGCATCTTCATACCAGTGTATGAGCAGATTGGACCAGACCATATCAAACACGGCTTGTCCGAAAGGAAGTGAACCGACGTCTCCACAAACACAATCAATCATTCCGTCCCGATCGTGCAGATGCTTCCGGATATGACCCAGCATGGTCAAAGACGTATCCATACCGACTATCCATGCATCCGGAAAATTTTCAGAAAACGCCTTCATGTCGTCGCCATAAGCACATCCGGCATCCAGTATTCGCGAAGGCATGATTTTTATGACAGAAAGACGTTCATTCATCCGCTTTGCAATTTCACGCGACAAAAAAGCGATATCGGCAACTTTGGCCCGTTTGTCGAATAATGATCGGTCTTTCCGCAATTTAATTGGCATACACGTTTCCGAAAACAAAAACATTGACATCCTCCCCCGCCAGAAGGCGGGAGATTCCTGTTGAGTCAGAGCGCAAACGCTCTGCTCTCTTCGGAGAGTTCCTGCTGCCGGCAACCTGACTGCATCACTCACTTCACAGGCTGGCTTGGCATGTCTCGCTCTTAAGGAGTCAACAGCGTTATCCGCAAGGCGACGACCCGGCACAGGATGTTCCGGGATGAAGAGGCGGCCATGAAGGTGTTCTGGCTGGCGATCATGGAATCGTCCAGGAAATGAACCAGGCTGATCCGGAACCGGAAATCAGCGCTGAACCGCTTCTGACCGAATTCGGAGAAAGGATTTCCTCCTGTCTCTGATAAATGTCCATAGAATGCGTTACAGGCTCCAAAAGGTGCCTGAAGGCACCTTTTAACTGTAAGCGACCAACGCGCTTTTCATTTTTTTCAATGCCGCGGCCTCAATCTGACGGATTCTTTCGGCTGAAACCCCGAATTCCTTGGCCAGATCGTGTAACGTGGCGCCATTTCCGTCGTCATGGCTCAGCCATCTTGCCTCAATGATGCGACGGGATCTTGGATCCAGTTTTTCCAGTGCCTCGGTCAGGCCTTCGGATTGCATACGGTCATTTTGTCGTGTTTCCAGGATGTGTGTCGGTTCAGTCTGCTCGGATGACAGATAGGCTATTGGCGCGAAGTTGTCATCGTCATCATCCTGTTGCGTTTCCAGTGCAATATCATGGCCGCTCAGACGGGTTTCCATCTCGGCGACTTCCTCATCCTTGACATTCAGTTTTTCGGCGAGCGAGCTGATTTGTGCCCGCGTCATGGCATCCATGCCATTTTTATGACTTCTCAGATTGAAGAACAGTTTTCTCTGAGCCTTGGTCGTTGCGATTTTTACCATTCTCCAGTTCCGGAGAATGTATTCGTGGATTTCCGCCTTGATCCAGTGAATGGCATATGAAACAAGCCGGACTCCCATATCCGGATCAAATCGTTTGACGGCTTTCATCAGTCCGATATTGCCTTCCTGAATCAGATCGGCATGCGGAAGTCCATATCCAAGATAGTTCCGCGCAATTGAAACGACCAGTCTCAAATGGGATAAGACAAGTTCTTGTGCAGCGCCCAGATCGTTGTGTTCGCGGTAACGCAAGGCAAGCTCGGTTTCCTGTTCCTGTGTCAGAATCGGCAAACGATTCACTTCAGCAATGTAGGCTTCAATATTGCCTAGTGAACCAGTAAAAGCTGGAGCCAAGGCATGACTGCTTACCGATATGAGCGATGCGGGTTCGGATTTTGCGTTCATTCTTTCTCCTTGATAATTCCGACTGCACGTGTTTGTGCAATTCGTTGATAATTTATATTTTAGCACTCTTGTGGCGAGAGTGCTAATTCAGGAATGGCTTATTGACATCCTCCCCCCGCCTGAAGGCGGGAGATTCCTGCTGAGTCTGGGCAGTCGCGCGCAGATCTTTTCGGTGGGTTCCTGCTGCTGGCAACCTGACTGCATCGCTCACTTCACAGGCTGGCCGGGCGTGTCCCGCCCTTAAGATATTTATTGCGCCAACCAAGTCGGCATTTTCCTCAAATTCATATGTTACGCACCGGAATTCTGCTTGTATCTTGCTGTTCTCTACTGATGAAAATAACCCGTCATGCAAAAAAAGTTTTACTTTGGATCAGTTTGAAAATGATTGTGTCGCTGAACAGAAAGAATGTGGCTTGTTCAGCAGATTTTTCTCAATTGCCGGTTTACGGACAAAAGGGCTCCCAGCCATCCCAATGCGGCACTGATGCATAGTAAAAAGGCGGAAACGACAGGATTTAATGGTGTCAACCGGAAGTCTGACCCGTAAAGCTGTGCCAGTTCGTATATGGCACTGTTGAACGGAAACAGGCTCAAATTGATAAGTATCAGGGCAAGACATCCTGAGAAAAATCCGAGAAAAAGGCCCATGTAATAGAAAGGACGCCGGATATATGCCCTGCTTGCACCGACATGCCATGAAAGAGTGATTTCATCAAGATGCATCAGAACTTGCAGTCTGATGGTATTGAAGGTGACAACGATGACGACAACGCCCAGAATGACGGCAAGAAACAAAAGTCCCATTCTCAATACACCAAGCAATGCGGCAAGACGTTTTGTCCAGTCGGAATCGATCTGGACCTTGTCGATGTCAGGAAGCGTTTGTATCTGGCTTGCAATCTGCTCGATTTGAGCGGTAAGTGCTGTACCGGATGGTGTATTGTCCGAAAGACGAATGATGTATGAATCCGGGAGAGGGTTTTTCCCCAGCGATTCGGCGATCTGATTCAATCCGGTTTTTTTCTGAAGCGATTCAAGTGCGGCATCCCTGGAAATGAAAATGATTTCGGCTTTCTGGTGATTTGCTTGTAGTATTTTGTCGATGGCCGGTTCCATTGTCCTGACCCGGTCGTGGTTTGCATCCTGTTTCATGAAAATGCTGATTTCCGGCAGAACGGACAGCTGTTCTGTTACCGACTGGATATTGTCGAGTATGGTCATGCCGCCAAATGGAAGCGCCAGCGTCATGGAAAGGACGAGAAGGTTGAAGAAGAAATGTCCGGGAGAACGGCGAAATTGTACGAGTGCGTGACAAATCGCTGTGACGTGGTGTCTGAACCAGATTTTCATCAAAATTACGCGATGGACTCCGAGACTTCAGTCGCGGGATGAATCGCGTCCTCCTTAAAAAGTTGAGTTAAAAACGTTTGTCGTTTTTCCAAAAGCCGGAGTTTCTTGCTGCTCATTCCGGCGGAAAGCGTTTCGCCTGTCAGTGTCCGAATGTCAAACGAGCCGGAACTGCGGCGATCGAAGATGAAACCTTCTTTTTCGTTGAGTTTCACCTTGTCAAAGAGCCTGAAGCTCTTGACTTCGTATGGTGCCTGATTGCGCTGGCACACGCTACCCTTGAGAATCGTCAGTTTGTGAATCTGGCGATTGTGCTTTCCCGTCTGTTTCTGGTGCAGGGATTGTCCGAGGTGCCTTGCAGCCAGATTTCCTGCAATGCAGAAAGCATCCGCACAATGCGTTCTGGCGGTACCGTTTTCAATGCGGGTGTGCCTGGTGAGATTGCTATAAGTGTGTTTCACCTTGATGTCGGGCATCTGTGCCGTCAGACGTTTGAAAAAGGACCAGTGCATCATGCCCATGAAAGTTTCCGGGCGGAGGGACTTCCCACGCAGGGCCTCGAGCTCGATTTTGCCGCGATGGAAAGCCTGGTGGCAGGCTTCGTACAGTGTGACGAGGCGGTCGGGAGCATTGCCACCTGTTCTCCTGTTTTCGATGTGATGTACATTGAGTGCGAGGTCTTTCGACTTTCCGCAACACTGTTGACAGTGGTGATCGTCCCGGAAAGGCATGTATTCACGAACGTTCCGGAAACCGGGCTGGTTGCCCTGCGGATACTGCCCACCTTCAATGTCCGGGTTCTGGATCTTCTGAATGTTGGACGAAGTCGTTTTCACCGAGATGGCAGCGAGGGGGCGCAGGCGGCAAACCGCTTTTTTCTCTTTGAGAAGACGCCTTGCCTTTGCCGGCTGGCATGGCATCAGCGGTTCGCCTCGTTTGTTCAAAACAAATACTCTCAAGTTCTGTCTCCTCGGTCCAAGGGCCGGTTGCAATCTTTCATCCATGTTGGGAGGGGTTTCCTGCCCCAGGCGCGGCGTATCATCCAATAGCGCGTTTAACCGGAGGCCGCAGAGCGCGGGACCCGGATGGATATCCCGCAGTGCCAGGGCCTTCCCGACCAACGTAGTTCAGCTTTCGCTTCACCCAAGCCAGTCAACCCGACTTGTTTTCACAAGCTCCCGCTTTCAGACGGGGGGTGTTGATGCTGTTTATCATCTGTTAACGGGTCAATATGGCTGAGTTTGCCTTGATCAAGGTAAATGACTCGGTCGGCTTTGGTAAAAAGGCTTTCGTCATGGGTAGCGATGATACAAGTTACTCCGGCGGACTGGAAAAAGGTGATTGCATCGATTACTTTGTCGGCATTCTGCTTGTCCAGATTGGCGGTCGGTTCATCGGCCAGAATGATTTGGGGTCGGTTGACGATGGCGCGAGCGACCGCGACGCGTTGCTGTTCACCTTCGGATAAGGCGGGCGGAAATGAAAGAGCGCGATTTGACAGGCCGACTTTTTCCAGTGCGGCCTGTGCACGGAATTTCGCTTCAGGTTCTTCTACGCCTGTGACGAATAATGGCAGCATGACATTTGCCAGAATCGTCCGATCTTCCAGAAGATGCTGTTGCTGGAGAATCAATCCCAGATTGCGTCTCAGAAAAGGGATCCCTGCCGGCTTGAGCTGGCCGATTTCCTGGCCGTTGACCGTCAGGGTGCCTGTGTCCGGGCGCTCAATGGCGGCGATCATTTTAAGGAGTGTCGATTTGCCGGCACCCGATGGACCCGACAGGAAAACATATTCACCCTGTTCGATTGTCAGGTTGATATCCTGTAGCGCAATGATGCCACCTGGATAACATTTGGAAACATTCTGGAATTGGATCATTGCACTCATGTTCAGCTCAGCAATGCGTTGGAGAATTCTTCTGCAACAAATGGCTGGAGATCGTCGATTTTTTCGCCGACTCCAATGAAATAGACTGGAACTGGGTGATTTTTTGCGATGGCCGCAAGAATGCCTCCTTTGGGGGTTCCGTCCAGTTTCGTGACGATCAGGCCCGTCAGTCCCAGCGCTTCATCGAAGGCCTTGACCTGTGCAAGTGCATTCTGGCCGGTATTGCCGTCGATGACGAGTATGATTTCGTGTGGAGCCTCTTCCATGCCTTTCCCGATGACCCGTTTTACTTTCCGGAGTTCTTCCATCAGGTGTAACTGGGTGGGCAAACGGCCAGCTGTATCCACCATGACGACGTCGATGTTTTTCGCTTTGGCGGACTGGACCGCATCGAAAGCGACTGCTGCCGGATCTCCGGATTCCTGTGCGATAACGGTAATCTGATTCCGGTCGCCCCATACCGCGAGTTGTTCACGTGCTGCGGCGCGGAAAGTGTCGCCGGCTGCCAGCAGGACAGTCTGGTCATTGTTCTGGAGATGTTTGGCCAGTTTTCCGATCGTGGTCGTTTTTCCGGCGCCATTGACGCCGGCCATCATGATGATCAGCGGGGAATGTTTTCCGATTTCAAGACTTTTCTGAAGTGGTGCCAGCAAGCCGGTTAGCAGTCTGCCCAGTTCGGTCTTGATTTCCGACGGTTGTGTGAGGTGTTCTTCCCTGACTTTCCTGCGGAGTGCCTCCAGAAGATATTCCGTGGCGGGCAGCCCCACATCCGAGACGAGAAGGGCGGTCTCAAGTTCCTCAAACAATTCCTCGTCGATTTTTGTGCCACCGAAAATGTTCAGGTTCGCCGATGTTCTGGCCAGTCCCGTCTTGAGACGACTCAGCCAGGACTGTTTTTTTTCTTCTTCCGGCTTGGCAACGGAGGGGGAAGTCTCTATATTGACAGCAGATGCGGCTAGTGCGGAAGCATCCGGAATTTCACGTGTGTCACCGGAAGAGACCGGTTGGCCGTTTTTTTCTTCTGTCCTGGCAGCATCGGTTTTCTTTTTGAAAAAACTAAACATTGGAAATCATTACAAGCTGAAGTTGGGAGCGAGATTCAAGATCCATTGATATTGTCATTTTAGCAGAGCTGTAAATATGAAAATCCGAAAATTTCTTTTTGGTCTGATGTTTGCCCTGTTCAGTGTACAAAATGGGGTACAGGCCGAGCCGGCAAAAGAGTTTTATCTTGAAAACGGTATGAAAATCATCGTCAAGGAAGACCATCGGGCTCCTGTTGCTGTACATATGGTCTGGTATCGCGTCGGGTCTATGGATGAAACGAATGGAACAACCGGTGTCGCGCATGTCCTGGAACATATGATGTTCAAGGGAACACCGAAATATCCAGACGGGAGCCTGAGCAAAACGGTTGCCAAACTGGGCGGCAGGGACAATGCCTTTACCAATACTGATTATACGGCCTATTTCCAGCAGGTTCCCAGCGGCAGTCTTGAGAAAATGATGGAGATGGAAGCCGATCGCATGAACAATTTGCAGTTCAGGAAATCGGATTTTGAAAAGGAAATCAAGGTTGTCATGGAAGAGCGGCGCTGGAGAACGGATGACCAGCCGGAAGGGCGTGTCGATGAAGCCTTGCGGGCAGTTGCTTTTGTCGCGCATCCCTATCACTGGCCGGTTATCGGCTGGATGGATGATTTGCAAAATATGACGGTTGATGACGCCAGGGGCTGGTATGAAAAGTGGTATGCGCCAAATAATGCCACGATGGTTGTTGTCGGTGACGTTGATGTGCTGGCAGTCCGGAAGATGGCGGAAAAACATTTTGGCAAAATACGGTCCAGAAAGATCATTCCGGTCAAACCCCAGACGGAACCCGAACAACAAGGTATCAGGCGGGTTGCGGTTTCCGCACCGGCCGAAAATCCGATGATTGTCATGGCTTACAAGGTTCCTGTTCTGAAGGACGTGGAAAAGGATGAGGATGTCTATGCACTGGAGGTACTGGCTTCCGTGCTGGACGGTTATGATAATGCACGGCTTTCGGCTTCTCTTGTGCGTGGGGAGCAAGTGGCGCTGGCAGTCGGAGCGGATTATTCGGCGCTTTCACGCGGTCCTGCCCTGTTTATATTGCAGGGTATGCCGGTGAATGGCATCACGGTTGACGAATTGGAGAAACGATTGCGCCGTGAAGTGGCCGATATTGCCGAAAATGGTATTTCCGAACAGGAATTGCAGCGGGTGAAAATGCAACTGGTTTCATCGCAGATTTACAAGCGGGATTCCATGTTCGGCCAGGCGATGGAAATCGGTATTTTGGAAATGAGCGGTATCGGACAGAAACAGATAGAACGGATCATTGAAAAACTGAAAGCAGTGACTCCCCAACAGGTACAACGGGTAGCGCAAAAATATTTTTCGGATGACGTATTGACGGTAGCGACACTCGTTCCGGTAGCTTTGCCTGATACTGCAGGCAGATAAACAGTGATTACGGTGAATATTTTTATGATGAAAACAGGAAATCTTGAAACAATGAATGTGCTCAGGTTTATCCGTCTTGCATTTGCAGGAATGCTGGCGTGTCTGTGGATCGGTTTGCCGGCTTCGGCTGCGATGCCCATTCAGCAATGGGTGACGGCCAATGGCGCGAAAGTCCTGTTTGTCGAAACACATGCGATTCCCGTTTTGGATATCAGTGTCGAATTTGACGCCGGTTCACGTCGTGATCCTGCGGGAAAAAGCGGTCTGGCTGCACTGACGAACGCCTTGCTGGATAAAGGCGCTTTTTCTGCAGACGGGCATTCGATTCCGGAAGCGTGGATTCTGGATACTTTTGCCGATACAGGTACACTGCATGGCAACAAGATGAGTATGGACAGAGCAGGATACAGCCTGCGAGTCCTGTCAGGACCGGTTGAGTCGGAAAAGGCTATTGCATTGATGTCACGGTTTTTGTCCATGCCGTCGTTTCCGCAGAAATTGCTTGAACGTGACAAGGCTCGGGTTGTCGCTTCGCTCAAGGATGAATTGACCAGACCTGAACCGATTGCAGCAAAAATTTTCAGACAGGATATTTATGGAGACCATCCATATGGGAAAAGCCCGACACCGGAATCGGTTGTATCGATAACTCGTGATGATCTTGTCAATTTCCACAGAACCCATTATGTTGCCAATCGGGCGGTTATCGGCATTGTCGGCGATATTGACCGGAAACGGGCCAGAGAGATCGCTGAGGAGATCAGCGGAAACCTGAAAGTGTCGAATCAGGATTTGCCTGTTCTTCCCGCTGTCGAAGCAATGGCCGGCCGGGCAGACACTGTTTCGCATCCGGCGACACAGGCGCATGTTCTGTTGGGAATGCCTGCGGTCAAACGGGGTGATCCCGATTTCTTTGCCCTGACGGTTGGAAATTATATTCTGGGCGGTGGCGGTTTTTCTTCCAGGCTGATGCAGGAAGTCAGGGAAAAGAGGGGATTGTCCTATAGCGTATACAGCAAGTTCCAGCCCATGTTGCAGGAGGGACCGTTCATTATCGGTTTGCAGACGGAAAAAAAACAGGTCGATGAGGCTTTAAAGGTGGTTAATTCCACATTGGGTGTTTTCCTGCAGAACGGACCTTCCGAGGCGGAATTGCAGGCTGCGAAAGATCATCTTGTAAACAGTTTTGTCATGCAGATGGATAACAATCGGAAAATGCTGGAACTGGTTTCCATGATTGGTTATTATCAGCTGCCGCTTGATTATCTCGATACATGGACCGCCAATGTGGAGCGAGTTTCGGCAGCTGATGTCCGGGCGGCGATGAACAGGAAACTTTCTGTCGGCAAAATGGTTACAGTTGTGGTCGGTAAGTGATCGGTTGGTTGAGAAGGCGGATATCGGGGCGGATTGCATCGGGATATGGTCCACAGAAAACAGAAAGGAAGGAATTCTCCGGCCGGAATGCAGGAGAACAGGGTGCGCATTGTTGGCGGGATGTGGAAACGGACGCCGCTTGTGGTTGCCGATGTGGCAGGGTTGCGACCGACATCCGAGCGGGTTCGTGAAACGCTGTTCAATTGGCTGGTGCATTTGCGTGGAAACGATTTTGGCAAGATGCATTGCCTGGATATGTTTGCCGGAACCGGAGCGCTTGGTTTTGAAGCGGCCAGCAGGGGAGTTGCGCATGTGACGATGATCGAAGAGAATGGAACGGCTTGCACGCAATTACAGGCTGTCAGAAAAAAACTGGATGCCGTTCAGGTTTCGATTTATTGTGCAGATGCCCTGAAGTTGGCAGGCCAGTTTGCCCGTGCCGGCAGAAAGTTCGATCTCATTTTTCTTGATCCTCCTTTTCAAAAGGATTTGTTGCCGCAAGTTTTGCCTCTTTGCGTCCGAATGCTGGCAGACAATGGTCTGGTTTATATGGAATCCGGTAAATTGGTTTCGAATGAAAAATTGGGATCATGGATAAAGGATGATATTTCCGGTTTGCAGATCATTCGTGAGGGGCAGGCAGGGCAGGTTTATTATCATCTGCTTGAAATGAAGGTGTCGAGTCCATCTTGAGGTAAGATTACGAAATATTGTAATTCTGAAAGAATCAAAATGGTTATTGCTGTTTATCCTGGAACATTCGATCCATTGACGCGAGGACACGAGGACCTGGTTCGCCGTTCGTCGGGGCTGTTTGATGAGCTGATTGTCGGTGTGGCTGACAGCCGGACGAAAAAACCTTTTTTTACCATGGAAGAACGGATGGCTATTGCCAAGGAAGTGCTGGGTCATTATCCGAATGTCAGGGTTGAAAGCTTTACGGGGCTATTGAAAGATTTTGTGAGGGAACACAATGCGAGCGTTATTATCAGAGGGCTTCGTGCGGTGTCCGATTTCGAGTATGAATTCCAGATGGCCGGCATGAATCGCTATCTGATGCCGGAAGCCGAAACGCTTTTCATGACGCCGTCTGATCAATATCAGTTTATTTCCGGCTCAATTGTCCGTGAGATCGCGTTTCTGGGAGGGGATGTTTCCAAATTCGTGTTTCCGTCCGTTGAAAAGTGGCTCAGAAATAAAGTCAATGAAATGAAAAACAGATAGGAGTGGTCGCTTCCGGGAAATGGCTAACCCTGAAGGGATTTGAGAAATAGATGGCGTTATTGATTACGAAAGATTGTATCTGTTGCGATATATGTGTGCC
>CAVKGJ010000151.1:0-58095 GCA_963655605.1 Oscillospiraceae bacterium
AGGTTGCCAGCAGCAGGAACCCACCGAAGAGATCAGGGCGCAGGCGCTCTGACTCTGTAGGAATCCCCTTGCTTTAGCGAGGGGAGGATGTCAACGAAGTAAATTGGATTGAAAATATTTTTTGTAGCGTAACCAGATGAAAAATCAAAGAATACTCGGGCATTTCAACGAAAGTGCCGATTTGAAAAAACAGGCGGCAGAGGTTCTTGCCGGACCGATTACCAGAGCGGCTGATCTGATGTTTTCAGTCCTGACGCAAGGCAACAAGATACTGGCTTGCGGCAATGGCGGTTCCGCTGCAGATTGCCAGCATTTTGCTGCGGAACTCGTCGGGCGATTCGAGAAAGAAAGGCTGCCATTGCCGGCGATGGCATTGACAACCGATACATCCATTCTTACTGCCGTGGGGAATGACTACAGTTTTCAGGATGTTTTTGCCAAGCAGGTGCAGGCTTTCGGGCAGCCCGGTGATTTGCTGCTAGCTATTTCCACGTCCGGAAATTCTTCCAATGTCATCTCAGCCATCGAGGCGGCTCATGACAGGGAAATGAATATTGTTGCCCTGACGGGAAAAGGCGGGGGCGAAATCGGAAAAATACTTGCCGAAACCGATGTTCATATCTGTGTTCCGCATGACAGGACGGCACGTATTCAGGAAGTTCATTTACTGGTGATTCATTGTTTGTGCGATGGAATCGATGCTGCATTATTTGGAGAAGACATAGATGAATAAAAACAATGCATCAAAAGGAGTGTGGAAACGTCGTCTGGCTGTTCTGGTCGCCGGAAGCGTCATGTTATGTTCGCTTCCATCCTGTGTTCCGGTCATGATGGCCAGCGGTGCTGTCGGAGGTTCGATGGCTGCGACGGACAGGCGTACTTTGGGTGCGCAAACGGAAGACAAGATTATTCTTCTGAAAGGGGAGAGTACTGCCTACAATCTGGTTGGTGACAAAGGTCATGTCAATGTGACCAGCTTCAACCGTAAAGTCTTGCTGACCGGGGAAGTTCAGACAGAGGCGATGAAACAGGCTGTAGGAAATGCAATGGCTCAGATCGAGAATGTCGAGGCGGTTGTCAATGAACTGGCTATCGCGGCCCCGTCGAGTCTGACGTCACGATCTAACGATACGCTGATTACGGGCAAGGTCGCCGCCAGTTTTGTCGATGACAAGCAATTGTTTTCGCAGTCGCTGAAGACGGTAACGGAGCGTGGTACCGTTTATCTGATGGGGCGGGTAACGGAACAGGAAGGCAATCGGGCCGCGCGTGTGGCAAGTGGCGTCAGTGGTGTCCAGCGTGTAGTGAAAGTGTTTGATTATATTTCCGATCAGGAACTTCAGCGGTTGTCTACCTTGTCTGCTCCGAGAAGTACCGATCAGAACAATACAGGTTCCACAGACGAATAATATGCCCGATAACAATAACCGGGGATTTTGTCCCGGGCAGTACCGGTACAGTGCTGGCGGCGACCTAGCCGATTTTGGGCAGCAGCCGCTGCACGGCCAGGTTTACCTCATCTAGCGACGGAACCTCGTTTTCTCCACCAAGACTGATGATGTTGTCTGACCAGTCGGCACAGGTGCGCCAGCGCGGAATGTTGCAGTAGATCTGTACAGTGGGTTTGTCGAAGGCAGCTGCCAAGTGGGACAGTCCGGTATCGACCCCGACAATAAAAGATGCCTTTCCTGTCAGGGTAACCATATCCGTTATGGACAGCCGGGGCAGGAGCCGTGAGTCGGGAATGGTATCGGCAAGCAGTTTTGCTTCTTCTTTCTCTTTTGGGGAGCCCCAGGGCAGCAGGATGCAAAGTCCGTTTTCGGTGAGAATGCGTCCGATTTCAATCCAGTTCGCATGGGGCCATTTTTTGGAGTCGCGGGATGTTCCGTGGAAGAAAACGGCATAGGGCCTTGACGGCAGCCATTCCGGATCGGGTGCGGGAGTGACAAGACCAAAATCGGGAACTGTATCGATGGTATAGCCCAGTGCTTTGGCGACGACTTCTCTGCCTCTGGTGACGACATGGATGTGTTTTTCGACCGATATGCTCTCGTCATGGAAAATGCGTGACAAGGGCTCGTATCCGGATCCGTCCGTTTTATGGGCAAGGCCGATTTTTCTGCCGTTTTCAACAGTGCGTGCAAATCCCATAATGATGCCGGTTTTGATCAGTCCCTGTGTATCAAATACATAGTCATATGCATTTTGTTTCAGCCGGTCCAGAAATGTGCGAAATTCCTTTCGCGTGACCGGCGAGAAAATGTTTTTTCTCCATCGTCTCAAGGCGAAGGGAATGACTTCATTGACGTACATGTTCTGTTTCACGAGTCCGACATAAGGTTCTTCAACGACCCAGTCGATGATTGCCTCCGGATAATGCCGATGAATATCGGCCAGAACCGGCAGATTGTGAACCACGTCACCCAGTGAGGAAACACGAACGATCAGAATACGCATAATCGGCAAAAACGAATGGGAAAACAGAATTAAAGCATGATTCCTGTTTCCGTTATAATGCACTGGAGGGGAATATCGTTTTCTTCTGTTGAAAAGTCTGTCAGAAGACAGGAATAGGCGATCCCGACAGTGT
Source organism: Oscillospiraceae bacterium (assembly GCA_963655605.1). Classification (GTDB taxonomy): domain Bacteria; phylum Pseudomonadota; class Gammaproteobacteria; order Burkholderiales; family Burkholderiaceae_D; genus Oxalobacter. The sequence goes on from CAVKGJ010000151.1 coordinate 2,591, forward strand.
GGGTTTGCGGGTATCTTGCCAATGTCCTGTCGAAGAATCCCCCGCCATATCCCAGCCGGAACCGGCTGGTCGTATAACCGACACAGGGGATCAGCAGAACTTCGGGCATATCGACCGGTTCCTGTATTTCAGGAACGGAAACATTGTAGGCTCCCCGGACAAGACGGTCGCCCGGTTTCCACTTGACGAATTGCAGCGGTTGGTCTTTGGCAATGGTAACGGGCAGGGACAGGTGCATTCTTGCAGACAATTCCGTGTATAACGCGGACAGGTCCGGTTCGCTTTGAATCGGCAGATATACGCCTATCGTTTTGAATGGTGTGGAATGAAGGTAAAGTGAAACTTGTCTGCCTATTTCCTGATCAAAGCGGAAGCGTTCATCAGTTGCCATGTTTCTTCTGGTTTCAAGAAGCGCTTTCCGTAATGTTTTCTTGAATTCGACAGGAGCCGGTTGCATGCTATGTTTGATATTCAGGTCTGGTGGTAAACTCTTGATGTCTTCCCTAGCATGAATGCCGGAGATTCCTGCTGGGTTGCGGTGGAACCGCAATCCCCTCGGCGGGTTCCTGCTTCATCGAGACTGCCCAGAGGATTTTGCGCCTGGTTTTTGCTTCAAATTCCCCCGATGAGGAATTTTACGGCGTCGAACCAACCTCATATTCCCCCAAGTCTCACGGACTCTCCACAGGCTGACACGGCACGCCCTGCCGCCAGAGAGGATTTTAACACAACCTGCTCCTTATATCTCCGACCTGAAGGGCAATCGTTTTACGGAGCATCTTGATAAACAATTTCAAAATACTGGATAAGAGAGGTTCTCATGCTCGCAAGATTCAAGAAGTTGTTGTTGCTGGTTTTGGCGCTGGCTGTCTTTCCATATGTTGAAGCCTCTCCGGATCTGACAACGACAGCGGTTCAGGATGAGTCTTTCAGGCAGCTGAAAGAAGCTGCACGCAAAGAGGATATCGCACGTGCCGCTCAACTGGCCGACAACCTGAAAAATTATCCTGTACCTTCCTACGTTGACTATTATCTTCTCAAATCGAATTTGCGCAATGCCAATGAAGAGGAAATCGATGCGTATTTAACCAGATACAAGGGTACGGCGATTGCCGACCGTTTGAGAAATGACTGGCTGCTTGTACAGGGAAAAAGGCGGGACTGGGACAGTTTCGACAGACACTATCCACTGTTCGAACTGGACGATGACACACAGGTCAAGTGTTATGCCCTGATGTCTAAGGCAGACAAGGGATTGACTGTCGCGAAAGAAGCGCGCGAACTTCTCGTCAGGCCTAGGAAATATGGCGAAGCCTGTTATTCGCTGGTTTCCGATCTTGTGGACAGAAAACAATTCAGTGATGATGATATCTGGTACCAGAGTCGGCTGGCTTCCGAAAACAATCTGATTGCTTTGGCGGTCCGCCTCGCGGCCTTGTCGGGGGTGCAGGAAACGGATATCTCGAAAGCTGTGGAATTGCCGGTTTCCGTTCTGGCCAGGGGAATCGGAGCAGACAGGAATTCTCATGAGCTCTACTTGCTTGCATTGGGCAGGTTGGCTAGAAAAGACCGCATACTGGCAACACAGTATCTTGACGAAGCGTTGCCTTTTCTTGGCAGGAGAGAACAGGCGATCGGCTGGTCGCTGATTGCTCTTCCGGCATCCATAGCCTTGTCTCCGGATGCACTGGATTACTGGAAAAAGGCGTCTGTATCCATGTCCGATATTTCTTCCTATGCCCATGAATGGAAAGTCAGGACGGCATTGCGTCGGCAGGACTGGCATCTGGTTCATGAATGGATCAACCAGATGCCGGGTTCGCTGCAAAAGGAACCCTCGTGGATTTACTGGAAAGGGCGGGCACTTGTTGCACTGGGGCAAAAGGGACAGGCAAACAGGCTGTTTTCATCCATTGCCGGCCAATACCACTTTTATGGGCAACTGGCTCTGGAGGAACTGGGTGGACACGTCAGTGTCCGCAAGGACAAAAAATCTTTTCCGGAATCAGAAATAGCTGCCATGGCCAGCAATCCGGGTTTCCGGCTGGCACAGAAATTTCTCGGAATGAACTGGCGTTTCGAAGGTATCCGTGAATGGAACTGGCAATTACGCAAAATGGATGAGCATCAATTGTTGGTCGCTGCCGAATATGCCAGAAAAATAAATCTGCTGGACAGAATGGTCAATACATCGGACAGAACCCGGACTGAAGTGGATTTCACTCAGCGTTTTCCCACTCCTTTCCGGGAAACTGTCAGGGACGCGACGGGACAGTTGGGGCTGGATATGGCATGGACTTATGGACTTGTCCGGCAAGAGTCCCGTTTTGTCATGAATGCGCAATCTTCTGTGGGCGCATCCGGTCTGATGCAGATCATGCCGGCCACGGCAAAATATGTAGCCAGGAAAATCGGGTTGAGTGAATATCGCCCGGGAAAGATCAACAGTGTTGAAACCAATGTGTTGCTGGGGACCAATTACCTGAATATGGTATTGAATGATCTGGACGGTTCCCAGGTATTGGCTACGGCTGCCTACAATGCAGGTCCCAGAAGACCTAAGAACTGGAGAACGACATTGTCAAGAACAGTCGACGGTGCGATATTCGCGGAAACGATTCCTTTTACGGAAACGCGTGACTATGTCAAGAATGTGATGTCCAATGCGACTTATTATGCCGCACTGTTTGAAGAAAAACCCCAATCGCTGAAAAAAAGGTTGGGATTTGTTACGCCATGAAAAATCCGAAAACCATTTATAATCTGAAGAAGTGGAAAGAAAAACAGGTGTCCGGACATGGTGGCATGAAAGAATGTCTGTCACGAATTTATATCGAGCAGAACTTATGAAAATATATACCGTTGGTGGCGCTGTGCGGGATGTTGTCATGGAACGACCGGTCCATGACATGGATTATGTCGTTGTCGGTTCTACTGTCGAGGAAATGTTGTCGCTGGGATTCAAGCCTGTCGGGAAGGATTTTCCGGTTTTTCTGCATCCGGAAACCAAGCAGGAATATGCACTGGCAAGAACGGAAAAGAAAGTGGCGCCGGGTTACAAGGGATTTGTGTTCCATGCGTCTCCTGACGTGACACTTGAGGAAGATCTGCTTCGCAGGGATTTGACGATCAATGCAATGGCCATGTCTGAGGAAGGTGAACTGATCGATCCTTTTGGGGGCAAAAGAGATATTGAAGACAAAGTTCTCCGTCATGTTTCAGAAGCGTTCAGCGAGGATCCGGTAAGAATTCTCAGACTGGCGCGTTTTGCTGCAAGATATACTGATTTTTCGGTAGCGCCCGAAACCATGGAACTGATGAAGAACATGGTATCTTCCGGCGAGGTGGATGCACTTGTTCCGGAAAGAATCTGGAAAGAATTGTCCCAGGGGTTGATGGAAGAAAAACCTTCACGCATGATCGGTGTCTTGCATGAGTGCGGTGCTCTGGCACGTATTTTCCCCGAGATCGAAGCGTTATGGAATGTCCCGCAGCCTGAAAAATATCATCCGGAAATATATGCAGGGCTTCATACCATGCTGGCTCTGGATTATTCCGCCAGGAAAAATTATCCTCTGACGGTTCGTTTTGCCGTACTTCTGCATGATCTTGGAAAAGGAACGACTCCTCCAAATCAGTGGCCTCATCACCGTGCCCACGAAGAACGAGGTGCGCCTCTGGTGGACAATGTCTGCCGTCGACTGCATGTGTCGAACATGTATCGCGATATTGCGGTCATGACGGCCAGAGAACACGGTAATATCCGGCGGAGTTCCGAATTGCGTTCCAAAACGGCAGTTATGGTGCTTGAACGGTGTGATGCCTTTCGTCGTCCCGAACGGTTCATTGATGTCATCAATGCAACCGAATGTGATTTGAGAGGACGCAAATCGGATACGGTCAGTTTCGAGGATATCCCTTTTCCGCAACGGGATTACTGGATGATGATCCTGAATGCGGCTAAAAGTATTGATGCGGCAGCCATTATCCAGTCCATGGACGATGCTTCCGAGGAGATTCCCCGGGCATTGCATAATGCACGTGTCGATGCGGCAGCGGATGCCGTCAATGCCATGCGTTTCGGACATATCAAGAAAATCGAGGTTGGCAAAAAAGACGTGGCGTCTTGATTGTGAATGTCCGGACTGGACTGTTTTCAAGGTTGTCTAACCGGAAAAGGAGAGAATGGAGAACAATCCTGTCATTTTCGTTAGGGAACTTTCCGAACAGGATCGGCCTTTTATGCTCAATCATTTTCTTGGGCTGAGTCCGTCAGACAGGAGATTGCGTTTCGGAGCGGCCCTGCCGGATGAAGCGGTCAATCGGTATGTCCAGAATATCGATTTCACCCGGGATACTGTTTTCGGCGTTTATGAGAGTACATACAATCTGGTGGGGGTCGGGCATCTGGCGTTTCTTGACCCGGTTGCATTGCCTGCGCTAGAAGGCGATCGCATTGACCGGATCGCTGAATTCGGTGTATCTGTTTCGGCGCCGATGCGGCGGAAAAATGTGGGAACGAAACTGTTCGACAGGGCAGCGATCCATTGCCGCAATAATCATGTCAATACGCTTTATATCCATTGTCTGGCCTCGAACAAGCCCATGTTATGCATAGCGGAAAAGGCGGGAATGAAGATCCACAGGAATCATGGTGAGGTGGACGGTTATTTGCATTTGCCTGCTCCCGATACGGAAAGTTTGCGCCAGGAACATGCTGAGGAGCGGGTGGCGTTGCTTGATTATGCATTGGACGGAAGAATGAGAAATGCCGTGCGATGGCTCAGGAATCTGGTTTTGCCAGAGAAAACGGACTCTGCATCGCCGGATCGGTCTGCGGGTTCTTCATAATTCCTGTATCAAGAACAGTCCCAAAAACAGCAGGGTGAAAAATGCCAGAAGCAAAAGAGCCTGTAACGCATTCTGTGGACATTTATCTGTACTAGTCTCGACATCATCGGACATTTTCCCGGTTTGAGAGGTATTTGTTTGTCAGATTCAGACTGGTACATATAAATTTTGCACGAGCGGGTACCGCCATTGCATTGCTTGCCAAGAATATCTATCCAATGCTGATAGCGATTCGCCAACATAAAATGTATATCCTTGTGATCTTCTATCATTGCCAAAAGCTCGCTTCCATACTCCTCGATTTCTGGTATAAAAATTGTTTTAACACTATTATTGATGTAATCACTAAATCTGTGCATGAGGATATCCGGTACAACTGTCTTCCGCGATCATTCATGTTTGCACGCATTACAAATGACATAATGGTTTTTGGATCTATATCGCACAAAACCGAACAGATTTCAAAAAACATTTTTTCATCGCCCTTGAATCGAGTCATGTTTTTCGTTTCTTCTCACATCAAGTTATATGCAGTTGAAGGATCTGGATTTCCCAAGCCAACAGCCGCATCTCTCGTTTTCTAGAACACGCAACAAATGCTCAATAGCCTGATTTCCGGCACAAAACTGAAAACCAGGCTATGTAATGATCACTATTCAGATTGACTGCGGTTTTCTTTTAAAGCTTGCAAAACCGACCGTAAGGACACCCCATTATTTCAAGCGAATGTAGTAAGTGGATTTTCCGGCACCTTCGCGCTTCAGTTCACCGGCTGCGACCATTTTTCTTAATGCACCTTCTACCGAACTCAAGCTTAAGTGTGGACACTGCTCACGAATATCCTGCTTTGTAAAACGACCGATCCGGTTGCCGGCAGCCTTGCGAACCATATCAATGGCAGGAAGCTTTTCTTCTACAATGGCGAATCTGTCTCCGAAGTCTTTATATGCAGCCAGAATAGTACCCAGCAGATACTTGACGAACGGAACAACATCCCCGGTTCCTTCATGCCAGCCATGCTGAGCGCGGCTTAACGCGTCATAATACAAATCCTTATTTTTCGCGATCTTTGCTTCCAGGGAAATGTATTTGCCAACGTAAAACCCGGAACGATACAGGAGCAGAGTAGTCAGTAAACGGCTCATTCTGCCGTTTCCATCATTAAAGGGATGGATACACAGGAAATCGTGGATGAAAACCGGTATCGCAATCAGGGGCTCCAGTTCCATGTTTCCGATCACCCTGCTGTACTCTTCACAAATTCGATCCAATGCCGCGGGTGTCTCGAAGGGAGCAAGCGGAGTGAAAAGAACTTCGGTATGTCCATCCGGATAAGTTGCACTAATATAATTTTGGATATTCTTTGTCTGTCCGGCCATCGGATTGTTCATATGGCTGTACATAATCTTGTGAAGCTGCAGGATATAATTTTTTGTCAGAGGGATGGCATCAAAGCTTTCGTGAATGATAGAAAGTACATCGCGGTATCCGACAATTTCCTGTTCATCCCGGTTCTTTGGAGTCGCTTTTTCCTCAATCAGTTGTCTGATTCGGGTGTTTGTAGTAACAATACCTTCAATGGCATTGGATGCCTCTGTACTTTGAATCTTTGCAATTTCAACCAGTTTTTCCAATTCCTCCGGTCGATGCTTCAGGTAAAGCTCCTGCTTTCCGGCTTCTTTGTAGATTGCGGCAATAAGTCCGAGAATTTCCGAATCCCATTTCTGATCTCTGATCGCTGAATAATTAAATGCTCTCATTCCCTTAGTCTCCATCTATTCCCTTATATTGCGCCATATTTTAAGGGATAGTCAATTGCTGTAAGCGTAAATTCCCTTTAATTTATCACCAAAATAAGGGAAACTTGCCTCGGTAAGGGATAGTCTGTCCTTGTTTCCGGAGCTTTATTCGTCATATTGTGCCCGCGGTTTTAAAAGGATAGAAAATAGCCGGGATTGATGGCCTGTAAGTCCCGACGATGTAAACAGGCGGTTTTCTCCGCCTGCAAGTTTTTCGGTTTTATAAAGATTCGATGGTTCTTTTAATAATTTCTGGTTATGGTTTGAAAAAAAGGCTATGAATATTTGTAATATGTAAAGTGATGCAGGGTGAATCAATGAAATAGCTGCTTTCAGGACTGTTTTGAGTATGTGACATTGTGCATTTTCAGTGCTTTCTGTTTGTTATCTGATCGCTCGGTGAAAGGTTTTCAGGTTGTTTCTGAAGGATGTTTTCAGGATGTGTGCACAGGCTCTTGCAGGCTTTGTTTCAGCCTCTTATAGCCTCTTGCAGGTTCGGTTTTGAATTTCTCATTTTTTTTTGCGGATTTCTGTTTTTTATCTGCCGGAAATGGGGACGACGTGTACCCGGACTTTCAGGCAGCTGATCGCTCCTATCGAGTTTCCTTCGTACATTATTCCTTCCGGGATTCTTTTTGTTACCGGCAGGTCCGGCATCAATATGTAGCAGACTACGTCGTCTGTCATGTCGTACATTTTGTAGATCCCTGCATTCGGCAATCCCGCGTCGAATTTCCCCCTGGCTGGCTGATGATTCTGTCTATCTTATCCTGCTTCATGGCTGGAAATTCCATTCTGATTTTTCTCCTGAATTATCGGTTTTTGAATTTCCACAGTATCTTTTACAGACTCCAAATTTTTCAGTCAGTTGTTTTTTGCTTTTTGAATTCAAGAGAATTAAAGGCGCTTTGCCAGTTAATATTTCTGCTCATTTTGGTACTCCTATTCATGTAGCGATAGTTCCTGACGCAGACTGTTTCTGAAAATTGGCGCTAAAATTCCAGTTTTTCGGATATTTTCCATATTCGGTCATGACGGAAATTACATATCCTTTTGATAAAACAGTCCCGGCAGACGTTCCTGTAATAATCGTGCCAGAAGTTCGCTGGATGCGTATGCCATTGCCTTTTGTACTGAATCACGTAAATATCTGGCTGCTTGAGGATGAAGGAGGGTGGTGTGCAGTAGATACCGGTGTGGCCTGGAATACTGGCAGGATGGTCTGGGAAAAATGCCTTTCCGTTTATCCACTGGCGAGACAAGTGGTCACTCACTATCATCCCGATCATATCGGTCTGGCCGGATGGCTTGAAAAAAGAACGGGAGCTTCCTTGTGGATCACACAGGGAGAATATCTGACTGCACTGGCGCGTCGGAACCATCTGGAAACCTGTTCGGTTGAAGCCATGATTCATTTGTTCAAATTGCATGGTCTGGATGGTTCCCGTGTGGAAGCGCTGAAAATGTATGGTGATATGTACGAGCAGGGATGTCCAGTGCTTCCTTCGACATTTCGTTGTATTCGTGACGGTGACCGGATAATGGTTGGTTCGAATGAGTGGGAAGTGATCGTCGGTTATGGACACTCGGCGGAGCATGCCTCTTTTTATTGCCGCCAGTTGAATATTCTGATTTCAGGTGACATGTTGCTGCCCAGTATTTCGACCAATATTCCCGTCATGGCCTCCAGTCCTTTGGGGAATCCCCTGAAAGATTTTCTGGTTTCCATCCGGCGGTATCTGGATTTGCCTGACGATACGCTTGTGTTGCCTTCACATGGCCGCCCTTTCAGGGGAATACATGCGAGAGTCAGGTTTCTGGAAGAACATCACCGGAAGCGGTGCAAGGCTGTTCTGGCAGCTTGCGTGGTTCCGCATACGGCATGTGACATACTGCCGGTCCTGTTCGAGAGAGAAATTGTGGATGCACACCAGTGCATCTTTGCCATGGGAGAATCCATTGCACATCTGAACTATCTGGAAAACCTGGGTAGATTGAAGCGGCAGGAACAGAAAGGAACCATCCGTTTTGTCGCCGTGTAAAATGTACCGGCAGGCTGGTTTTGCCTGCCGGAGTGTGGCTCATATGCCGAGAAGATGAAGGATGTAAGGTGTCAGTACTCCGGTCAGTGTTCCATTGACAATCAGACCCAGACTGGAATAAACGCCCAGTTTGACATTCCTGTCCATAGCGTGTGATGTGCCTACTGCATGGGCGGCAGCGCCCAGGGCGAGCCCTTGGGCAATAGGGCTTTTCACTCCGATCAGCTTGAGGAATTTGAGGCCGAAAATGGCGCCAAGAATGCCGGTCACGATCACAATGATTGCAGTCAGGGATGGGATTCCTCCGGTCAGTCTGGATACTTCCATGGCGATGGGGGTTGTGGCCGATTTTGGGGCGAGCGAGATGGCGACATCCAGCGTGGCGCCGCAATATTGTGCGATAAGGAAAGCCGATGCTGCGCCGACAATACAGCCGGCAAGCTGGCATGCCAGAATGGGAACAGCCTGTTTGCGTATCTGTTCGATTTGTTGGTAAAGAGGTACTCCCAGAGCGACAATGGCCGGTTTCAGCAGGAATTCAATGTATTTTCCGCCTTCATAATAGGTTTCATACGGGATATCGCCGATTTTCAGGACAAGAATAATCAGAATGATGGCAACCAGAATCGGGTTCAGAATGACCGATCGAAGTCGCTTCTGGATCAGTTGCGCTCCCCAGAACAGACCTATCGTCAATGTAACAGCAAACAGTTCGCTGTGTAGAAATTCACTCATAATATTTTACGGATAAATTGATAGGCCCAGCCCGTAACAGCAAGAACAAGCAGCATGCTGATAATAGTTGCAGCCATGATCGGCAGAAGTTGTGCCTGGATGATTCCCAGATAAAGCATCAGCGCTACTCCGGGAGGGACGAAGAAAAGACCTAGGTGGGACAGGAGAAAATCGGAAAGTCCTTTTACCCATTCCAGTTTGACCAGACCGGTTTTAAGTGCAAAAGTCAATATCAGCATTCCCAGAAGAGATGATGGAAAATGAATGCCAGTTACGTGAACGATCAGCTCTGCAATGGCGAGGCAAATGAAAATAATTGAACATTGGCGCAGCATTTTTATTCCCTGTTGAAAGCACGACAGAATTCATGTATACGATAGCATTATTCATGAATTCAGGTGGTAAGGAATACATGAGATTCCGCTCGAAAAAGATTTTTCAGCGTTTCAGGAAAACTAGTGAAGTGATTTCGAAGTATTTGTGCCGGTGTTATTTTGTTCGGCCAGAAGTATCGAGATGGCTTTTTCACAGTCCTTGTTTCCGGCATGGACTCCTTCACGGAACAAGTCGAATGCTTTTCTGGTGTCTTGTCTGACGCCGTGCCCTTTTTTATAAAGAGTTCCCAGCCATAAATAGGCCGGCAGAAATTTTTCCTCGATAGCCATGTACATCAGTTTCAGACCGGCTTCGGGGTCGGTTTTGCCATGACTGCCGGTAATAAGGTAATGGCCCAGAATAGCCATGGATCTTTCGTCACCGTGGTGAGCCACTTTCCACAGCCACTGATGGGCAAGCTCGATATCTTTTTCGACATACCTGCCTTCAAAATAAATATCGGAAAGGTGATTGCCTGCATTAAGATAACCTTCGTTGAATGCTTCTTCCAGTTTTTGCAATCCCGATGCGGGATCCGGGTCGGTATTTTCACCTTTCAAAAGCATTATGCCAACGGCAGCCTTGGCAGACAGGACGCCATGTTCAGCGGCAAAGGAAAGCAGTTCAAAGGCTTTCGACGGATTTTGGGCAACGCCATAACCGGACTGGTAGAACCAGCCCAGGTTGGCATACGCTCTGGGTTCACCCAGTTCGACGGCTTTCTCGTACCAGTGAATTCCTTCGGAAAGGTTTTGGGGAACGGCAATGCCAAGCGCATGGATTTTGCCCATGTGAAATGATGCGACAGGATCGTTTTTCCGTGCAAGTTCTTCGATTCGTTTGATGGCGTCCAGGTATTTTACCGGAACAAGTGAGTCAGGATCTGGTTCTGTATCGATTCGCTGTTTTGCCTTTTCGAGAAATTTGGCATTCACGGGAGAATGAATGACATAACAGATAAAATCACCTTTCGAACCGTCTGATTCGATTTCGGACCAGATGATGTTGTCAATTTCATCGTCAGGATGTTTTGTTGTCATGGCCAGTGAATGCCTGCAGAATTGGAAACCGGATCCGGATACACGCTATCAGAAAAATGGCCTTGGGTCTTCGACAGAAAGGCGATACTGATATTTCAGATTACTGTTTGCGCTTGGTGGAAGCTGCATCAGTCCGCGTGGATCCAGACGTACCTTGTAAAGTGGAAGCGGATCGGAACCTTCCCTGTTTTCCCATTCGAAAACAGCATATGGAATACCGTCGAGATAAGCCAGATCTGTAATAGTCGGTCCTTGCATTTCACCGGCACGGGTGACGAGAATACGAATTTTTGAGATTTCCATGAAAAAAGTTCCAGCCAATTGATATCCTCCCCAGCCTGAATGCAGGAGATTCTTACTGAGTCAGAGCAGTCGTGCTCTCATCTCTTCGGTGGGTTACTGCTTCAACGAGATTGCCTAGAGGAAAAGAGCTGGTTTTCGTCACAAATATTCCCACAATGGGAAATTTTACGGTATCGAACTAACCTCATATTCCTCCAGGTTTTACGATTTCTTCACGGTCTGATACGACATGCCCTGTCAGACTGAAACGAGTTTAACACAGAAAAGAGAAGGGATGTTTTTGGTACACAGGAGTGCTTCACAAGCGCGGCGGGGTTTCAAGTTATGCACTGTATGTCGCATAAACATTAGGTTTTGCCGATTAGAAAATATAATATCTACCCAAAATTGCTTGCTATCCTGTCACGAACTGCTGTAATTCATCAGCCCCTAAATGTTTTTGTCTGGCAGTAATCATACAACGGGATGCATTTTTTTGCTTTTCCCAAATCTGGAAGAACATTTACAGAAAATTCAGTATTTGCCATTCGGACGTCTCTGCTTCAAACCGGAAAGAGCATCTGTGCAAAATGTGCATATGATGTATTTTTTGCTTTGAACTGTTTCTGTATCGAATTCGGAGAAAAGATTTCGACCTGTCTCTGAAAAATGTCCACTGAATGCGTTACAGGCTCGGAGAATGATTAACACCGTGTAATCTATCGTTTATTTTCTAATCCCACCCTCAGCGATGGTTTTTTTGTAGCCATAATAAAAAAGCCGGATCACTCCGGCTCTTCGTTTTATCAAATTGTTATTGCCTCAATGAGTGCAGTTCAAGGGGGGTGATACGTTCTCTGACATGCCACAAATCATAATCGGCCTGCAACTGCAACCACAACCTTGCAGAACTCCCGATTGTCGCGGACAAGCGCAAGGCCATTTCCGGAGAAATAGCCGATTTCTCAGTGACAATCCTCTGAATTGTTGCAGGAGAGACCTTTAATTTCTTCGCAAAAGCATTGATACTCAATCCAAGGTCTTCCATTGCTTCCTTCACAAGACTGCCCGGATGAGGTGGGTTAAACATTTCAGCCATTAGTGATAATCCTCGTAATTTACAATATCGGCTGCTCTGGCTTCTATGGTTTTCAGAACGTCGATTATCTGCTGGTGGGTAATATCTGCTATCGGCTGATTGCCCAGTACGGGGAAAATATCCAGCTCCAGCCGGTTCAATGTGTTTCTTGCTGTGACCGGCTGCCATTCCGGTAATCTGCTGGTGTGCCAGTCACGCGCTACCTTTTCAAAGGTATGTTCTGTTTTGGCCTTTTCTGCCTCTATACGTGCTTTCTTTTCTTCCCGTGGGTCTATCCCTTCGGCAATCAGTTTACGCGCCTCATCCCGTTTCTTTCTGGCCTGTGCCAGCGATACATCCGGGTATTTGCCAAATGACAGCTTGACAGCCTTCCCGTTCAGACTGGCTTTCATCTTCCAGAGTTTCGAGCCTGTCGGGGCTATTTCCAGATACAGGCCGCTTCCGTCAAAAAGGGTGTAGGTGCTGTTTTTGGGTTTTGCGTTGTCGATCTGTTTGGGTACCAGAGGGATGATCCGTTTTGCCATTTGGGTACTCTCCTGCCAAAAAATGGGTACCTGAAAAATCGGTACTTTTGAAAAGGTACCCAAAAAGGTACCGAAAATCGTTAGCTTTGGCAATACCGCATTAGCCCGCTTTATACTGGAAAGTGGCTTAAATCATTGTTTTGTATTGATTTTTTATACCGGATAAGACCGCTTTAAACTAGTGGATGGTGGAGGCGGCGGGTTTCGAACCCGCGTCCAGAAGTCCTCTACAGACAGTTCTACATATTTAGCGTTATCATTTAATTTGATCCGGCTGACGCGGATATGCACGCTCCAGACGGACGAGTTACCTGATATTTAGCCTCTTGCCCGGTAACCCAGCTTGAGGCGATTTCCTGTAAATGACCCTACGTGCCTTTCGGCCTGCCCCAGGAAAGAAACAGTGCAGGGATAGCCGGGATTAAGCGGCTAATGCGTAACTTTTATCGTTAGCGTTTACTTTTTTCTGGATGGATTTACGAGGGCTCCAGTCCTCGATATGCCCTGTTCTGCTTTGCAACCCCTGTCGAATCCAAATCGCCCCCTGTTTATAGAAGAATTTGGACTTTTCGTGAACAGAAAAGTTTGAAGCAATTTATAATTATACATTTTATCGGGTATTTTTGCTGATTTAATTCATGTTTCGGTGAGTAAATGCCGGAATTTTTGGCTGATTGATTTTTTCATGATGATGACTGACCAATCCGGTTCGGAAAACCCGGTTGTCGCTGAAGAGGCGATATCGGAATCCAAAGACGCGTTGTCGAAAAAAATAGCGCGCGAGGTGGCCCGGCGAAGGACTTTCGGAATTATTTCCCATCCTGATGCAGGCAAAACGACATTGACAGAGAAACTGTTGCTGTTTTCTGGCGCAATCCAGTTGGCCGGGACGGTCAAGGCACGGAAAAGTGCACGGCATGCGACATCCGACTGGATGGAGATCGAGAAACAGCGTGGTATTTCGGTTGCCAGTTCCGTGATGCAGTTTGAGTACCGTGACCATATTATCAATTTGCTAGATACGCCCGGACACCAGGATTTTTCGGAGGATACCTACCGTGTGCTGACGGCTGTCGATACAGCGTTGATGGTTATCGATGCCGCACGGGGTGTCGAGGCGCAGACGATCAAATTGCTGGATGTCTGCCGGATGAGAAATACGCCGATTCTCACGTTCATGAACAAACTTGACCGTGAGGCACGGGATCCACTGGAATTGCTGGATGAGGTGGAGACCGTGCTGAAGATCCGTTGTGCGCCGATTACCTGGCCGATCGGGATGGGCAAGAATTTCAGGGGAGTCTATCATCTTTTAAATGACGAGGTCATGTTGTTTGCTCCCGGTAACGAAAAGGCAGATCAGACTTTTGAAGTGGTCAAGGGAATAGACAATCCGCGGCTCATGGAAATGTTCCCGATGGAAATGGAACAGCTGCAAATGGAAGTCGAGCTGGTCAAAGGTGCATCGAATCCGTTTGTCCCGGAAGAGTTCCTGTCTGGTACGCTTACTCCTGTTTTTTTTGGCTCGGCGATCAATAATTTCGGTGTCCGGGAAGTGCTCAATGCGCTTCTGGACTGGGCACAACCTCCTCTTGGACGGGATGCCACGATCAGAAAAGTCCAGCCAACTGAAACGGCATTTTCAGGTTTTGTCTTCAAGATACAGGCAAACATGGATCCGGCACATCGGGATCGCATTGCTTTTCTGCGAGTTTGTTCAGGACGGTTTGAGAAAGGGATGCGTCTCAGGCATCTGAGACTGAACCGGGAAATCAAGGTTTCCAGTGTGGTCACTTTTATGGCGTCTTCCCGGGAACAGGTCGAGGAAGCTTACGCGGGGGATATTATCGGTTTGCCCAATCATGGCAACATGCAGATCGGAGACAGTTTTTCGGAAGGAGAGGTATTGCAGTTTACCGGTATTCCCTTTTTCGCACCGGAAATTTTCCGTACGGTTCGTATCCGGAATCCTCTGAAAGTCAAGCAATTGCACAAGGGCTTGCAGCAGCTGGGCGAGGAAGGCGCTGTTCAGGTATTCAAACCGGTATTGGGCAGCGATCTGATACTTGGAGCGGTTGGTATATTGCAATTCGAGGTGGTCGCTAGCCGGCTGATGAATGAATATGGCGTCGATGCCGTTTTCGAGGGAACCAGTATCAGCAGTGCACGTTGGGTAACGGCGGAAGACAGAAAGATGCTCTCCGATTTTGAAAAATCCCTGGCACATAATGTCGCGTATGATGCAGCGGGCAATCTGACTTATCTGGCGACGTCGGGAGTCAATCTGAGGCTGACGGAAGAAAGATGGCCCAAGCTGGCATTTCATGCTACGCGAGAGCATTCGGCTTCTCTTAACTGACTAGGGTGTTTCTGGGAGGGATGTCCAGATGGCGTATGATCCTGCATGGATTTCCTGCCGCGAGAACATGGGGCGGGACATCACGGGTGACGACGCTTCCGGAACCGATTGTTGCGCCACGACCTATGGTAATCCCTGCATTGATGATCGTTCCGCCACCGATCCAGACATCGTCTTCTATGGTAACGGAAAATGCATTTTCCAGTCCCTGTTTTCGCAGTTCAGGGTCCAGTGGATGATTGGCCGTGTAAATATGGACATTCGGTCCCAGAAATACATGGTTGCCAATGCGTATTTCGGCGCAGTCCAGAAAAACGCAGTTTGTATTAGCATAGAAGTGATGGCCGATGTACAGGTTATAGCCGTAGTCGCAATGGAAAGGCGAAACGATTTCGACATCCGGTTCGCAGGAACCCAGAAGATTTTTGAGAATCTCCAGCCTGGCTTTTGTCGCTTCAGGCGGTAAATTGTGATAGGCCCGTGTTTTCGAGATGGCGTGATCGCGGTCCCGTTTCAAAACAGGGTCGTTCGAGTAATAAAGTTGTCCTGAAAGCATTTTTTCTTTTTCAGTCAGTCCGGCCATATTTTTTCCTTTATACGCTTGGTCAATGTGATTGTTCCCAGAAAGCGTTGATGGCGGAAACGGCGGCAAGACCTGCCGTTTCGGTTCTCAGTATTCTGGGGCCCATGGACAGGAAAGTGACACCGTTTTGATGTGCCAGTTCCTCTTCTTCCGGTGAAAAGCCACCTTCCGGGCCGATCAGCAACGTGACGTCATGTGGAGTTTGTCCGGCAATCCGGGATGCCAGCGATTCAGTGGCGCGCGGACTGAACATCATGGCGGATGAACCGGAAAGAGATGATATGCAATCGCTGAAACTGACTGGTGGGACGATATCGGGCAGACGGTTTCTTCCGCATTGTTCGGAAGCGGAGATGACGATTGATTGCCAGCGTGACAGCCGTTTTCCGGTGCGTTCGGCATTCAGCCGGACAACAGAACGCAGTGTCGCGACCGGTATGATTTTCTGAACACCCAGTTCAACGGCTTTTTCAATGATCCAGTCCATTTTCCCGGCTTCAGGGATGCCTTGTGCCAATGTTATCTTGTAGGGAAGTTCCGTCTCGTGTCCGGAAAAAGAGATGATTTCCGCTTTGATCTGGTGGCGTTGCATGCTGATGATTTTCGCATGATATTCACCTCCAAGGCCGTTGAAAAGTGTAATATCGTCGCCGGGAGACAGGCGTAACACCATGATGTGTCTGGTCATATCTCTGGGCAGGTCAACACTTGTTCCTGCAACGAGCGGGAAATCGCAAAAAAGGCGGGTCATATCAAATCGAAGACAGTTGATGGATTTTAATCTGGCGAATACTCTCTGATAGAATACAGGGAAAAGCCCGGTTGGCGTAATTAATCTGTTACGCCTTTTATCCTTTCACTGATTTGGCGGTTATGAACAATACATTACCTGTTACGAAAATGGCCAGCGCAATTCGCGCGTTGGCGATGGATGCAGTTCAAAAAGCAAATTCCGGACATCCCGGCATGCCGATGGGTATGGCTGACATTGCGGTAGCCCTGTGGGCCGGGCATTACCGGCACAATCCTGCCAATCCGCATTGGTTCAACAGGGATCGTTTCGTTTTGTCCAACGGACATGGTTCGATGCTCCAGTATGCATTGCTGCATCTGACAGGTTATGACTTGTCGATGGAAGATATCAAGCAGTTTCGCCAGTTCCATTCCAGAACGCCGGGGCATCCGGAGGTTCACGTGACACCGGGAGTCGATACGACAACCGGTCCGCTTGGGCAGGGCATTTCCAATGCGGTTGGTATGGCGCTCGCTGAAAAATTGCTGGCGCAGGAATTCAATCGCCCGGGTTTCGATATCGTCGATCATCATACGTATGTATTTCTTGGTGATGGCTGTCTGATGGAGGGCATTTCACATGAATCCTGTTCGCTGGCCGGAACGTGGAAGCTGAACAAACTGATTGCTTTTTACGATGACAATGGCATTTCCATTGACGGAAATGTCAAGGGGTGGTTTACGGACAATACGTCAGAGCGTTTCGAAGCATATGGATGGAACGTGATCCGCGATGTGGACGGTCATGACGTGGCTGCTGTTGATGCGGCGATCGTTGCAGCACAGCAGTCCGACAGGCCGACGCTGATTTGCTGCAAGACGATTATCGGAAAAGGGTCTCCCAACAAGGCCGGGCTGAACAAGGCACATGGTTCTCCGCTTGGGGATGAGGAAATTGCTGCAACCCGCAAGGCCATTGGCTGGGATTATCCGCCGTTTGTCGTTCCTGAAGACATTTATGAAGTCTGGGATGCACGCAAAAAGGGAAACCAGCTCGAGTCGGCATGGAATACCCTGTTTACAAAATACAGTGAAAAGTATCCGAAAGAAGCCAGTGAACTGATGCGCCGTATTTCCGGTGAGTTGCCTTCCGGTTTCGGGGAAACCGTCCGGGGGTATATCGCCGATTGTGTTGCCAGAAAAGAAAATATCGCTACCCGCAAGGCCAGCCAGAATGCCATCGAGGCACTTGCTCCCGGATTGCCGGAATTTCTGGGAGGATCGGCTGACCTGACGGGATCGAATCTGACGAACTGGAAGGAAAGCGTCGCCATTCGTGGCGGGCAGGCCGGCAATTACATCAATTATGGTGTTCGTGAGTTCGGCATGTCGGCCATTATGAATGGAATCATGCTGCACGGTGGTTTCATTCCGTTTGGCGGTACATTCCTGACGTTTTCTGATTACTGCCGCAATGCCATCCGTATGTCGGCGCTGATGCAGATCGGAACGATCTATGTATTCACTCATGACTCTATCGGAGTCGGTGAAGACGGGCCGACCCACCAGCCGATTGAGCAGATCGCCAGCCTGAGGCTGATTCCGGGTCTGGAAAACTGGCGCCCGTGCGATACGGTCGAAACAGCCGTTGCATGGGGAAGCGCTGTCAGAAACCGCAAGGTCCCCAGTGTTTTGATTCTTTCCCGCCAGAACCTTCCGTTTTTTGAACGGACACAGGAGCAGATAGACAATATCAGCAAGGGGGCGTATGTCCTGAAAGATGCGCCGGATGCAAGGGTTATTCTGATCGCGACTGGTTCGGAAGTAGATCTGGCCATGAAATCGGCAGAAGAACTGGCACGGAAAAATATACCTGCCAGAGTGGTATCCATGCCTTCGGCGGATGTATTCGACAGACAGGATGCACTTTATCGCAACAGCGTCCTGTCGGCCGGATTGCCGAGAGTGGCGATCGAAGCGGCAGCTTCCGATTACTGGCGCAAGTACGTCGGACTTGATGGTGACGTTATAGGGATGGAATCTTTCGGTGAATCCGCTCCAGCCGGTATCCTTTTCAGGCATTTCGGTTTTACTGTGGATAATGTCGTTTCCAGAGTCGAAGCGGTTTTGAGCAGATGACAAGTATTCCATGCGGACTTTCACGAAAGGTCCGCATATCCTACAATTGGCTTTTTTAAATATTCAGGAGTGAATTTATGGCTATTCGCGTGGCAATCAATGGTTACGGTCGTATCGGAAGAAATGTTCTTCGTGCCCATTATGAATATGGCAAGCAGCATGATATTGAAATTGTTGCCATCAACAACCCTGGCGAAATCGATACAATTGCACTCCTGACCAGATACGATACAGCGCATGGCAAGTTTCCTGCCGAAGTTTCTGTCGAAGGCAATGAACTGATTGTCAACGGTGACAGAATCCGCGTGACCGGTGAACGGGATCCGGAAACACTTCCGTGGAAAGAACTCGGTGTTGACGTCGTTCTTGAATGCACCGGTATTTTCACCTCCAAGGCCGCGGCATCTGCCCACCTTCGTGCCGGTGCAAAAAAGGTCGTCATTTCAGCACCGGGCGGCAAGGATGTGGATGCCACAGTTGTTTACGGGGTCAATCAGCATGTCCTGAAAGCGGGCGATACCGTCATTTCAAATGCTTCCTGTACGACGAATTGTCTGGCTCCGGTTGCACTGGCATTGAATGAAGGGCTTGGAATAGTTGACGGATTGATGACGACGGTTCATTCCTATACCAACGACCAGGTTCTGACCGATGTCTATCATCGTGATCCAAGGCGTGCACGTGCAGCGGGCCTGAATATCATTCCGACCAGAACAGGTGCTGCGGCAGCTGTAGGCCTTGTTCTTCCTGAACTTAATGGCAAGCTGGACGGTTTTGCCATGCGGGTTCCGACGATCAATGTTTCCGTTGTCGATCTGACCTTCAATGCATCGCGCAAGACCTCGGTTGAAGAAGTGAATGAAGTTGTGAAGAAAGCTTCGGAAGGCAAGCTGAAAGGTATTCTGGCTTATAACGTTGAACCTCTGGTATCGTCTGATTTCAATCACAATCCGGCGTCCAGTATTTTCGATGCCACTCAGACCCGGGTTGTCGATGGATCGTTGGTAAAAATTCTGTCCTGGTATGACAATGAGTGGGGGTTCAGCTGTCGTATGCTGGATACCACAGTAGCGCTTTGGAACGCCAAGTAACTCGCAGACTGTTTTTCAGGCAAAAAAGGCGCTCCTTTTCAGGGCGCCTTTTTTGCAGAGGTGAATTATTTTGTGAAAATGGAGAAGGTATTATGGTTACGCGAGAAGATGTTCTGTCCGCTTTTCAGTTCCGGCATGCGACCAAGAAATTCGACGAAACAAAAAAGATTTCCGATCAGGATTTCAACGTCATTCTCGAAGCAGGTCGTCTGTCTCCCAGTTCCTTTGGTTTTGAGCCGTGGCGGTTTGTCGTCATTCAGAATACTCAGCTAAGAAACGAATTGAAAACGGTAACTTGGGGAGCGCAGGGACAGTTGCCCACAGCAAGCCATTATGTTGCCATACTCTGTCTCAGGGATGGTATGAGGTACGATTCTTCCCACGTAACTCACATGATGCGTGATATCCAGCGCCTTTCTCCCGAGATGATGGAAAAGAAGAGAGAGCGTTTTCGTGAATTCCAGAAGGAAAACGGTATTCTGGAGACACCGAAAACCTTGTTCGACTGGGCGGTGAAACAGTCGTATATCGCACTGGGCAATATGATGACGGCTGCCGCGTTGCTGGGTGTTGATTCGTGTGCCATCGAAGGCGGAAATGTGTCGGCCGTCGAAAAAATACTGGCAGAACATCAGTTGCTGGATAATGGCCGGTATGGTCTGGCTGTGATGGTCGCTTTCGGTTACCGGCTGAATGAACCGTCCGGGAAAACAAGACAGTCACCTGAAGAAGTAGTCGTCTGGGTCAACTGAAAAAAGGTTGTGTCCTTTTCAGGACACAACCTTTTGAATATCACAGAACGTAACGCGACAGATCTTCATTGGCGGACAAGGCTTCCAGCCGTTCGTTGACGTAATCCTTGTCAATGGTCAATGTTCCGTTGTAATTGACTGCGGTGAAAGAAATTTCTTCCAGCAGTCTTTCCATGACGGTATACAATCTTCGGGCGCCGATGTTTTCGGTGCGTTCATTGACGGTATAGGAAATTTCGGCCAGCCGCCGGATGGCTTCGTCGTTGAATTCCAGTTGCATGCCTTCTGTTGCGAGAAGGGCCTTGTACTGGGAAATCAGGCTGGCTTCCGTACTGGTCAGAATCTGTTCGAAATCTTCGATAGACAGCGATTCCAGTTCGACCCGGATCGGGAAACGGCCTTGCAATTCCGGAATGAGATCAGAGGGTTTCGCCAGTTGAAAGGCCCCGGATGCAATAAAAAGAATATGATCGGTTTTGATCATGCCGTATTTCGTATTGACAGTCGTTCCCTCAACCAGCGGCAGTAGATCCCGCTGGACGCCGGCCCTTGAGACATCCGCGCCGCTGATTTCAGAGCGTGATGCGATCTTGTCAATTTCGTCCAGAAAGACGATTCCGTTCTGTTCGACGTTTGCAATGGCTTTCTGGCGCAATTCGTCTTCATTGATCAGCTTTGCCGCTTCTTCATCAATGATCAATTTGATGGCGTCCCTGATTTTGACTTTGCGGTTTTTTTTGCGGCCACCGCCCAATCCGGAAAACATGGATTTGATCTGTTCGGTCATTTCTTCCATGCCGGGAGGGGCCATGATTTCCATGTGCGGGCCTGAATCTGCCACTTCTATTTCGATTTCCTTGTCATCCAGTGATCCTTCGCGCAGTTTTTTCCGGAAAACCTGACGGGTATTGTCGCCTGACGAAGCAGGCTGATCGTTCGATCCGAATCCGAAATCACGTGGTGGAGGGATAAGAATGTTCAGGATTCGGTCTTCGGCGGCATCGATAGCCTTGGACCGGACCTTGGCCGTTTCGACTTCACGGGTCTGTTTGATGCCGATATCGACAAGATCGCGGATGATCGTATCGACATCACGTCCGACATAACCGACTTCCGTGAATTTTGTTGCCTCGATTTTAATGAACGGAGCATCGGCCAGCCGCGCAAGACGACGTGCGATTTCGGTTTTGCCCACTCCGGTCGGGCCAATCATCAGGATGTTTTTCGGTGTGATTTCATGCCGAAGCGGCTCGGCAACCTGCTGGCGACGCCAGCGGTTGCGCAAAGCGACTGCAACGGCGCGTTTTGCTTTGGATTGTCCGACGACATGCTTGTCCAGTTCGGTGACAATCTCTTGAGGAGACAGATTCATGGTTTGTTTTTCGGATGAAAAATAAAAAACGAGAGTTGCAAAAGTCAGTCCAGTGTTTCGATGATATGGGACTGATTGGTATAAATACAGAGATCGCCTGCAATGGCGAGAGATTTCGAGACGATTTCGGCTGGTGCCAGTTCGGTGTTGCGTTGAAGAGCCAGTGCCGCAGACTGTGCATATGGTCCTCCCGAACCGATCGCACCGACCCCTTCTTCCGGTTCAAGTACGTCGCCATTTCCTGTAATGACGAGAGTGGATTCCCTGTCGGCGACCAGAAGCATGGCTTCAAGGCGCCGCAGCATACGGTCCGTTCGCCAGTCTTTGGCAAGTTCGACAGAGGCACGTAAAAGATTGCCCTGGTGTTTTTCCAGTTTTGCCTCGAACCTTTCGATAAGTGTGAAAGCATCTGCTGTTCCGCCGGCGAATCCGGCAAGCACTCGTCCGTTGTAGAGCTTGCGGACTTTTCTGGCGGTTCCCTTGATGACGATATTGCCGAGTGTGACCTGCCCGTCCCCACCCAGTGCGACTTTGTTGCCGCGGCGTACCGATACGATGGTTGTCCCGTGAAATTGTTCCATATGGTTTCCTGAAATTGAATCGGACTTGCAAAAAGTACTTTCATGCCATTTGCCCCAAATGGGGACTGGTTTGCCAATTGCAAGGGCTGTCCGTTTCGCCAGTTTGTAGTTTACTCCGAACTCTATCATATTGGATTCACTTCACGCTGTTATAATGGCTCCCCTCGATTTTTTTCCGCAAAAATGTTTATGTCGAATGATGCCTTTTCCAAACTGAATGCACAGCAATACGAAGCGGTTCATTATATGGATGGTCCCTGTCTGGTTCTGGCGGGAGCCGGCTCTGGAAAAACGCGTGTCATTACACAGAAAATCGCTCATATGATAAGCAGCGGCCAGTATGAATCCGGAAATATTGCGGCATTGACCTTTACCAACAAGGCCGCGGCGGAAATGCAGGAGCGGATTTCGCGTTTGTTGGAAGAACCTTCTGACGCTTCACAGTTGACAATTTCGACTTTTCATTCCCTGGGAGTCAGAATTCTCAGGCAGGAGGCGAAAGAACTGAATCTCAAGGACCGTTTTTCCATTCTTGACAGCGATGACTGCTTTTCGCTGGTCCAGGATCTGGCCGTTACGACGGATAAACAGATCGTCCGTGGTATACAGGGTATGATTTCCCTATGGAAAAACGGGATGGTTGATCCGGAAGGTGCCCTGAAGAATGCCGCCGATGATGAGGAAGCGCAGGCTGCGCGCATATACCGGAATTATGTCGCGACACTTTCCGCTTATCAGGCGGTGGATTTTGATGATCTGATCCGGCTGCCGGTCGAGTTGTTCCGTTCAAATGACAGGGTACGCGAGAAATGGCAAAGACGGTTGCGTTATTTGCTGGTGGACGAATATCAGGATACCAATACCTGTCAGTATGAACTGGTCAAGTTGCTGGTATCCGGAATTGGGAAAAAACCGATGTTCACTGCCGTGGGGGATGATGATCAAGCTATTTATGCGTGGCGTGGCGCGACGACAGAAAACCTGAAGACCCTGCAAAATGATTTCCGCGATCTTAAGGTGATCAGGCTGGAGCAGAATTATCGTTCTTCCATGAGGATTCTTCAGGCAGCCAATGCGGTGATCGGCAACAATCCGAAACTGTTCGAAAAAAAACTGTGGTCCGACCATGGTCTGGGCGAACCGGTCGAAACACTGTCTATGCCGGATGAGGAACAGGAAGCGGAACAGGTTGTCATGCTTTTGTCGGCCCATAAATTCGAACGACGGGCCAGATTTGCGGACTATGCCATTCTTTACCGGGGCAATTATCAGGCTCGTTTGTTTGAAACAGCATTAAGGCGTGAAAATATTCCCTATACAATTTCAGGCGGGCAAAGTTTTTTTGCGCGTGCCGAAATTCGGGATATCGTCAGCTATTTGCGACTTGTCGCGAACCTGGATGACGATCCTGCATTTATCAGGGCGGTCACCACACCTCGTCGCGGTGTCGGACAATCCACTCTCGAAACGCTGGGGGCTTTTGCCGGCCAGTGGCAGTGTTCTTTGTTTGAAGCGGTATACAAGGGCGGACTGGAAGCCAAATTGTCACACCGCCAGTTGAGGCCTTTGCGTGAGTTTTGCGATTTTATTAACGGGATTGAGGAAAGGGCGAGTCGTCCGGGAGCATCGGCCAAAGGTGAAAATGCAGCGGCCCTGCTGGATGAACTGATGCATGAAATAGCTTATGAAGCCTATCTGTACGATAATTTCGATGAAAGAACGGCCAAAAACAAGTGGCAGAATGTTCTTGAATTCACGAACTGGCTGAAAGAAAAAAGCAAAGGCGGCAAACTGGGAGATGGCCCCGAGAAAAATCTTCTCGAACTGACACAAATGGTGGCCTTGATGACCATGCTGGAGGGGCGAGATGAAGAACCTGATGCGGTACATCTTTCGACCTTGCATGCCGCCAAGGGACTCGAATTTCCACATGTTTTCCTTGTCGGGGTGGAAGAAGGCATTTTGCCTCATCTGGGTGATCCGGATATGCCTGTCGATCAGCTCGCCGTACGGATTCAGGAAGAACGCAGGCTGATGTATGTCGGCATAACTCGTGCACAGAAAACATTGCATGTTTCCTGGTGCAAAAAACGGAAAAAGGCACGTGAAATTGTCCATTGTGAACCTTCCCGATTTATCGGGGAAATGAAACTGGATGAAGGATGCGCTGTTCCAAAAGAAACGGAAGTGTTGACACCGAAGGCAAGATTGGCCAATCTGAAAGCGCTGCTGCAAAAACCGAAACCGGTCTGACCGGATCGGATGCTTTTTTGTTTACACTTATCCGGAAGAAAATGGAAGAACGTTTTGTTGATCTTGAAATCCGTATCGCACGTCAGGAAGACATGATTGATGAACTGAACAAGACGGTTTATCAGCAACAGTTGAAAATCGACAGTTTCGAGGCGATACTGAAGGAAATGGCTGCACGTATTGTGGAACTTGAGAATGACAATCCTCTCAATGAAAAACCGCCTCATTATTAATTGAAAATCCGAAATCATTTATGTCTACAGAACAGGATAAATTGCTTTATGCCAAAATCAATCTGGAAACAGCCCGGATATCGTGGAAAGAACTCGAGCGTTTTTTTGCAGGCGGCAGAATAATTTCGGTTGTTGATCATCTCGATATGATCCGGGTTGCGCAATTGATGGCTTCCGATGACGTAACGGCCATTTCGGCCATGTTGGAAAAAAAAGAAATAGGGAAAGTAACCGACGAACAGGCGCGGATATGGTCCGATTCCGAGGCATCGCTGTGGGCGGTTGTCGTCAATCCCTGGATTCTGGTACAGCAAAGAAGAAGTTGATGTTGAGAGAGATATTCTCTGGATATGTGTTTTGATGAATGATCATGAGTATTCGATTAATTGTCGGGCTTGGGAATCCGGGACCTGAATATGCGCAGACACGCCACAATGCCGGTTTCTGGTTCGTCGACAATCTTGAAAGTTCCGATGCGCGGTGGCAGAAAGAGGCCAAATTTTCAGCACTGGTGGCAAAAACCAGAATAGACGGAAACGACATCTGGCTGATGAAACCACAAACTTTCATGAACCGTTCCGGACAGGCAGTCGGTGCAATGGCCCGTTTTTTCAAAATGGCGCCGGAAGAAATTCTGGTTGTTCATGATGAACTGGATATCGCTCCGGGTATGGCCAAACTGAAGCGGTCAGGTTCGACGGGCGGGCATAATGGTCTGAAAGATATCGCTTCGGTATTGGGAACGCAGGATTTCTGGCGATTGCGTCTCGGTATCGGTCATCCGCGTACACAGAATCTGAAGTCGCCGGTTATCGATTATGTGCTTCAACGTCCCCGGCGTGAAGAGCAGGAGCTGATAGATGGTGCCATCAGGCGTGCGATGCAGATCATTCCCGGAATGTGTAACGGACAATTTGACCAGGCCATGAAAGAATTGCATACGGTTGCCAAATGATCCGTTGATGAATGAAAAAACCGCCAGATGGCGGTTTTTTCATGGAATGTCAGGAATCAGTTGTACATTTCATTCAACAGCGACATGACGGAATCGCCAGTGTTGATCCGCTTGAGTGTTTCGGCCAGCAATTCCGCACAGGAGAGCTGGCGGATTTTGGAACACTGGCGAGCCGCATCGGACAATGGAATGGTATCGGTCACGACCAGTTCGTCCAGCGATGAAGAGGTAATCCGCTTGACGGCCGGACCGGAAAGGACCGGGTGCGTGCAATAGGCGACGACCATCTTTGCACCCCTTTCCTTCAGAGCTTCGGCTGCCTGCGTCAACGTACCGGCCGTATCGACCATATCATCCATGATCACGCAGTTTCTGCCTTCCACATTGCCGATGATGTTCATGACCTCGGATTCGTTCGGCCGC
Source organism: Oscillospiraceae bacterium (assembly GCA_963655605.1). Lineage (GTDB taxonomy): Bacteria > Pseudomonadota > Gammaproteobacteria > Burkholderiales > Burkholderiaceae_D > Oxalobacter. The sequence continues at coordinate 28,811 of CAVKGJ010000151.1, forward strand.
GGACGGCGCTTGTCGATGATCGATAGATCGCATTCGAGGCATTTTGCTAGAGCCCTGGCGCGGACGACGCCGCCGATATCGGGAGAGACGACCAGAAGATCCTTGTAGTTTTTCTTCTGAAGGTCTTTCAAAAGGATGGGAGAAGCGTAAATATTGTCGACAGGGATATCGAAAAATCCCTGGATCTGGTCGGCATGGACATCCATAATCAGGACACGGTCGACTCCGATGCCCTCGAGGATATTGGCGATAACGCGGGCGGAAATGGCGACTCGTGTGGAGCGTGGACGACGGTCCTGACGGGCGTATCCGAAATAGGGGATACAGGCGGTAATGCGTTCGGCGGAAGCGCGTTTCAGGGCATCGACCATCAGGATGATTTCCATCAGGTTGTCATTGGTGGGGGCACAGGTGGACTGAATGACGAAGACATCCTTGCCCCGGACATTTTCATTGATTTCGACAGTGGTTTCACCATCGGAGAATTTGGAGACGAAAGCCTTGCCGAGAGGGATACCGAGCTTGCTGGCTACCTTGGCGGCCAATGCCGGATTGGCATTGCCGGTGAAAATCATTAAATTGCTGTCGGACATGAATTTCCTGCGACGATCTCGTTACTGGGTTAAAAGTCACATAACGTCTAACGAATCCCGTTGTGTCACTTGCCGACAATATTTCATTGTAAGCACGCCTGGCGGCGGGCGCTGCGAAGTGGATGGCAGGGGAAGAAGGATTCGAACCCTCGAATGCCGGAATCAGAATCCGGTGCCTTAACCAACTTGGCGATTCCCCTGTTGAAATTCAGGTCGCCATTATAACCGAAAAATCCGGAAGCTTGCTATGGCAATTCAATAAAAAAGAGCCTGCCGTTTGCAGGCAGGCTCTTTTGTGTTGTAAAAATTACTCTTTGGTTTCCGTATCGGCTGCAGGAGCGGCTTCTTCGGATGCTTCTTCTTCGGCTGGTTCGGCGACATTGGCGACAGTAGCCGTGACGATTGGTTTGGATTCGTCATGAGAAGTTGCCGATACCCCTTCCGGAAGTTTCAGATCGGCAAGATGGATTGCCTGTCCGACATCCAGATTGGCCAGATCGACTTCGATGAAGGAAGGCAGATTGGCCGGCAGACAGGAAATTTCCAGCTCGGTCGTGGCGTGATGAACGATACCTGTCTTGGCGGCAGGCGAGATCTCTTCGTTGATGTAGTGAAGCGGAACCTTGACCGTGATTTTCTGATTGGCGTCAACACGCTGGAAATCTACATGCAGAACGATAGGTTTGTAGGCATGAACCTGAAAGTCACGCAACAGAACCTTTTCTTCCTTGCCGTCGATTTCCAGGTCGAGAATGGAAGAATGGAACGCTTCCCTTTTCAGTGCATAGAAAAGGGCGTTGTGATCCAGTTTGATATTGACAGGTTCGCTGTTGCCACCGTAAACGATTCCGGGTGCCATACCAGCAGCACGCAGGCGGCGGCTCGCTCCTGTCCCTATCTCTGCTCTTGTGTATGCTACGACTTTCATTTAAATACTCCAGTAAAAAACAAGGTCAGTGACCTTTTGTTGAAAAAAGCCTCCGCGACCAGAGGCTCCCGTTGAATTGTTATGTTGTTCGGTCAAATAAGAAGATCCGCTTCATTGAACAGCGACATGACGGATTTGCCAGTGCTGATTCGCTTGAGTGTTTCGGCCAGCAATTCCGCACAGGAGAGCTGGCGGATTTTGGAACACTGGCGAGCCGCATCGGACAATGGAATGGTATCGGTCACGACCAGTTCGTCCAGCGATGAAGAGGTAATCCGCTTGACGGCCGGACCGGAAAGGACCGGGTGCGTGCAATAGGCGACGACCATCTTTGCACCCCTTTCCTTCAGAGCTTCGGCTGCCTGCGTCAACGTACCGGCCGTATCGACCATATCATCCATGATCACGCAGTTTCTGCCTTCCACATTGCCGATGATGTTCATGACCTCGGATTCGTTCGGCCGCGGACGGCGCTTGTCGATGATCGATAGATCGCATTCGAGGCATTTTGCTAGAGCCCTGGCGCGGACGACGCCGCCGATATCGGGAGAGACGACCAGAAGATCCTTGTAGTTTTTCTTCTGAAGGTCTTTCAAAAGGATGGGAGAAGCGTAAATATTGTCGACAGGGATATCGAAAAATCCCTGGATCTGGTCGGCATGGACATCCATAATCAGGACACGGTCGACTCCGATGCCCTCGAGGATATTGGCGATAACGCGGGCGGAAATGGCGACTCGTGTGGAGCGTGGACGACGGTCCTGACGGGCGTATCCGAAATAGGGGATACAGGCGGTAATGCGTTCGGCGGAAGCGCGTTTCAGGGCATCGACCATCAGGATGATTTCCATCAGGTTGTCATTGGTGGGGGCACAGGTGGACTGAATGACGAAGACATCCTTGCCCCGGACATTTTCATTGATTTCGACAGTGGTTTCACCATCGGAGAATTTGGAGACGAAAGCCTTGCCGAGAGGGATACCGAGCTTGCTGGCTACCTTGGCGGCCAATGCCGGATTGGCATTGCCGGTGAAAATCATTAAATTGCTGTCGGACATGAATTTCCTGCGACGATCTCGTTACTGGGTTAAAAGTCACATAACGTCTAACGAATCCCGTTGTGTCACTTGCCGACAATATTTCATTGTAAGCACGCCTGGCGGCGGGCGCTGCGAAGTGGATGGCAGGGGAAGAAGGATTCGAACCTTCGCATGCAGGAATCAAAATCCTGTGCCTTAACCAACTTGGCGATTCCCCTGCAGCCTTTCGTGCCGGTATTATAACCGAGCACCGGAAAAAACTATATCATTCACTTTGATTATCAAGAAGATACTTCAGTGGATGATCCTGTATTCCTCTGACGACTCTGGTTTCCCATTTGCCGGAAAGCCGTGCTGCCGCTTCTTCAGCTTCCGTTTCGCTGGCGAAGTACGAGAAAACACAAGCTCCGGATCCGGTCATTTTCGCGTTTCCGAACCGGTTCAGATCGCGGATGGCATGGCCGATTTCAGGAAAAAGTCTTGTCGCAACGTCCTGCAGATCATTTCTTCCGAAATGATCCAGTTTTTCATAAAATCCGGGAAAGTCCGCTATTTTGATGGGTTCCGTGTTTCTTGTCAATTCGTTTGAACGGAAGACAAGTGCGGTAGGAACGGAAACAGGTGTTTTTATCACAACAAACCATCCGTCAGGAGTGCTTATCGGAGTCAGCTTTTCGCCTATTCCTCTGGCGAATGCGTTGTGTCCCAGCAGAAAGAAAGGAACATCGGCTCCGAGCCGGATACCTATTGACATCAGTTCTTTCGTATCGAGCCGGCAATTCCATAAACGGTTGAGTACCATTAATGTGGTCGCGGCATCGGACGAACCTCCTCCCAAACCGCCTCCCATTGGAATATGTTTTTCTATTTCGATATCGATGCCGGGAACATGTTTCCGCTTTTTTTCGAGTACATGTTTTTGAAGCAGTTCCGCTGCACGGACGGTCAGGTCATCCTTTTCGCTGAGTTGGCCAACTGGTGTAATTCGCTTTATCCGGCCGTCGTTACGGCATGTGAAATGCAGGTAATCGCAGAAATCGGTCAGTTGAAAAACTGTTTCGAGAAGATGATAGCCATCCGGACGCCGGCCGGTTATGTGAAGAAAAAGATTCAGCTTGGCCGGTGCCGGGCAGTTTCGCAGCGAAACGGGTGTTGTTATGCTCAGAAATGCCATTCGTCAATAACCAGTTTGAGTACGATGTCGACATCTCTGGAATCACTGCCGCCTTTTGTCAGGTTGATGCGTTTGGGCAGTGGCATGGTCGGACCATCAATCCATGTCATGTAATCGATTTGCCAGCCGTCGTTTGTGATGACCTGTCTTGATTCAGGAGTGGCAATAAAGTGTTTTCCCTGCATGTCGGTGGCACATCCTTGCAGCCAGTCTTTCAGACCGGTTACAGGAAGAGTCCATCCCAGTTCCGAATTGATCAGTTCTTCTGCATTGGAGGCGCTTCGGGGTGCCTTGCCGGGAGCGATGAACGTGGTCAGTTGCGGGGTGACTTCGATTTTTGCCATTGACTGTCCAAGCGGTGAGAGAAGTGTAATGACGGTATAATCCGGTGTCTGTTTCCAGTCAAAACTGCCATGTAGGGATTCTTCCTTGCCATCAGCCTTGTAGCGAATGGAAAAACGGCCTTTGACTCCGGCTTTTTCAACACAGCTTCTCGGGGTGTTTCCTGAAAAGAATGCCAGTTTTTCCACAGACTGAAGACTCGAGCAGCCTGACAGCATGATGGAAAAAAAGAGGAGAGCAATCATGCCGGTTTGATATGGATGAAAAATCTTTTTCATATGATTTGCATGGTAAAAATAAGAATGTCCCGAAAATACGGAATCGCAAATAGTCGTTCGGGGCATTCTATATCAGGGAATGGTATGGATTGTTACATTATGTAAGGAAGCGGCTTCAATTGTATTTTTCTGGATGTGTGTACCGTTTTTTGAATGGAATGATTAGTGAAAAGGTTGAATTGTCCTGAAACCTCCTTTGCCGCCGTGCTTGTCGCATGGCAGAAACGGCATGGCCGCCATTCCCTTCCTTGGCAAAATACACGGGATATATACAGGATCTGGCTGTCAGAGATCATGCTGCAACAAACCCAGGTCACAGCGGTCATTCCGTATTATCGGCGTTTTCTGGAATCGTTTCCTGATGTTTTCAGTCTGGCAGCGGCCTCGCTTGATGAAGTCATGAAATACTGGAGCGGTCTCGGATATTATTCCAGGGCTCGGAATCTCCATAAATGTGCCCGAATGGTGGTCAGTGAATATGGAGGCGTGTTTCCATCCGATCCTGCGGTACTGGAAAAATTACCCGGGATCGGGAAATCGACCGCGGCGGCAATCGCTGTTTTTTCATCCGGTACAAGGGCTGCGATTCTGGACGGCAATGTGGTCCGGGTTTTCTCGCGTATTTTCGGTATATCGGATTCAGTAACGGAAAAAGAGGGAAAGAACAGACTGTGGAAACTGGCGTATGAATTATTGCCTGATACGAATCTGGAAGCATATACACAGGGTTTGATGGATCTCGGTGCTACCGTTTGTGTCAGAAGCAGGCCTGATTGCATGCGGTGTCCGTTTGTCGGAAATTGCATGGCATTGGCCGAGAACCGGATCGATGAATTGCCCGTCAAAAGAGTCAGAAAAACCGTACCGGTCAGGCAGGTGATTATGCTGGTTCTGCAATTCAATGGGCAGGTGCTGCTTGAAAAGAGGCCTGAATCGGGAATATGGGGGGGATTGTATTCATTGCCGGAGCGGGAATGGCTCGCTGAGGGAAAATCCCCGGGCGATACGGTTGTGCCGGATGATCTTGGGGATTTTGCCTCTTCGTTCGGTGAAGTCGTTTCCACGGGATATTTGGAACCGTTCGTTCATGTCTTCACTCATTTCCGTCTGGTCATCAGGCCTTGTGTCGTTGAATTGTCCAGTCGGAATGAGATGGCGACCGAAAATGCATGTTTATGGTACGACGTCGGGAAACTGGATACGGCGCCAATACCTGCACCGGTTCGTAAATTGCTGGGCACTTTCCTGAAACAGAAAAGCCTGGAATTGACGGAATAGTCAGACGGATTTCAATTCACGATGGCGGGTGATAACCTGTTCGGATGGCCGGAAATGGTCGGCAAGTCGCTCAACCATGTAAACGGAACGATGTTGCCCTCCGGTACAGCCGAGGGCAACAGTCAGGTAACTGCGGTTGTCTTTGCGGAAAGACGGCAACCATTTTTCAATGAACTGTCTGATGTCGGAAAGCAATTCTTCTGCTTCCGGCTGCGCTTCCATGAAGTCGCGAATAGCGGCATCTTTTCCTGTTAATGGCCTCAGATGAGTGTCGTAGTAGGGATTCGGAAGACAGCGGACGTCGAAGATGATGTCGGCATCCAGCGGTACACCGAATTTGAAACCGAAAGACTCGAAAAGCAGGGTCAGTGGCGACTGTTCGATTTCGACCAGTTCCTTGACGCGGTTACGCAATTCATTGGCGCTGGAATTGGAAGTATCGATCACGTGGCCGATCGTCTGGATATCAGCCATCAGTTCCCGTTCTTCTCTGATTGCCTCAATCAGTGTACGGTTGTCGGCCGGTGACGCGTGTTTCGGATGACGGTGCGACAGGGGGTGGCTTCGTCGTGTTTCTGAAAAACGGGTAATCAGGGAGTGGGTATCCGATGTCAGAAACAGAACACGGACTTCGTGTCCCCGGTCTTTCAGGATCTGGATGCTTTTGGGCAGTTCATCCAGTGATCCGGCGCTTCTCGAATCGACAGCCACGGCGAGCTTGTCCGAATTTTCTTCAAGACGCGTTTCTACCAGTTTCGTAAGCAATGCCGGCGGCAGGTTATCGACACAAAAATAACCTGTGTCTTCCAGCGCGTTCAACGCGACTGATTTCCCTGATCCGGAAATACCGGTAATAAGTATGATCTGCACGCGAAATAGATGAAAAAGTGACACCAGAACAGATTATCACACCTCGATGACAAAAGCGTGACTCATTTTGACAGGAAAAAGCTGGCGGTCATTCGTCACTGGTCATGGCTTTGCGCTGTCTTTCCATAAACTCTTCCATAGTGTTGAATCCACGCAACTGCATGATGGTATTTCTGACTGCAGCTTCCAGCAGAACCGCTATGTTTCTTCCTGCAGCCACAGGAATGATGGTTTTGCGGATCGGCAGTCCCAGAATTTCTTGGGTCGGCGAATGGATCGGCAGGCGCTCAATATTGTCGTCTTCTGAACGGCTGCGTGTAAGATGGACGATCAGCTTGAGCTGCATTTTCCTGCGAACGGCTGTTTCGCCGAAAATGGCGCGGATATCAAGCAGTCCCAATCCACGCACTTCCAGCAGATTTTGAAGGAGCTTGGGAGCGCGCCCTTCCACGACATTGGGTGCGATGCGGGAAAACTCGACGGCATCGTCTGCGACCAGTCCGTGATTGCGTGTGATCAGTTCAAGACCGAGTTCACTTTTTCCCAGTCCGGAGTCGCCGGTAATCAATACGCCTACGCCCAGAACGTCCATGAAAACGCCGTGCATGACGACCCGTGTGGCAAGCTGTTTTGACAGATAAACACGCAGATAGTCAATCACTTCAGCCGCGGTCAATGGTGTTGTAAACAAGGGAATATTGTTTTCATTGCAAATGGCATGAATATCCGGCGGAGCATCGAGATTTCTGGCAATGATCAGGGCCGGCGGATTGCAGTCGGCGATTTCATGTACCAGATAGGCGCGTGATTCGGGTGACAACCTTTCGTAATAATCTATTTCCTGTCGGCCGAATACCTGGATACGCATGGGGTGGATCAGATTCAGGTGACCGACCTGGTCGGCAGCGGAACCGCTGCCGCTCGAGACCTGTCGATGGCCACCGCCCAGGCCCGCAAACCACGTAAGTTTCAGAATGTCCCTGTTACTGGCATATAACCGCTGTATGGTAAGAGTTTTGGTGGTCGACATGATCAATCGCTGGAAATGGGAAATGACGGGTTCAGGACGGAAGTGGCTGGCCGGGTTCCCAGGTTGTGATGATTCTGTAAATGCGTTTGCTGTCCGTTTCATGAGCAAGAACGTTACGGCACTGGCTGTCCGAGAACATGGCTGCGATTTCCGAAAGAATCTCGAGATGTTGCTGGGTAACGTTTTGCGGTATCAGAAGAAAAAACAGCAAACTGACCGGATTGCCGTCCGGTGATTCGAAAGGAACGGGCGTCGCCAGTCTGACAAAAGCGGCGTAGGGTTTGTTCAGACCTTCGATCCGTCCGTGCGGAACGGCGACACCGTAACCGAGTCCGGTGGATCCCATGCTTTCACGTGCGGAAAGATTATCCGTCACGAGAGAGCTGGAAATACCGCAATTATTTTCGAAAATAAGTCCGGCTTGCTCGAATATCTGTTTCTTGCTTGACGCCTCGAGATCGAGCACGACATTTTCGGGTAACAGGATTTTGGAAAGATTTGTGGACATGATGCAACTATCCGGTGTTGAGATGGGCACATTTGACATCCTCCCCTGCCTGAAGGCAGGAAACTCCTACTGAGTCAGAGCAGTCGAGCTTTGATCTCTTCGGCGGGTTCCTGCTTCAACGAGACTGTCCAGAGGAAAAGACCTGGTTTTCGCCGCCAATATTCCCACAACGGGGAATTTTACGGTCATATATTCCCCTAGGTCTCACGATCTCTCCACAGGCTGACACGGCATGCCCTGCCGCCTATCGAGAGTTTAACACAGAAAAGAGAAGGGATGTTTTTGGTATACAGAATCGCTTCGAAATCCGGACCTTTATCCTTTTCCTTAAAAACGGGGTTTTACGGCACGGTTGATAAATCGTTGCGGGATAATGCCTGTCATGCCGATTCACAATGTACCACAGTAATCACGATCAATGTTTACTGGCGGGCGGTTCGTGCCAGTTGTGGACGTTTGCCCGAAGTGAAATTGCTGCGCCACGGATTGATGTCAATGCCGCCGCGGCGTGTATAGCGTGCATATACAGTAAGACTTTGAGGCTTGCACGATTTCAGAATGTCCAGAAAAATCCGCTCCACGCATTGTTCATGGAATTCACTGGAAGATCTCAGGCTGATGATATATTTGAGCAGTCCTTCCTGATCGATTTGCGGTCCGACGTAATGGATTTGAAGACTGGCCCAGTCGGGTTGTCCCGTTACCGGGCAGTTCGTTTTCAGCAGGTTTGATACCAGAGTTTCCTCGACGGGATATTCTTCCTGGTTGCTTGCCAGAAAAGCAGGGTTCGGTGAATATTCGTCGGCAGCGATATCGAGACGATCCAGCAACAGGCCGTCCAGTTCCTGACCCTTTATGGACGGAAAGTCTGACGGCTGTCTCAGGGAGACCTGGACCGGCGAACCGAATGCATCGCCCAGATCGTTGCGTAAAACCTGAATCAGGTCGGCGGCTTCGTCCATGCGTGTTTGGGAGAAGGAATTGAGATAGAGTTTCAGCGATTTCGATTCGACGATATTGGGTGAATCGGCTGAGACATTGAAATTCATGATCGCTATCTGGGGTTTCCCGCGCAGATTGAGCCAGGAGAGTTCATAGGCGTTCCAGAAATCAAGTCCGAAAAAAGGCAGGGAACCGGTGATGCCCAGTTTTTCTCTCATGGGTTTGCGTTCGATCGGATATAACAGGGACGGATCGTACTGCACAGGATATTCCGTCGTTTTGCCAAGAGGAGAATCTTTCATGCTGTCGGCTGGTGTCATAACAAATTGTCCAATGTTGTCCAGGGTTAGAGAAACAGCTTGTAAACCGGATTGTCGCTTTCATTCCAGTGAGGATAACCGATAGTCGAAAGAAAGCGGTCAAATGCTTTCATATCGTGTTGCGGTACCTGCAGCCCGACCAGTACCCGTCCATAGTCGGCGCCATGATTCCGGTAATGGAAAAGGCTGATGTTCCATTCGGGAGCCATGGATGAAAGAAAGCGCATCAGGGCCCCGGGCCGTTCCGGAAATACGAAACGGTAAAGCAGTTCATTTTCCGCGAACGGGCTTTTCCCGCCGACCATATAACGGATGTGCAGTTTGCCAAGCTCATCGTCGCTCAGGTCAATGATTTTGTAATGGTTGTTTCTGAATGTCTCGATAATGTTGTTTTTTTCCTTGCGGTTTTTGACCTCAATGCCGACGAAAACATGAGCGATCTTGTCGTCGCTGATACGGTAATTGAATTCGGTCACGTGACGCGAACCTATTAGCTCGCAGAACCGGCGGAAACTGCCGCGTTCTTCCGGAATCGTGACGGCCAGGACGGCTTCGCGGTTCTCGCCGACATCAGCGCGTTCGGCAACGAAACGTAACCGGTCGAAATTCATGTTGGCACCTGATATTACAGCGACCATCGTCTGGTTTTCCAGTGGTTTGCCCGCTTCCTCGTGCTGTTCGATATAGGCTTTTATCCCGGCAACGGCCAGTGCGCCGGCCGGTTCCGGAATGCTTCGGGTATCCAGAAAAACATCCTTGATAGCGGCGCAAACATCGTCTGTATCCACGAGAACGATTTCATCCACATATTTGCGGGAAAGCCTGAATGTCTCTTCGCCGACCAGTTTGACTGCGGTCCCGTCAGAGAACAGTCCGACATCCGGCAAATTGATTCGCCGGCCAGCATCGAGACTTTGTTTCATGGCGCAGGAGTCAACCGTTTCGACGCCGACAATCCGGATTTCCGGACGGATTTTCTTGACATATGCGGCAATGCCGGCGATCAGGCCACCTCCTCCGACCGGTACAAAAATGGCATGGATCGGCCCGGAGTGCTGGCGGAGGATTTCCATGCCGATCGTTCCTTGTCCCGCGATGACATCCGGATCGTCGAATGGATGAATGAAAGTCAGATGACGTTCTTTTTCAAGCATTGTGGCATGGTCACAGGTATCGGAAAAGGAATCGCCGAAAAGGACGACTTCGACATTGTCTCCGCCATGTGTTTTGACAGCTTCGATCTTGACGGGAGGAGTCGTGGTCGGCATGGCGATCACAGCCTTGCAACCAAGGCGCTTGGCGGACAGGGCGACGCCTTGCGCATGGTTGCCGGCCGAGGCGCAAATGACTCCCTTTTTCAGCAGGTCGGCGGAAAGATTGGCCATTTTGTTGTAGGCGCCGCGGAGTTTGAAACTGAAAACGCTTTGCATGTCTTCACGTTTCAGGAGAATGCGGTTTCCGGTCCGTTTTGAGAGGTTCGGCGCCGATTCAAGCGGTGATTCGATTGCGATATCGTAAACGCGTGCAGTAAGAATTTTTTTCAGGTAATCAGTCATAATGATGCTGGACAACGTCTGTAATTTTTCGCAACATTATAATCCCCGTCTGGTATGCTTGGTTTTTTTCGCATAATTGTTTCCTTCAACGGATGTTTTTGCTGAATCCGGCAATTGCGGTTGCGGGGGGGATATCAAACGTCTTTTGAAATGATCGAGTCGGCTGTTCACTGGTTGCTGGGGTATCTTGCCATTCCTGAAGTGGGACTGACTTCGGTGTTTGTTGTCAGTTTCATATCAGCAACCTTATTGCCGCTTGGATCGGAGCCGGCGGTTTTTGCAGTTGTTTCTGCTGACAGGTCGCTGTTCTGGCCGGTTATGATGGTTGCGACAGCAGGCAATACTCTGGGCGGTATTCTGAATTACTGGATCGGATTCGGAGCGAAAGAGGCTTTTGCGAGGGAACGGAAAGCCTTGTGGTTCGGCTGGCTGGAAAGGCATGGAGCCAAGACGATGCTTTTGAGCTGGTTGCCCGGAATCGGTGATCCGTTGTGTACTTTGGCGGGATGGCTGAAATTGCCGTTCTGGCCGTGCGTGATTTATATGGCAGTCGGCAAGCTGATGCGTTATATCATGATGACCTGGCTGCTTTTGTACATTCCTGACAGTTCATGGCGTGAACTGGCGCGATTTCTTGGATGAATGATGGCGGATAACTGTGTATTTTGTGCTGCGGAACATGAGGTGCCTGTCTATGTCAGTGAAAAATGGCGGGTGTTACTGGTGAACGATCCGGATTACCCCGGTTTTTGCAGGGTCGTGTGGAACAGCCATATTGCGGAAATGACGGATCTTCCCGGAGCGGAGCGTGCCGAATTGATGAATGTGGTCTGGCTGGTGGAAAAATGTATCCGGAAAGTCATGCGCCCTGACAAGATCAATCTGGCTTCTCTGGGCAATATGGTGCCTCATATTCACTGGCATGTCATTCCGCGGTATATCGATGACAGACATTTTCCCGATTCCATCTGGTCTGTCGCGAAACGGAAACCGGATGAACATGATATGCTGTCCAGATCGGAAAAAATTCCGGCGTTACGGAAGATGCTGTCTGACAAACTGAATGAACAATACGGCCTTTCACGGCAGTGATGATTTCTATGTCCAAAATGACTCATTTCGGCTTCCAGAAAGTCGATGAACGCGAAAAAACGGAAAAAGTTGCCGATGTTTTCAATCATGTCGCGAAAAATTACGATTTGATGAATGATCTAATGTCATGTGGTCTTCATCGTCTGTGGAAGGCGTTCACCGTATCGCAGGCAGGTGTCAGGGAAGGCTTCAGGGTACTCGACGTTGCCGGTGGAACGGGGGATCTGACATCGTCTTTTGCAAGGCAGGTCGGCAAGAATGGTGAAGTCTGGCTGACGGATATCAATGAAACCATGCTGCAATATGGCCGTGACAGACTGTTGAATGAGGGGATCGTTGTGCCGGCGATGGTTTGTGATGCCGAAAAGCTCCCGTTTCCGGACAATTACTTCGATCGGGTTGTCGTATCGTTTGGTCTGCGGAACATGACACACAAGGAGGAAGCCTTGTCGGAAATGAATCGTGTTCTGAAACAGGGGGGGAAATTGCTGGTTCTCGAGTTTTCAAAAGTTTGGAAACCCTTGCAGAACCTGTATGATATGTATTCGTTTTCCGTATTGCCATGGTTGGGGAAGCATGTGGCGAAAAGTGCGGACAGTTATCGTTATCTGGCGGAATCCATACGGGTTCATCCGGATCAGGCGGCCTTGCAGAAAATGCTGGAAAATGCCGGATTCGTGTGTGCCAGATTTTTCAATCTGACCGCGGGAGTGGTCGCTCTTCATACTGGAATGAAGTTATAGAACAGGAGATTTATGAAAAAAATTCTGCTTGCATTCGTTTTGGTGGCAGGTCTGGTGTCGATGGTCATGACGGACGCACAGGCAAGAAGGCTGGGAGGAGGCTGGTCGTTCGGGCGACAGTCTTCCAATATCGGACGTATGGCACCCATGCAGAGAAACATGGCCCAGCCCGGTCAGCAGGCACAACAGGCTCAGCGTGCCGCCAATCAGTCACAGGCAGCCAATGCGGCGAAACCGGCAAGCCGTTGGGGAGGCATACTTGGCGGAGCGCTGCTGGGACTTGGACTGGGTGCCCTGTTGAGCCACTTCGGTATTGGGGGGGATATGGCGGGCATGATCAGTACCATTCTGATGCTGGTTATTATCGTTTATGTCGTCCGTTTCCTTTTGCGGCGCTTTTCCGGAAGACAGCGTGAACAAAACGCGAATGCCTATGCCGCCGGCAGCTATCAGGATACGGGCTACCATCATTCTGCCACGCCTGAAATCGGTTCCGGCCTGCCGAACCAGTTCCAGGGCAGTTCAAATGCGGGGGTCGGTTCGCAGGGCGATACATGGGGTATCCCTGCCGATTTTGATGCTCCGGCGTTTCTGAGAGCGGCAAAGTCCTATTTTATCCGGATGCAGGCCGCATGGGACAAGGCGGATATCAATGACATTCACGAATTTACGACACCGGAAATGTTCGCGGAAATCAGGCTGCAGTTGCAGGAAAGGGGTACAGCGCCGAATGTGACCGATGTCGTGTCTCTGGATGCGGAGCTTCTCGGAATTGAAACATTCAACGATGAATATATGGCCAGTGTGAAATTCAGCGGCAAAATCCGCGAAACGGAAGGTGCGGAACCGGAGCCGTTTGAAGAAGTATGGAATTTCACGCGACCGGTTTCCAAAAAGACTGGCTGGGTTCTGGCAGGTATCCAGCAGCTGTCTTGATGGTAAATCCGTGCCACTTCATGCGAACCGTCCGCTCTGGATCGCGGACGGTTTTGTTTTTCGTCTGCGTTTGCTGTGGCGGGTTGCAGGGTTTTGCCGGTGCGTATATAGCTGAATATCGAAAATGACATATCGTATTCCGGAACGGAAAAACACATGGATGGGTACATTAGGTTGATGGGAGCGGAATAATGCGAAAGGTCTGGCGACTGATCGTTATTTTTTACATTCTCTTCCGGTACGGTCTGGATGACATGGCCGTATCGTATTTGCCCAATGGACGTGTTGTCGCGTTTTACCGTCGTCTGTTTTTCTGGCGAAGCCTGTCGGTGCCTCCGGCCGCGAGACTGAGAAAGGCACTGGAAGAACTGGGTCCCATTTTCATCAAGTTCGGACAGATGCTGTCGACCCGTCGCGATCTGTTGCCGACGGAGATAGCCGATGAACTGTCGAAATTGCAGGATCGGGTAACTCCTTTCGATCCGGATCTGGCGATTGAACAGATCACGAAATATCTGGGAGCGCCACCCGGGGAGCTGTTCGCTTCGTTTGACCGTGTCCCGGTGGCTTCCGCTTCGGTGGCACAGGTTCATTTCGCGACGCTTCGTGACGGGCGTGAAGTCGCCGTCAAGGTGCTGCGGCCTGAAATGCAGAAGCGGATCGGTCGGGATATCGAGTTGATGTATGTTTTTGCTTCTCTTGGGGAAAAATTCTGGCGTGACGGAAAACGCTTGCGTCTGACGGAAGTCGTGCATGAGTTCGATAAATCGCTTCACGATGAACTTGACCTGATGCGTGAGGCTGCCAATTACAGCCAGTTGCGCCGGAATTTTGCAGATTCCGACAAACTGATCGTACCTGAAATTTTCTGGGATTACTGTTCTACCAATGTCATTGTCATGGAAAAGATGACAGGGATTCCGATTTCCCAGACTGAAAAAATGATTGAAGCCGGGCTGGATCTGAAAAAACTGGCCAGCGACGGGGTGGAAATTTTCCTGACACAGGTATTCCGCGATGCTTTTTTCCATGCTGACATGCACCCCGGGAACATCCTGATTTCTGTGGAACCAGCGACCTTTGGCCGTTATATCGCTCTGGATCTGGGGATAGTCGGCATGCTGGACGATTTTGACAAGGAATACCTTTCAAAGAATTTTGTCGCTTTTTTCCGCAGAGATTACCGAATGGTGGCAGAAGCCAATATTGAATCCGGCTGGGCGCCGCCCGAGACCAGTGTGGTGGAGCTGGAGGCTGCGGTCAGAACCTGTTGCGAACCGATGTTTGACCGTCCACTCAGGGATTTTTCGTTCGGGTTGGTTCTGATGCGTCTGTTCCAGACGTCCAGACGTTTCAATATCGAAATCCAGCCGCAGCTGGTGTTGCTGCAAAAAACCATGCTGAATATTGAAGGGCTTGGCCGGCAACTTGATCCGGATCTCGATTTGTGGAAAACAGCCAAACCTTTCCTGGAAGACTGGATGGACAGGCAAGTGGGATGGAGAGGGATGCTGGACCGCTTCCGGATTGAGGCGACGAATTACAGCCGTATTTTCCCGCAGTTGCCACGTCTCGTCAGGGATGCACTGGAAAGTGCAGCTCGACCGGACAGAAAAGCGGAATTGCTTGACAGGCTGATCAGAGAGCAGGCAAAGACCAATAGGCGGCTGAGCAGTTTCCTGTATTTTGCCAGTGGTGTCTTAATCGGTGTCCTGATTGTGAGAGTCTTTTTCAACGGACTTTTTTCCCTTTGAAATCCCGATATGTTTCCGGGAAACGACACGTCTTTTTGTCTTTGAGCGACAGCGGCGGAATGAATACGAAAAATTTTCATATGGTCGCGGATATCTGCAAGTATAATCTGCACCGTTTTCAATGCGCCGCGCCTTGCACATGTTTCCATGAATACACTTGTCTGGTTTGTTGTCCTGTACTGGATCGTTTCTGTCGGTATCGGCATATATGCTGCGCGTTATGTCAGAAATTCGAAGGATTTTGCGATTGCAGGCAGGTCACTGCCCATGTCGGTTGTCACGGCAACGGTTTTTGCGACCTGGTTCGGGTCCGAAGCAGTGCTGGGGATCCCGGCAACGTTTGTCAAGGAAGGCTTTACCGGTGTGATTGCCGATCCGTTCGGATCTGCGATGTGTCTGGTTCTGGTCGGGTTTCTTTTCGCCAAACGGCTGTACCGGATGAATCTCATGACGATCAGCGATTATTATCGCAACCGTTACGGCAGGGCAGTCGAAATCATCGTTTCGCTTTGCATTGTCGTTTCCTATCTTGGATGGGTCGCAGCCCAGATCAAGGCGCTGGGTCTGGTATTCAACGTCATATCGGGCGGAGTTATTTCCATGAATACCGGCATGATTATCGGTTCGGTCAGCGTACTCGTTTATACCCTGATGGGAGGAATGTGGTCAGTCGCGATTACCGATTTCCTGCAAATGATCATTATCGTGATCGGGATCGTCTATATCAGCTGGGAAATTTCCGGCATGGTGGGTGGTGCCGATGTGGTGATCAGGCATGCGGCGGAAGCAGGAAAACTGAGGATTTATCCGAAGCCGGAGCCAAGAGACATATTGTGGTTTTTCGGAGCATGGGTGACGCTGATGTTCGGTTCCATTCCGCAGCAGGATGTTTTCCAGCGTGTCGCTTCGTCCAAAAATGAAAATGTGGCAAGAAATGCCTCGATTGTCGGCGGGATCTTTTATTTGCTGTTTGCTCTGATACCGATGTTTTTGTGTTATTCAGCGATTCTGGTCGACCCGTTGCTGGTCGAAAGCTATATTGACCAAGATTCACAGATGATCCTGCCGGTCATGATCATGACGTATATGCCGGTTTTTGCGCAGGTCATGTTTTTCGGTGCGCTTCTTTCCGCTATTAAAAGCTGTGCGAGCGCGACTTTG
Source organism: Oscillospiraceae bacterium (assembly GCA_963655605.1). Lineage (GTDB taxonomy): Bacteria > Pseudomonadota > Gammaproteobacteria > Burkholderiales > Burkholderiaceae_D > Oxalobacter. The sequence continues at coordinate 45,356 of CAVKGJ010000151.1, forward strand.
CTCGCACCGTCGGTCACTTTCTCCGAAAATGTTGTCAAGGAGATATTGCCGGGTCTGTCGGACAAGCAATCTCTGCTGCTGATGCGGATAGTGGTTCTTGTTTTTGCCGGAATTGTCACTATCTTTGCCATGAATACCGATTCAAGCATTTTCGAAATGGTGGAAAATGCCTACAAGGTAACGCTGGTGGCGGCTTTCGTACCGCTCATTTTCGGATTTTTCTGGAAACACGCCAATAACCGTGGAGCGCTGACCTCCATGGTGATGGGGCTGTTGACCTGGATTGTCCTTGAAATCGTTTATCCCGAAGGGATGTTTCCACCGCAGCTGATGGGGCTTTTGATGGGCCTGATCGGTATGGTGGCGGGTTCCCTGCTGTTCAGGTGGCCTGAAAAGCAGGCATAAGCAGGAGTCCGTGTATTTCTTTCTGAAAAGAACTATAATTTTATGTTTACGGGATTTTTTGGAGTTGAAAATGCCAATTTATGCCTATCGTTGTGAAGAATGCGGTTTTTCCAAGGACGTATTGCAAAAAATGTCCGACAAACCTCTGACTGTCTGTCCCTCCTGCGGCAAGGCGAGCTTCAGGAAACAGTTGACGGCAGCCGCTTTTCAACTGAAGGGAACCGGTTGGTATGAAACCGATTTCAAAAACGATCATGCCGGTCATGCCGGTGCAGCCGGTTCATCAGCATGCAGCTGTTGTCCGATGAGCAATCCGGATACGGGTTCCTGCGGCTGATGCAGGCAGACGGTCAGGCTGCGCGGCCGGATCATTGTATATGTGGGAACGGGAACATCCGACAAGTCACGAAACCTAACTGAGAAAAAGTAGATATTTATGTCCATGCGAACGAATTATTGTGGCCTTACAACCGAAGCGCTGCTCGGTCAGACTGTAACCTTATGTGGCTGGGTGCACCGGCGCCGGGATCACGGCGGGATCATATTTATCGATATGAGGGATCGTGAGGGTCTGGTGCAGGTTGTGTGCGATCCTGACAGGCCGGAGGTGTTCAGGATCGCAGAATCGATCCGTAATGAATATTGCCTGCGGGTGACTGGTGTCGTTCGTCCCCGTCCGGAAGGAACGGTCAATGAAAATCTTGTTTCCGGCCGTATCGAGGTATTTTGCGAGGGGCTCGAAGTACTGAATCCTTCGGTAACACCTCCGTTCCAGCTGGATGACGACCATCTTTCGGAAACAACCCGCCTGACCCACCGTGTGCTGGATTTGCGGCGTCCGCAGATGCAGAACAATTTGCGCTTGCGTTACAAGGTGGCCATGGAAGTCCGCAAATTCCTGGATGCCAACGGTTTCATCGATATCGAAACGCCGATGTTGACGAAATCGACTCCGGAAGGTGCCCGTGACTATCTGGTTCCTTCTCGTGTCAATCCGGGGGAATTCTTCGCGCTGCCGCAATCGCCGCAGCTGTTCAAGCAGTTGCTGATGGTGGCCGGATTTGACCGTTACTATCAGATAACGAAGTGTTTCCGCGACGAGGATCTGAGAGCGGACCGCCAGCCTGAGTTCACGCAAATCGACTGCGAAATGTCTTTTGTCAGCGAACAGGAAATCCGCGATCTTTTCGAGGATATGATCCGCCAGATTTTTGCCAAGACCATGAATACGGAATTGCCGGATCCATTCCCGGTCATGACGCACGAAATGGCGATGGCGAAATATGGTTCGGACAAGCCTGATTTACGCGTCAAACTGGAGTTTACCGAACTGACGGATGTCATGAAAGATGTTCCGTTCAAGGTGTTCAGCAATGCGGCCAATATGCCGGGTGGAAGGGTTGCGGCGCTTCTGGTTCCGGGCGGTTCTGCCGAGGGATCCGGAATGCCTCGGTCGGAAATCGACGCGTATACCCAGTTTGTCGGTATTTACGGCGCAAAAGGCTTGGCATATATCCGTGTCAATGACATCAGCAAGGGGGCGGCTGGTCTGCAGTCGCCCATCGTCAAGAACCTGACCGATGAGGCGATCCGGCAGATTCTGGAACGTACCGGCGCGAAAAATGGCGATCTGATCTTCTTCGGTGCAGACAAGGCGAGAATCGTCAATGATGCGCTGGGCGCATTGAGAAACAAGATCGGTTATTCGGATTTTGGACAGGCTCACGGATTGTTTGAGGATACATGGAAACCGTTATGGGTGGTCGATTTCCCTATGTTCGAATATGATGAAACGGAAAACCGCTGGGTCGCCTGCCATCATCCGTTCACTTCACCGAAAGACGGCCATGAGGATTTTCTCGAAAGCGATCCGGGCCGTTGCCGTGCAAAAGCCTACGATATGGTTCTGAATGGTTGGGAACTGGGGGGCGGATCGATCCGTATCCACAAGGAAGAAGTTCAGAGCAAGGTATTTACGGCGCTGAAGATCAGTGCGGAGGAAGCCAAGGAAAAATTCGGTTTCCTGCTGGATGCGTTGCAGTATGGCGCGCCTCCGCATGGAGGTCTGGCCTTCGGGCTTGACAGGCTGGTAACCCTGATGACCCGTTCGGAATCCATACGCGATGTGATCGCTTTCCCGAAAACGCAGCGAGCCCAGTGTCTGCTGACCCAGGCGCCATCTACCGTCAGCGAGAAACAGCTGCAGGAACTGCATATCCGTTTGAGAAAAATAGAAACGACTCAACCAGCATGAGAAAGGAAAGGGAGCCGGCAGGCTCCCTTGTTTCGTTTTGAATGTGACCTACAAAATTCCACAGTCGGTTCTTGTCGTCATTTATACGAAAGAACTGGATGTCCTGTTGATCGAGCGTGCCGATCGGCCGGGTTTCTGGCAATCGGTAACCGGTTCTCGCGATTCCCTGTCGGAACCGCTTGTCCGGACAGCCATACGCGAGGTTTTCGAGGAAACCGGAATCCGGGTGGTCAACAAGGTGGCAAGACCGGAAAAGCATGAAGTTTCCATTGCCTGTCTGGAAGACTGGAAAACAGAAAATGTTTTTGAAATATTTTCTGTCTGGCGCCACCGTTTCGCTCCGGGTGTGACGGAAAATACGGAACATGTTTTCAGTCTGCTTGTCCCGGAAAAATATCCGGTCGTCCTTGCGCCGAAAGAGCATCTCAACTCGGCCTGGCTGCCTTATCGTGAAGCGGCGGAGAAGTGTTTTTCCTATACGAACCGGAACGCCATTCTTGAATTGCCGCAACATCTCCATTCATCTCACTGAGCCTGTTTTGTGCTGGGACGATGAATAAAAAACCGGCTCCTTGTGGAACCGGTTTTTGTCCGAAGAATCCGATTTTATTCGACTTTCGCCTGTTTCATGAGGCCCAGTTCATATTCCTGCCATTTTTTCTCTTCCAGCATGGCTTTGAGTTTGGGTTTGACCTGAGCCAGTGACGGCAGGGAAGGTTTGCGGGTATCCACCAGTTTGATGATGTGGTATCCGAATGGGGTCTTGACAGGCGCTTTTGTAACCTGTCCCTTGTTCAGGGCTGTCATGGCGTCTGAAAATGGTTTGATGTAACTGGCAGGAATGGCCCAGCCCAGATCTCCGCCTCTGGCAGCGGAGCCCTGATCAATGGATTTTTCCTTGGCCAGTTTCTCGAAATTGGTACCCTTGTTCAGCTGGCCGATGATAGCTTGTGCTTCTGCTTCGTCTTTTACCAGAATGTGTTTGGCATGATACTGCACGGCATTCTGTTTGGTATAACGGTCATATTCGGACTTGATTTCCTTTTCCGATACCGGATTTTTCTTCAGGTAATTCGTGCGTAATGCATTGATCAGAATGCTGCGTTTGGCTATTTCAAGCTGTTTGTTGATTTCATCGGCGGATACCGCTTTCTGTTTTTCTGCTTCCTGTACCAGAATTTCTCTCAGTATCAGCTCGTTTTTAACGTTTTGTCTCAACTGGGGGGTATCTTTTTCACCATGGCTGACCAATTCCTTGACTAGTGCATCGGAATGGGAAGTCGGAATAGGTTTTCCATTGACGACAGCCAGATTCTGGGCGAATGTGGCAGTTGAGATGAGAGAAAGCGATATGGCGCTTAGAACCAGAGCCTTTTTGATCATAAGATTTCCTAGCAAATTGATGACGGCAAAAATATAGAATGAAAATAGCAAATTTCCCGGGTCCATTGCAAAAACTTGCAAAACCCTTCCATGACGAAGTCATGAACAAATTAACTATACCCTTCTTTTATCGTAAGTATAAATAGCCTGTGGCATGGTTTGGTGACAAAATAGCCTTTTTTCTGTTTGTGATAAAAAAATCCGGAGTGAATCAGGTGAATCAACTGTCTTTTCAATCTGTTTTCCGTGTTTTTCCTGTGTGAACCGATGCGTTTTCTCGTCAGATTTGTCTGTTTGCTGCTGGTCGTATGGGCAGGAACCGGAACACCGGTTGCTGGCGCAGCCAGTTCCGGAAAGGTCTTGCATTATGTATTCATGGCCCCGGAGACCGGTTTCGATCCTGCCGTTGCACACGATCTCTATTCCTCGCAGGTTATCCGGTCGATTTATGAAACCCTGTACACCTATGATTATCTGGCGCGGCCTGTCAGGTTGATACCGGCTACCGCCGAAACGATGCCTGTTGTCAGCGATCATGGAAAAACCTATACCATTACGCTGAAAAAGGGTATTTATTTTTCGGACGATCCCGTTTTTGGGAACGTCAGGCGGGAATTGACCGCATCGGATTATATTTATTCGCTCAAGAGACTGATGGATCCCTCCGTGAGATCCACATGGGGGTGGCTGCTGGAAGGAAAAATTGTCGGTCTGGACGAATTGGCGCGGCAGGCGGTCAAGACAGGGCGATTCAATTATGGCAAACCGGTAAGAGGTCTTGAACTGGTGGATCGGTATACTTTCAGAATCCGTCTGACAAGGCCCGATTATAATCTCACGCATATTCTGGCGCACTATCCGACAAGTGCGGTAGCGGAAGAAGTCGTCGGAAAATATGCCGATGGGAACGGGCAGATCATGGCCAATCCTGTCGGGACGGGACCTTATCTGCTGACGGGGTGGCAGCGCGGTTCCAGAATGATTCTGGATGCCAATCCGGATTACAGGGGATTTGTCTGGGACTTCAAGTCTTCCGGTGATCCGGAAGACAGGCGGATCATCTCGGAAATGCAGGGAAAACGGATGCCGCAGATCGGTCGGGTCGTGATTGATGTCATTCCCGAGGATCAGTCTCGCTGGCTGGCGTTCCAGAATCGTGAAATCGATCTGTTCAGCCTGGAAGGGCCTCTGGCGCCGAAGGCGCTGGAAAACGGTCGTTTGAGACCGGAGCTGGCGGTCAGGGGAGTCCGTCTGTCGCGTATTGTGGAACCTGAGCTGACACAGTATTACTTCAATATGCAGGATCCTGTTGTCGGAGGTCTGTCGAAGGAAAAGATTGCATTACGGCGGGCGATTGCCATGGCGCATGACGTTCAGGAGGAAATCGGCGTGGTCTGGAACGGCGAAGCGATTCCTCTTGAATATCCTGTTCCACCTGGTGTGGCCGGACACGATGCCGCTTACAAAAGCAGTATCCGGTATGAGCCGGAAACCGCCAATGCGTTGCTGGACAGGTTCGGTTACCGGATAGGGGAAGACGGCTGGCGGCGCCAGCCGGATGGAAAGCCGCTTGTCATTGTGTTTTCTGCACGTACGGATTCGACCGGGCAGCAACAGCTGGAAATGTGGAAGAAAACTTTTGATAAACTGCATATCCGGATGAAAAGCGACAAACGTCTTTTCCCCGATCTGCTCAAGGCGGAAAAACAGTGCCGGCTGATGATGCGGACAAGCAGCTGGATTGCCGATTATCCTGATGGCAGCAATTTCATGCAGCTGTTTTATGGTCCGCATACCGGCCAGAGCAATAACGGCTGTGTGAAAATACCGTTATATGACCGGTTATATGAACAGTCGGCCAGCCTGCCGGAGGGTAGCCAGAGAGACCTTCTGTATCATAAGATGACGCGGGTACTGGAAGTTTATGCGCCGGTCCGGATCGGATATGCACGTTACCGCAATATGCTTCTGCAACCTTATGTTATCGGTTACAAGAAGCATCCGGTCATGCATAATGAGTGGATGTATATCGATATTGACAATGATAAAAGATAGTGTGCGGCATGTCCGCCTGTCATTTGTCTGGAATGACTAGAAAGAAATTCTGAATTTATGAAGAAATCAATACCTGTTCTGAAGACACTCGTTTGTGCCCTGTCGCTGACTTTTTCGGTTTTTGCGTCCGCGTCGCAGGAGCGTCCCGTTTTGTCGCTGCCTGCAGCCGGGGAAATCGGTGGGCAATGTCAGGCCGGAATTGCTGCCCTGAACCAGAAGGTGACCGAGTTGGGGGGAATTCCTGTCGAGACTGAAGAAGGGGCGGAGGCTTTTCTGAGGGGCTGGAACAGCCTGCAAATCGGTCTGGAGAATTTGCAGGGACCGATGGCGCTTTTGAGCCAGGTTTCGCCGGATGCGGAAGTACGCAAAAATGCCGATGCCTGTTCCATGGAAGTCCAGCGTTTTATCACGGATCTGTTCCAGAACGCGAGACTTTACCGGAATATGCGCGTTGTCCGTGTCAATGACGATGAAGAACGGAAATTGCGTCAGGATAACGTCAGTGCATATGAAGATGCAGGTGTTTCGCTCATGCCCGACAAGCAGAAACGCGTCAAGCAGATACTGGCAAGGCTGACTGAAATCGATCAGGAATTCAGCCGGAATATCCGGGACAACAAAACGAAACTGGTCTTTACGCCATATGAACTGCAGGGATTGCCGAAGGACTATATAAACAGATTGCGAAAGGATGAGAAAGGAAATTTCCTGCTGGGTTTTTCCTATCCGGAATATATCCCGTTCATGCAGTATGCCGAGAATGACAAGGCGCGTGAGCGTTACCGTTTCGCTTTCATCAATCGCGGAACCCAGGCCAATCTCCGGCTCTTGCAGGAAGCGGTCAATCTCCGGCATGAAATGGCCGTTTTGTCCGGTTATCGGAGTTATGCCGATTTTGCCTTGCGCCGACGTATGGCCAAGAAACCGGCGGCGGTGGATAAATTTCTTGATAATGTCGGGAAAATCGTCGTTTCCGAAGAGAAACGCGAGCTTGACGAATTGCGTGCTTTCAAGGCAGCGGTCAGGCAGATCCCACTGTCAGAAGCGGAAATCAGACGGTGGGATACCAATTACTGGCTGCAAAAAGTCAAACAGGTCCGCTACAACATCGACCAGAACGTACTGCGCCAGTATTTCCCGACGAAAGCGTCCATGGACTGGGTGATGGGGCTGGCCAGCCAGCTTTACGGAATAAAATTCAAAAAGGCGGACGTTCCTGTCTGGCATTCCGATGTGCTTTATTATGATGTGATCGATAAAACGACAGACAAACAGATCGGCGGTATCTATCTCGATATTTATCCTCGTGAAGGAAAATACGGTCATGCTGCCGCTTTCCCGGTACAGGGATCCAGTACACTGGAAAACCGGTTGCCGATCTCGGTGCTCGTCGCCAATTTCAACCGGTATGGTCTTGATATGGATGAGCTTGAGACCATGTTGCATGAATTCGGGCATGTCCTGCATGGTGTCATGTCCAGAACCCGTTTTGTCGAGCAGTCCGGAACCAGTGTCGAGCGCGACTTCGTCGAGGCGCCTTCACAAATGTTCGAGGAGTGGGCACATGACTACGAGGCGCTGTCCACGTTGCCGATCTATTGCGGCAACAGCTGCCCGCAGGTTGACCGGGATATGCTGAAACGTCTCAATGAATCGAGAAGGTTCGGACAGGGTATTTTCTATTCGCGTCAGGCACTTTATGCCAAATATGACATGAAGATATACAGTGACAGACCGGGCAATGTCATGGATACCTGGATCGATATGGAAAGCAAGACGGTTCAGGGCTATGATCCAGGTACCGAGTTTCCGGGGCAGTTCAGCCACGTGATCAGCGGTTATTCCGCCGGGTATTACGGCTATCTCTGGTCCAAGGTTCTGGCTCTGGACATGCTTTCCCGGTTCAACGGCAAGCTGATGAATCCGCAGGTCGGCCGGTTTTACAGGGAAACGATTCTGGAAAGAGGCAGCGAGTTGCCGGCAGACAGAATGGTGAGGTATTTCCTGGGGCGCGCACCTGACAGCACGGCTTTTTATGAAGATATCAGCGGTCTTGAAATCTCGAAATGACCGGAAGGACAGGCTGCTTTTCCGCGCCCGTCCTCTCCGGTCCGGTTCATGAAACAGTACGGGTTCCGTACAGGAACGGTCGCATAATATGTTGTCCTATCTGATCCGGCGTCTGTGGCAGATGATTCCCACTCTTCTGGGAGTCCTGTTGCTGGTGTTTCTTCTTTTTAACTGGGTTGGCGGCGACCCTGCCTATGTGCTGGCAGGCAAGATTTCCAACCCCGAACAGATCGCCAATATCCGCAGGCAGCTCGGGATCGACGAGCCCATGTATGTGCAGCTCTGGATCTTTCTGAAGCAGACCGTCTGTTTCGATTTCGGAAACAGCTGGAGTACCGGAGAACCGGTTTCGGGCATCATTCTTTCCAGACTCGGGCCATCACTGACTTTGCTGATTCCGTTGACCGTTCTGGAAACAGGACTGGCCATCGCGCTGGGACTGGCAGTTGCCTATGTCCGGGGATCGTTGACGGACAAGATGGTCATGATTGTCTGTACAGTCGGAATGTCGGTCAGCATACTGGTCTATATTATCGTTTTCCAGTACTGGCTGGCTTACAAGCTGGGATGGTTTCCGGTGCAGGGATGGGGAAACAACTGGATTGAAAATCTGTTCCGGTATGCCTCGCTGCCGGTTCTGATCCTGCTGGTCGTCAGCATCGCGCCCAATCTGCGTTTGTACAGGACATTCATGCTGGACGAGATCGGACAGGATTATGTCCGGACGGCCCGGGCCAAGGGCCTGTCGGAAAAAAGAATATTGTGGGTTCATGTGTTGCGCAATGCAGCGATTCCGATCATTACCTATGTTATGTCCAATCTGCCTTCCCTGTTGATTGGCGCTTTTCTTGTCGAGCGTTTTTTCTCGATACCCGGCATCGGAAGAGAAATCATTCTTGCGGTTGAACGCAGCGATTTTCCCGTTATCAAGGCCATCACGGTTTATGTCGCGATTGCGACGATGTTTTTCAATCTGCTGGCGGATCTGTTGTACCAGAAAATCGATCCGCGCGTTCGTTTGCGGTGACGGAAATGGAAAACCGTCAGCTGCCGTCAGGGGGATTGTGGACATTGGCGTGGAGACGTTTGAAAGCGGATCGGCTTGCCATGTGTTCAATGGGTATTGTCGTCCTTTTTTTAGGCATGCTTGTCCTGTCGGCTTCCGGGCTGGTCGCTTCCGACTGGTCGGAGGAAGTGGGCGTTCACTATGCGCCTCCGGGTTTTATGGGGGAAGTCGCAGACATGGCCGGCAGCCGCTTTCAGGAAACGTCCATACGGAACGGAGAAGTTCCGCCGGAAAATCCTGTCGATCCGTTGAAAGATATTCTGCGCGGTTTGCGGCAGTCGATGGAACGGGATGTTTCTGTGGCTGATGATTACGGGATCGAGGATCCGCTCGGAAACGAGCTTGATGCCATCCGCAGTCTCCAGACAGCGGAAACGACAGCCGTTTCCAGCCATGAAGGGCGGAAAAAGACCTTGTTGTTCGGTGCCGACAAATGGGGACACGACATTATCAGGAAAACGGTAAAAGGATCGGAAACCTCGATTCTTGTCGGGCTGATCGCCGCCCTGGTTGCGACGGTGCTGGGAACATTGCTGGGAGCGTTTGCCGGTTATTTCGGGGGACGCGTGGACGATTTCCTGAACTGGTTTTACAACATATTCACGTCCATTCCCTATCTTCTGCTGATACTGGCCGTTGCGGCTGTCCTGCAAAGTAAGGGGGTGCTCACTATCATTCTGATACTCGGCCTGACAGGATGGACGGGAGTCTTCCGTCTGGTGCGTGCCGAATATATGAAACACAAGGAACGGGAATATGTGCTGGCGGCTACGACGATTGGCGCTTCGGACTGGCGGAAAATGTTCGTGCATATTTTCCCGAACGTCAGCCATATTTCCCTTGTCCAGATGTCGATTCTGTCGGTCGGTTTCATCAAGTCGGAGGTCATTTTGAGTTTTCTCGGATTCGGCGTTCCTGTCGGCGTGGTTTCCTGGGGAAGTATGCTCAACGAGACGCAGAATGAACTGATTCTGGGAAAATGGTGGCAGCTGGCGTCCGTGACGGTCGCCATGGCCGTTCTGGTGACCGCGCTGTCCCTGTTTACCGATGGCCTTCGCGATGCGCTTGATCCCAGACTGAAACGGGAGAAGTCATGAACGGAACGGGCAGTCTGTTGCAGGTAAAAGATCTCAGGATTTCATTCAGGACCGGCAAACAGTCTTTTTTCGAGGCGGTCAATGGTATTTCTTTTTCCGTTCCCGATAACAGCACGGTTGCGCTCGTCGGGGAATCGGGTAGCGGCAAATCGGTCAGTGCGCTGGCCGTCATGGGATTGTTGCCTTCTTCCGGCACGGTTATCGACTCCGGGTCGGAGATACGCTATGACGGCAAAAGTCTTCTGAAGATGAAACCGGAAGAAAGAAGGCGATTGTGCGGTTCCGAGATATCCATGATATTCCAGGAACCGATGTCATCCCTGAATCCCGTTTTTACGGCAGGTTACCAGATCGGGGAAGCGCTTCGCCTGCATATGGGAATGGATGCCCGGAGAGCGAGAGCACGGGCCATCGAACTGCTTGGCGAAGTCGGTATCGTCGATCCGGAACGCAAGGTGGATGCTTATCCCCATCAGTTGTCCGGCGGGCAGCAGCAAAGAGTGATGATCGCCATGGCGATTGCCTGTGAACCGCGATTGCTGATTGCCGATGAACCGACGACGGCACTGGATGTTACCATCCAGCGGCAAATTATCGAACTGATTCGGTCATTGCAGAAAAAGCGCCGGATGTCCGTTCTGTTCATTACGCATGATCTTCAGCTGGTTTCCGAAATAGCCGATGAAGTGATTGTCATGCGATATGGTGAAATCAGGGAGCAGGCGCCGGCAAGGCAGATTTTCGAATCTCCTTCGGATGCATATACCAGAGCGCTCCTGTTGTGCCGCCCGCCCATGGATGAGCGGCCGTTCCGTCTGCCGGTTATTGACGATATCATGAAATCCGGGACAAAAACGGACCATGACGAGCCGGAGCGGACCAGAGGATACGCAAAAGAGGATGTCACCATACTGGAGGTACGACATCTGAACAAGGATTTTGAAGTACAAACCGGTTTTTTCGGGAAAAAACGGTTTCATGCCGTCAAGGATGTCTCATTCGTTCTGCCGAAAGGAAAAACACTGGGAATCGTCGGTGAATCGGGATCCGGGAAAACGACGTTGGGGCTGACGCTGATGCGTCTGCACAAGGCTGATGGCGGACAGGTTTTGTTCGATGGCAGGGATATTCTGTCGCTGCCGGAAAAAGAATTTTATCCCTACAAGCGGCGTATCCAGATCGTTTTCCAGAATCCTTACGCGTCCCTGAATCCCCGGTTCACCGTCGGGCAGATTCTGACGGAACCGCTCACTATCCATAACACGGGATCGACATCCGCCGGACGGCAGGACATGGCGTTCGAATGGTTGAGAAAGGTAGGACTGCCGGATGAAGCGTTTTATCGTTATCCACATGAATTTTCCGGAGGACAACGCCAGCGGATCGCCATTGCCCGCTGTCTGACGATGCAACCCGAGGTCCTGGTCTGCGATGAATCAGTTTCTGCACTGGATGTATCGGTACAGGCCCAGATTCTCAATCTTTTGCAGGATTTGCAGGATGAATTCGGTCTGTCTTATCTGTTCATTTCCCATGATCTGTCGGTCGTGAGGTATATGGCTGACCGGATCATGGTCATGCGTCATGGCGAAGTCGTCGAAATGGCGGATTCAGACGACATATACCGTCATCCTCGCCATCCTTATACCCGGTCATTGCTGGCTGCCGTGCCCCGGGATCGGTACAGCCTCAAGCTGACAGATTCCGTTTCGTTTCGGGTAATGTAGAGTGTCTGTGCCGGGAAAACGAATTCGATGTTTTCTTTCGTGAAATGTTTGATCAGAGACAAGAGGATTGCCTGCTACGAGTCCATGGCGATTGGATAACAGGAATTCCTGGCGTAATAGGCGATTTCGAAATCCAGATGGGATTGTCCGATGTTGCCGAAGCGGGCCCGATCCAGTCGGGTAAAGGGAATATGGCTGAAGATGTTCCATACCATTTCGCCGTTTTCAAACGGTTTGTCAATGGCAATCAAGAGAGAGGCGAGCAGATCGCCTAACATGTTCTGGACAGTAGCCAGAAAGAGAAGCAGTACCACAACGCATGCCGACAGCAGATACTCTCGAATTGCAGAAATAGATCACCCCCGGATTTTTCATATTGTGGTTCCGTTCCGGTTCGATGATCGTAATAGACCCGCTTTCGGGAATATCCGGTCTGATTTATCGAATACAGGTGTCGTGAATAGTTTCATGGACGAATTGCTACCGGTTTTTCCCGGGATGAATCAGCCGGATAACGGATCAGTGCCTGGCATGACGGTGTCCGTGCGGAAACAGGAGCACTCATCCAGAGGCAGGCGGTCAGACAGAAAAAAATACAGTTTCTGTTGCGCATAAGATACATAAAGGGTTGAAAAGGGAAGAAAGTTCAAACATGCTGGGGATGTACCTACCTACCTACCTAC
>CAVKGJ010000152.1:0-825 GCA_963655605.1 Oscillospiraceae bacterium
ATGAATCGGGTGTATGGTCCGATGACAAAAGGGATTTTCTTGCACGGCAACGGTCGGAAGCGCTCGCATTTTCGAAAAGGAAGGCTTCCGGGAGGTGGCTACGTCAAGCGTGGGACTTGCCTATGCTCTCGGCTATCTCGACGGGCAGGCAGTTTCATTCGGCAATCTGTTCCATGTCGTCGGGCAAATAACGGCAAGGTGTCCGGCATTCGGATTGCGCGTTTGATTACGGGTAGGCCAACAATTATTTCAGCGCACAGGAATGAACGGAAAACCGGTTTGTCTGGTCTGAACCAGAATACGGCTGGCACATCGGGACCTGGCCGTATCCGGTTTTGCAGGAAGCGGCTGATGGCGGCAGGGATGAGGAAAGGGGCAGAACGTGATTTACAGGACGGATTATGAATCGCCGCTCGGTAGGGTGACGCTAGCGTCCGACGGAGAAAGTATCGTGGGGCTCTGGCTGGAGGGGCAGAAATATTTCGGCAATACGGTGAATGAAGAAATGCGCCGGGACAACCGGCTGGCGATATTCGCGAAAGCCGGAGACTGGCTCAATCGGTATTTCCGGGGGGAAAAACCGGCTATTGCGGATATTCCGCTGACGCCTGCCGGAAACCGTTTCAGGCAGGAGGTGTGGAAAATCCTGTGCGATATTCCCTACGGGGAAGTCATGACATATGGCGCGATTGCGAGGATGATCGCAGAGCGGATGGGACTAGAAAAAATGTCGGCGCAGGCTGTGGGCGGGGCGGTCGGGCACAATCCGGTCTCGATCATAATTCCCTGCCATCGGGTGGTGGGGACGAACGGAAGCTTGACGGG
>CAVKGJ010000152.1:835-4613 GCA_963655605.1 Oscillospiraceae bacterium
TTTCCTGCTTATGTGTGTCTGGCAGGTTTTCCCGGATGCTGTTCCAGATACGGTTTCCTGACGGGGCATTCGCCGGGAGACGGAAAACCGTATTTCTGCGGGACGTTTTCGGGACAGCGGCTGTCCCGGGGCTGCCGGAAAAGCCGGAAGAGACGGCTGGTTCCAGTGTATCCGCCGTTTTTCCCGGTCAGCCTGTATGGGAAAAATACGGGAAAACGGCCCGGAGGGGGCGTTGCTTGCCGGATACGGAATCAGTGCGGATGCATTCGCCCGGAAGATTTCCGGTATGCTTACGGGTGTATATAACCGGGAAGGGACAAAATCCTTTTGAACCCGGTTTGTCCGGAATATGGATTCACATCATGAATGCAAAACTGAAAGGTACGATTTGCGGTGTTGTTGCCGCGGTCAGTTATGGAACTAACCCGCTGGGTGCGCTGTTTCTGTATGAAAAGGGAATCAATGCCCATTCCGTCCTGTTTTACCGTTTTCTGCTGGCGGCGTGTGTGTTGGGCGGAATATTGCTCTGGCGCCGGGAGGGGGTTTCCGTGACCCGCAGGGAGCTGGGAGTGTTGGGGATTCTCGGCGTGCTGTTCGCCACGTCGTCGCTATCGCTGTTCGTGAGTTTCCACCATATGGATGCCGGGGTGGCATCGACGCTTCTGTTCGTGTATCCGGTGATGGTGGCGGTGATGATGGCGCTGTTTTTCCACGAGAAGGTGACGCTAGTGACGGTTTTCTCGATTTTTCTGGCGCTTGTCGGGATCGGGTTGCTGTATCAGGGCGATAACGGCGGAACGCTGAGCACGGTCGGGGTATTACTGGTGATGCTGTCTTCGCTGACGTATGCGGTGTATATCATCGTGGTGAACAAATCGTCTCTGCCCATGTCGTCGGTGAAACTGACGTTTTATGTGTTGTTTTTCTGCGTGCTGACGGTGGGTACCCATTCGCTGTTGACGGGGGGCAACCATATCCAGTGGCTGACGACGCCGGCCATGTGGGGGTTCGCCCTGATGCTGGCGCTGGTGCCGACAGTGATTTCGCTGATCATGATGGTGATTGCAGTGCATCTGATTGGTTCGACGCCGACGGCGATCATGGGGGCGCTAGAACCACTGACGGCGGTGATTATCGGGGTGACGGTTTTTGGGGAAAGTTTCACGATCCGGTTGGCGGCGGGCATTCTGCTGATTCTGGCAGCGGTGATCCTGATCATTGCGGGAAGATCGTTTTCGATCTCGAGAATCCGTCTGGTACTGGCCCATACGAGGAGAAAACGCTTTCGGCGGTAGGTTTCGGGTTTATGCAGAGTCTGTTTCCGGTATGGACGTGCCTAGTTTTTCTGTATCGGCGGTTTTTTTTCCGTTTTTGCAATTTTTTCCGGCCAGGTTGTTTGGCCGGACGGTGCGCACAGCATGGCCGGCGAGCGGTCTCATCTTGCTTTCCGTTACTTTTTCTGCGCTTGGACAAGGCATATCAGGCTAGTTTGTCTAAACTGGAAGGTCCAGGATTTCGGGTTCGTTTGCGGCTTGTTTTTCGGGAAGCGGTTTGAAGGTGTTTTGTGGTAAAAATGATCTTGACATAGAACCGTCGAATGCTCATTGTATCGTGTCATCCACAGTGTGTTTTTTATCGTGCGGCAAGTGTACGGTGTATGCCGTGATCATCCGGCGATAGCAGGTTTCTGGCGGTTTTTCCGGGATGTCCGGGTGTTTTCGGGCGTTTTCCGTTTTTGTGCTGTGGTCTCGTGTAACGGGCGTTTTTATCCAGAGACGGTTTCCCGGATTCGGGAGGATATCGCCATGCAAAGGGAAATGATGGAATGTTGTGTGAGCCGGGTTCGTCGGGGAACGCTGGCGGTGATCGGGTGTCTGTTTTTGGTCGGCGGCAGCTGGGCCGGGGATTATTCCGATGGCATGCGATTCTATCAGGAGAAGAATTACGAAAAGGCGTTTTCCTCTTTTGAAAAGGCAGCGGAAAAAGGCGATGCCGCGGCCCAGTCGGCGCTGGGTGCCATGTACTATAACGGGGAAGGCACGGAAGAAGACGATGCAATGGCGGCTCGCTGGTATCTCAAGGCGGCCGAGCACGGGCGTATTGATGCATGTTTCGCGCTAGGTGAAATGTACGAGGCAGGCGAGGGGGTCGGGAAAGATCTGGCAAAGGCGATTTTCTGGTACAGGAAAGCGGCCAAACAGGGTCATCTGATGGCTCAAACAAATCTGGGCATTCTTTACATGGAAGGCCGTGGTGTCAAACATGACGATGCGAAGGCAGTAGCCTTGCTAACTAATCCTGCACGGCAGGGGGTGGCGTTGGCGCAGACGAATCTGGCGATGCTTTATGCCAGCGGTCGTGGGGTGAAGGCCAGTACGCACAAGGCGCTGGAATGGTATCGCAAAGCGGCGGCACAGGGAGAAGCCGATGCCCAGTTCTCACTCGGCAACATGTATGAGGACGGTATCGGTGTCGAAAAAAATCTGTTGAAAGCGGCGGCATGGTACCGTGAGGCGGCTGAACAGGGCAATGCGGAGGCGCAGAACAATTTGGGCCGCTTGTATATGGAAGACGGCGATTTTGAGGGGCATGAGGACGAGGCGTTTGTCTGGTTCCAGCGTGCCGCCGATCAGGGGTATGCGGAGGCGCAGACGAATCTGGGTGTGCTGTATGCTTATGGTCTCGGTGTGGATCGGGACATGGACAAGGCGGTGTACTGGTATTCGAAGGCTGCGGAAAACGGACAGCCGGAAGGGGCTTTTTTTCTGGCGGAGGCGTATTACCGAGGCGAGGGGAGCGAACGGAACGACAAGCTGGCGGTCAGGTGGTATGAGTTCGCCGCGAAAAACGGGGTACCGGAAAGTCAGGACAGACTGGGCCTGATGTACACGAACGGGATCGGCGTCAGACAGGATTACGGAAAGGCGGTGTACTGGTTCCGGAAAGCGGCGCAGCAGGGATATGCCGAATCACAAAACAATCTGGGTGTGCTGCATGCACGAGGGCTAGGGGTCGAACAGGATTATTCCAGGGCGATTGCATGGTACCGCAAGGCGATTGCGCAGAATTTGCCGCAGGCCCAGTTCAATCTGGGAACGATGTACCTTCAGGGACATGGCGTCAGGCAGGATGTCGAAATGGCGCGGTACTGGTTCATGAAGGCGGCGGCGCAGGGATTACCGGAGGCGGAAAAGAGCCTGGAGCGGCTGCCGAAGGAAGGGGGATCGATCGACACCGATTTTTCTACCTGAACAGGCGGTCGTGAAACGGTTCAGGAAGGCATGGCGGTTGGCCATGCTTTTTTTGTTCCCGTCTTTTCCGGTTTTCTGCGTCGATATTTCCTTCCAGCCATGTCATGATCGCGGGGGAGGTGGCATACGGGCCGTGAAAAACGGCAGGTTCCAGCAGCAGGATGGCAGAAAGCGCAATGATGCTTTCCGCGGAAGCCGGTCAGGCATGGTAATCCTCGTCGGATACAGGGTCTAGCCAGATGGCCGGGCCGGCTTCCGGATTGGTTTCGATGGCGATGTGCGAGAAAGCGCAATCCGGCGCAGCGCCGTGCCAATGTTCTACATGCGGCGCGATTTTGACCACATCGCCGGGTTTCAGTGCGACGACCGACTTGCCACGTTCCTGATAGCGACCTGCTCCGTTGGTGCACAGCAGGATCTGCCCGCCGGGATGACTGTGCCAGTTGTTGCGGCAACCGGCTTCGAAGGTGACATTGACGATGGGGCAGTTGAACGTATTGTCCGGTTCGACGAGCCATTGCAGCCAG
>CAVKGJ010000153.1:0-3607 GCA_963655605.1 Oscillospiraceae bacterium
CAATTTAACAGTTCCACCCCAGATTCAGGATCGGGTGTTGATCAGAATGATATATTGTCTTGTAGCAAAGGGCACCGTCCTCTAATACATTCCGGGAGCACAAAATGCACCTTATACACAAATCGAAAAAACTGGCCAATGTTTGTTATGACATTCGCGGACCCGTTCTGGAAAGAGCGCGGGAAATGGAGGCAGAAGGTCAGAAAATCATCAAATTGAATATTGGCAACGTTGGTGTATTCGGTTTCGACCCTCCTGACGAAATCGTGAGAGACATGATCAAGAACATGATAAATGCCGCACCTTATTCGGATTCGAAAGGAATGTTCGCTTCCCGGAAGGCGATCATGCAGTATACCCAGCAAAAGAATATCGAGGGTGTAACCATCGACGATATTTATATCGGCAATGGTGCGTCGGAACTGATCGTTATGAGTATGCAGGCGTTGTTGGACAATGGCGACGAGGTGCTGGTACCGACACCGGATTATCCTCTGTGGACGGCTGCCGTCACACTCGCCGGAGGCAAGGCCGTCCATTATTTGTGTGATGAAAAAAAGGACTGGATGCCTGATCTTGCGGATATCGAGGCGAAAATCACTCCGCATACGAAGGCAATTGTCGTCATCAATCCGAATAACCCGACCGGTGCGCTGTATCCGGACGAATTGCTGAAGAAAATCGTCGATCTTGCCCGTGAGCATCAGCTGATCGTGTTCGCCGATGAAATCTATGACAAATGCCTCTATGATGGCGCAACGCATACATCCATCGCTTCTCTGGCGAACGATGTGCTGTTCATTACCATGAACGGCTTGTCGAAGAATTACCGTTCATGCGGTTATCGGGTCGGCTGGATGGTTGTGTCCGGAGAAAAGAAATATGCACGGGACTACATTGTCGGACTGGACATGCTTTCGTCCATGCGCCTGTGTTCGAATGTGCCTGGCCAGTTTGCTATTCAGACGGCGCTGGGAGGATATCAGAGCATCAACGATCTGGTTGCACCGGGCGGCAGGCTGACTCGCCAGCGCGATCTGGCTCACAGGCTGCTGACTGAAATACCGGGAGTTACCTGTGTGAAAGCGAATGCATCGCTTTACATGTTCCCGAAACTGGATCTGGAGATTTATCCGATCGAAGATGACAGGCAGTTCGCTTATGAACTTCTGGAAAGAGAAAAAGTGCTGATCGTTCAGGGAACAGGGTTCAACTGGATCTCTCCCGATCATTTCAGGGTCGTTTTCCTGCCGAATTCGGACGATCTGACGCATGCCATCGAGCGGATTGCGCGTTTTCTTGAATATTACCGCAAGAAATTCGGGACAGAAGAACTCGCCATGGAAAAGTACGGAACAAAAGTCCGTCAGGAAAAGGAATTGAGAGTCGTTTGAAACATTAATCATTTTGAACAGGAAATATGAAGCCGGTTAAAGTTGGAATTCTGGGTTTGGGAACAGTCGGTTCCGGTACCTTCAATGTGTTGAAACGGAACCAGAAAGAAATCAGGGGGCGGGCAGGCCGAGGCATCGAAGTGGTCATGGTGGCTGACAGAAACGTGGAAATGGCACGCAAAATCGTCAATGGCGATTGCGAAGTGGTTTCCGACGGTGATCTGCTGGTGAACAATCCTGATGTCGATATTGTTGTCGAACTGATCGGCGGATATGGTGTTGCAAAGGATTTCGTTCTCAAGGCCATTGCCAACGGCAAACATGTGGTGACTGCCAACAAGGCATTGCTGGCGCTGCATGGTAACGAGATCTTCGAGGCGGCACAGAACAAGAAAGTGATTGTGGCTTTTGAAGCGGCTGTCGCGGGCGGTATTCCGATCATCAAGGCATTGCGTGAAGGCCTGACAGCCAACCGGATCGAATGGATCGCTGGTATTATCAACGGAACGACCAATTTCATTCTTTCGGAAATGCGCGAAAAAGGTCTCGATTTCGATACGGTCCTGAAAGAGGCGCAAAAACTGGGGTATGCCGAATCCGACCCGACTTTCGATATCGAGGGGTTCGATGCCGCGCACAAGGCGACTATCATGTCGGCTCTGGCGTTTGGTATTCCCGTTCAGTTCGACAAGGCGTATGTCGAAGGCATTACCAAACTGGAAGCCATCGATATTAAATATGCCGAACAACTGGGGTATCGTATCAAGCTGTTGGGTATCACCAAGCGAATGGAAAACGGTATCGAGCTGCGAGTCCATCCGACACTGATTCCGTCCAAGCGCCTGATTGCCAATGTGGAAGGAGCCATGAATGCCGTGCTGGTCAACAGCGATGCGGTAGGTGCTTCCCTGTATTATGGCAAGGGAGCCGGTTCGGAACCGACAGCCTCGGCAGTGATTGCCGATCTGGTCGATATTGCACGACTCGAGTCGGTCAATCCGGAACACAGGGTTCCACATCTGGCATTCCAACCTGATGCCTTGGCCAATACGCCGATTCTGCCGATGTCCGAAGTTACCACCAGCTATTATCTTCGTATGCAGGTGAAGGATCAGCCGGGGGTTCTCGCCGATATCACCCGTATTCTGGCCGATCTGAAGATTTCGATTGACGCTTTCCTTCAGAAGGAACCGATGGAAGGGGAAACACTAGTCGATATCATTATCCTGACGCATTTGACGCAGGAAAAAAATATGGATGCTGCGATTGGAAAAGTGGAAAATTTATCCACAGTCATGGGAAAAGTGACGAAAATCCGACTGGAAGAATTGATGTAATGTCATTCTTAAATTAGTCTAGCAATATGAAAGGATTGGCAGAGAGCAGATGCCGATCGATGAATACGACGAAACCGGCTGGTTATTTTTGGGAGAACGCCATGTTCAATAAAATCATGATTCCGACTGACGGTTCGGAACTTTCGACGGCAGCAGCACTGGAGGGCGTTGCATTTGCGGCGGACAACGGATCCGAGATTATCGGTGTCTATGTCGCGCCGGAATATCAATATCCGGTCTATGTTGAAATCATTCCGCCCACTTATCCTATTGAAGAAGAGTACAGTGCGCTGATGCGCAAGGTCGGAATGGAATATCTGCAGCCGATGCAGAAAGCGGCACAGGAAGCGGGTGTCAAGTTCTCCAGTCTGATCTTGTTTTCGAATTCGGCCGGTTCCGCTATTGCGGAAGCGGCGCAGGAACAAAAGTGCGATCTGATTTTCATGGGATCTCACGGTAGGTCCGGTCTCGGCCAGCTCTTGCTGGGCAGTGTGACGACCAAGGTATTGAATCTGTGCCAGATTCCCGTTCTTGTTCATCATATACGCAAAAAGAAATAAGTATCAAAACGGATTCGGAAACAGTCATGCAGTTTTTCTGCATGACTGTTTTTTATTTCCGGTGGGGATTTTGGATGTTTTGGAATGATTGTCGATAGCGGGTTGACCTGGAATATCTCTGGATCATGGAGTGGGTAGCTACAAATTCAGTAAAGATTTTGCCATCAAGACCTTTTTCACTGGATACAAGAAGATGTCGCATATTCAAACGCTCCTTGATGTTGCCAAATGCTTTTTCCACTACATTCTTCATTCTGTAAAGAGAGCCTGTAACGCATTTTGTGGACATTTATCAGAGAAAGGAAGAAACCCTTTC
>CAVKGJ010000154.1:0-15140 GCA_963655605.1 Oscillospiraceae bacterium
TCGACATCATCGGACATTTTCCCGGTTTGAGAGGTATTTGTTTGTCAGATTCAGATGTAATCTGAACTAGTACACATGATTTCTATCTGGCAGGAAACGGTTTCGTGACCATGGATATAGGGATGCCTGGGAGGATCATGTATCCTGTTCTGGCATGCTTGCCAGGGGGATAACTTTCGGGAAGATGGTATGAAGTGATGAAAAAGAGGACGGAAATATATCATGGTAGACATGTCGTCTTCAATCTCCATGTGCATTTGGTTTTCGTCACCAAATATCGCAGGCGTGTCTTTACGAAAGCTATTCTGGACGATCTGCGGGACGTTTTTACCCGGATTTGTTCGGATTTCGAGGCGGAACTGGTCGAATTCGACGGAGAGGAGGATCACGTTCATTTGCTGGTGACTTATCCGCCCAAAATGACCATTTCGCGTCTGGTCAACAGCCTGAAAGGAGTGTCTTCGAGACTGATTCGACAGAAGCGGTATCCTTCAGTCCAGAAAAGACTGTGGGGAGATTCCCTGTGGTCGCCTTCCTATTTCGCAGGTAGTTGTGGCGGTGCGCCCATTTCCATTATCCGGCAGTATATCGAGCAGCAGAATTCTCCCGATTAGGGTGGTTTCGTTGCCGTTTGCGTTTTTTCCGCGGGGGCAGGCCTGCGACGTGTTGCCGGCAAATGACCGATCGTTTTTCGTGGCAAGGCGTCGTATTTTCGCCTGTCCGGAGCAGGGTATTTCCACTGTTCCAGACAGACAGGGATATCCGGGTGATGTGGAATTCAGGCAGGATTGCTGTGCAGCAGGCAAAAAAAGACGCGTCTTGTGGACGCGTCAAAAAGAGCAGAAAGTTAATGAAACGCAAGAATTTCTTGGGTAGCAATTCCATCATACCGGTCAGGCAGAAAAAGATTTTGAGGAATAACAAGAAGGTCGCTGCAAACAGGAAGTGAAGTTGCTGACTACATTGGACTGGATTGTTCGCGGGAAGAAAGATGTGCCGGTCACATGCTGGTCTCCGGAGAGGCATGAGCAGGAAGGCGGACAGCATGCATGTCCTCAGCGTCATGTACAGTGAACCGGTTGGAAAACCGTAGTGCCGTTCAGTCGTGGAAAAGGTTCCGGAAAACGATGCTGTGTTGCCGGCAATGCGTGTCGATGTCACGGGACAGCATGTTCCAGTATGTCCTGTCGCCTTCACGGTAGATGGCATGGTACAGGGGAACGAGTTCTGGGTAATACCGGCCGATGGCGCGGGCGACGCGGTTGCGCGCCAGGTTGTCGAGATTCAGGTTTTCAAACCAGTATTCGCCGGTAAAGGCCAGTGACGCGTCGAGGATATCGGTGAACCGGGTGATGCCCGGAAAGATCGGGGAAATGAACAGGATCGTGCGGATTCCCGCTTCGTGCAGGCGGCGCAATGCCAAAAGCCGTCTTGATGCGTCGGGGGCGCGTGGCTCGAACCGGCGCCGGAAAATATCGTCCAGCGAATTGAGCGAAATGGCAACTTTCGCGTTTTCCAGACGGCTGATCAGGTCGATGTCCCGCAGGATCAGATCGGATTTGGTGATGATCGTAATGACGGCATGGGCGCTGCACAGCTGTTCGAGTATCTGGCGCGTGGCGTTGTAACGTTTTTCGAATGCGTTGTACGGGTCGGTTACAGAACTGATAACGATGTGTTTGCCGGCCAGTTTGCGAATGTCAAGCGGTTTCATGGGCTGTTTGACATCCAGAAAATCGCCCCATTCCTCGGTATGATTCGTGAAACGCTTCATGAACTCGGCGTAACAGTACAGACATTTGTGTGGGCAGCCGATGTAGGGATTGATGACGAAATCAGTACCAGGCAGTTTCGATGGTGCGATCAGGCTTCTGGCCGGAACGGTTTTGCATGCGATCATGGTCTAACCGGTCTGCCGGAAGAAAGGTAGCATGGCAGAAGCGGGCGCCGCCATCCTGTCATGTCAGCGGAAGCGGACATGAAGCGAAATGGAGAAGACGTTTCCGGCATATCGTCTAGAACCAGAACCAGCTGCCTGCTCTCGTATTCTGTCGCGGATCGGGGCGGAAATCTTCTGCCTCGATTTCAAGGATGTCCGGATCTTCCAGCATATGGTCCGGAAGTTTGTTCAGAAGTTCCTGGATGTTTCGGGCGGCTTCCAGTGCGTTCATGCTGGCGCGATGCGGGCAGGCGAAAATGCCGGGCCAGAAAAATTCCTTGTATTGGGGACGGTTGGCGAAGGCCAGTGCCGGTTCATGCATCGAGAAGTCCACATTGATACGGTCGTTGTTGCCGCGGGCATCGAGCTTGATCCAGCGATGGCCGATATGGACGGCATTGAAACAATGGACGATGTAACCGTCTGAATCGTCTTCCTTTTTGGTGATGTGCTGGTAACACATGCCGGTCGGGATTTTCTGTGAGCGCAACAGTGCGGCCAGCAGATTGGCTTTGGCATGGCTGATTCCGGTTTTGTGTTTCAGGACGTCCGAGGCCTTGGCTGTGACGACAGGGGCATTGACGTCGATGGAATGCGAGATCTGGTCGCGCACGAATTCGAAAGCGATCCGCACTTTTTCCAGTTCGCTGTTGACGCTCTTGAACAGGGTTTTGGACTGGTCGCGGACGATCGGAGATGAAAAATCGATATAGGGGGTTTCCTGCAAAAAGATATCGACGCTCATTTTTCGGTTACTCGTTAGATGAATGGATGAAATCGGTTGGCTCGGAGAAAAACGTGATTTTACCTCTATTGTGCGGTATGGACATTTTCACGGAACAAATTCTGCCGAAAAAATGGGGTCTGGAGGGCAAATATCAAGGGGTGGCTATATTCGGATGTCTGCGGAAGAGGAAAAATCAGGGGCAGAAGCGGTCGTGGATCCGTTTTCGGGGGCCGGCAGCGGTAGTGCATTTTGTGGGGATTGGCGGGAAATTTTTTGCCGGTACTGGATCTGTCCGGAGTATGCCCGCATGCATATGACGGCACAGACGGTCTGATATAATAAAACGGTATATGGCAGCTGGACAAGAGGGTTGCAGTCCGCAGCCTCATGCCGTTACCGGAAGGGACTGTTTGGGAGGAGGCGTGATGTCTTCTTATTTTTTGTTGCATGGCCAGCGTTTTTCTTTGTCGGCGTTCACGGATACGGCAGGGATCGTGCAGACAGGGCATGGCCAGCGTGAAATCGGATTTGTGTATCTTCAGGCAGGGTTGCTCGTTGTGGAGGATGAACGCGGTTTCTGGAGCGTTTCACCGGGGCAGATTGCCTGGCTGCCTTCCTGTTACCGGTATGACATCGAGGAATGCGGGCATATATGCGGAATTGCTGTTTCACTGGCACCGGGACTGTGTGCCGGTTTGCCGGAAATGCCGTGTGCCATGGCGGTTTCCGGCCTGGTACCCATGATTCTGGAACGGGTCGTGACATGGCAGGAAAAAGGGGTCGACGGTGTTTTCCAGCCACTTGCACCCCGTCAGGAAAGGCTGTTGCAGGTTCTGATTGATGAATTGCATGCCGGTTTGCGGGAACCGGGACGCTTGCCTTTGCCCAAGAGCCGGTTGCTGGCTCACATGGCACGCGAGATACTGGATAATCCGGGTGAGCGCAAGGGAATCGAGGAATGGGCGGTGCGCATGAAAACCAGTTCCAGGAGCATCAGCCGTCATTTTTCCCGTGAAACCGGCATGACTTTTGCGCAATGGCGGCAGACTGCCAGCTTGCTGATGGCCAAGAAACGGCTGGCACGGAAAGAAAACGTCCAGCATGTTTCGCAGTCCGTCGGTTATGAGAATGTCAGCGCTTTTATCGCATCTTTCAAGAGAGTATACGGGATGACACCGGCCCAGTTCCGGCAGCTGTTTGATTGAGCAGCCCAGGTGTTTGCATGTTGCCGGGATGCCGCGGATGCACTTTTTCATGGGAAATGACAGGGTTGGCTGCTGAAGGTGCGGTCTGATGCCTATAATGACAATTTTGATGCAATGTGAAAAGGACGAACCGGAATGAGTGACATGCGTGGAACAGCCATTAAAGCCGTGTTTTTCGATATTGACGGGACGTTGATCAGTTTCAGGAACCATACCATGCCGGAATCGGCATGGCGTGCGTTGCATGCATTGCGAGAAAAGGGAATCCGTGTCTATGTGGCGACTGGCCGATCGAAAATGATGATGCCGTTCATGGATCGGTATTTCTCGTTCGATGCCTATCTGACCTTGAATGGCCAGTATTGTTACAGCAAGGCGGAGGTAATCCGCAAGGCAACGATCGATGCACGTGAGATCGTCCGGCTGAAAGAACTGGTTCGCGACCGGCCGTTCCCGTGTCTGTTTGTGGAGGAAGACGGCATGTTCCTCAATTATGCGGATGAGTCGGTGGAGGAACTTTTCAGGTTGATCGATCATCCGGTTCCGCCTGTCGCTCCCTTGGACAGGGTGAGGGAAAACGATACGCTCCAGTTCGTTCCTTTCCTGAAGGACGGCGAAGAAGGATTTCTGAGGGAAGCGCTGAAAAACGTGGAAATGACGCGTTCGGTGCCGTACTGTTTCGATGTGCTGCCGGCAGGAGGCGGCAAGGATGTCGGTATGGAAGCGGTGTTGCGTCGTGAGGGAATCGCGCCGGATGAAGCGATGGCATTCGGCGACGGATTCAACGACATGGGCATGCTGGCCTATGCCGGTATCGGGGTCGCCATGGGCAATGCGCGCGATCCGGTCAGAGAAAAGGCCGATTTCGTGACGAAAAGTGTTGACGAGGATGGCGTTATCCATGCACTTCGCCATTTCGGGGTGCTGGATTGACCGGATATCGGTCGCCGGTATGTCTGTTATCCAGGGGTGTCCTGCGGTGGACGGGATGTGGCGTTCCTGTTTTGTGGCCGTATGGTCTGTGCCATTTGTCCTGTCTTTGCGGAGTGGAGCCGGCTGCCGTTTCCGTTCCGGTCGTCAAAAAACAAATATGAATGCCAGAACATTTACTTTATAATAAATTCTTTTTATTTGTACTTTGCAGGGGGCCTTGGCATTCTGTTTTACTGAACTGATAGATATTGGATAAAAATGAACGATTCTGTGACGAAAGCAAAATTATCGTTTGACGATGGCACACCAGCTGTCGAATTACCGGTTTACAAGGGCACGATCGGTCCTGACAGTATCGATATCCGGAAGTTGTACAATACGGCCGGAAAGCTTTCTTATGACCCCGGATTCATGGCGACGGCATCCTGTCGTTCGGCCATTTCATATATCGACGGGGACAAGGGCGAACTGCTCTATCGCGGATACCCGATCGAACAGCTGGCTAAGGAATGCAACTTCATGGAGACCTGTTATCTGCTTCTGAAAGGCGAATTGCCGACGAAAGAACAGTATGACGAATACGTCAAGAGTGTCGCCAACTATTCGATGGTGCACGAGCAGATGCAGTTCTTTTTCCGGGGGTTCCGCCGCGATTCACATCCGATGTCGCTGTTGGTCGCGACCGTCGGCGCTCTGTCATCGTTCTACCACGATTCGCTGGACATTACCGATCCTGAACATCGCGAGCTTTCCGCACTCCGCCTGCTGGCGAAAATGCCGACACTGGTGGCGATGTCCTACAAATACAATGTCGGACAGCCGTTCGTTTATCCGCGCAAGGATCTGTACTATACCGCCAACTTCATGCGCATGATGTTCGCCACTCCGGCGGAAGATTACCGGATCAACGACGTGCTGGTGCGCGCGCTGGATCGTATCCTGATCCTGCATGCTGATCACGAACAGAACGCCTCGACATCTACCGTCCGTTTGGCGGGTTCGTCCGGCGCCAATCCGTTCGCCTGTATCGCCGCCGGTATCGCCTGCCTGTGGGGGCCGGCACATGGTGGTGCCAATGAAGCGTCGCTGGCCATGATCAAGAAGATCGGTTCTGTTGACAAGGTTGCTGGTTTCGTGAAAGCGGTAAAAGATGGTACGGCCGGAACGCGTCTGATGGGATTCGGCCACCGCGTTTACAAGAATTTCGATCCGCGTGCGACCTTGATGCGCGAAACCTGTCATGAAGTATTGGAAGAACTGGGTCTGAAGGATGATCCGCTTTTCAAGATCGCGCTGGAAATCGAGCGTGTCGCTCTGGAAGACGACTATTTCGTTTCCCGCAAGTTGTATCCGAACGTTGATTTCTATTCCGGTATCGTCCAGTCCGCGCTGGGCATTCCGCCCTCGTTGTTTACCGGCATCTTCGCATTGGCCAGAACGGTCGGCTGGATCGCCCAGTGGAAGGAAATGATTTCCGATCCGGAACAGCGTATCGGTCGTCCGCGCCAGCTATATGTCGGTGAAGCGCGTCGTGACGTGGTTCCGATGGACAAGCGTGGATGAACCGGATTCTTTCCCGTTTCGCAAACCGTACCGTAAGGTGCGGTTTTTTTGTTTAAGAAACCTTCTTCGGGATAGTCGTTATCATGGTATTTGATTTAGTAGGACACGGGTTATTCCGCATATTTTTTTGATGATCAGAATATCCATCTCGAAAGGGCGGAACAACCGTTTTTCGTGAATCGTCATACGGTTCCTGAATCGAAATGGAAACAGGTGGATTCGTCTGTTGTTCAGGGAAAACATCATATGCCGGAGGAGCCGGTAGCGTCACATGGTTCCTGAAATGTTTTTTGTCGTGTGATGTGCAGGGGAATATCGCCATCACGCTGGTAATTTCCGGCTAGCATATTGTACGGAATCCCGGCATTCAGTAAACAGATATTTTCATGGGTGTTTCAGGGCAGAAGCCGGATTTGTTTTCTTGTATCCGATGTCCTGTACGGATTGTGATGATTTGTGCAGGACCTATATTGATTTTTGCTTTCGGTCAATGTTTTTCTTCTGTGGCATGCCACGATCTGCGCATGAGAAATCCTTCGTTTTTGGTTGGCGCTTCAAAATGGATTGCCGGAGTATAATCCTTTTAAAAGACTGTGGCGGAGCCGGCGGGGTTTGTGCCGGATACCGTGATGGGGTTCGGCCTGTCCCGGGGCAGGCGCTGGCGGGAGAAAGGGGAGCGGAAGTTCCGGTTTTCCCGAAAAGGAAAAGGTGGGTATCATGATGCAGGAATATCAGGACAATTCGTACCTCTTCGCAGGCAATGCGCCTTATGTGGAGGAACTTTACGAAGCGTATCTCGACAATCCCGCTTCCGTTCCGGAAAACTGGCGGGCCTATTTCAATTCGATGCAGAATGTTCCGGCAGTGGATGGCAGCAACCGTTCGGATGTGCGACATGGTCCGGTAGTGGCGGCTTATGCCGAACGGGCACGGCATTCGCCCTTTAGGATTCTGGTTCCCCGGGGGAATGCCGAGCTGGAACGCAAGCGCATCGCTGCCCAGCAGATGACGGCGGCTTACCGTTTTCTGGGGACGTACCGGGCGAAACTCGATCCGCTGGAACGGCATGAACGGCCGCAGATTCCGGAGCTGGAACCGTCTTTCTACGGGTTCACCGATACGGATATGGATCTGGTGTTCAATATCAGCAATACCTATTTCGGTCGGGAAACCGCGACATTGCGCGAGCTTTTGCAGCTGTTGCGCGAAACGTATTGCCGTTCTGTCGGGGCTGAGTTCATGTATATCACCGATCATGCCCAGAAACGCTGGATCGAAGAAAGGCTGGAGTCCATCCAGTCCACACCCGATTTCACAGTGGACAGAAAACGGCATATTCTGGAACGTGTGACATCGGCCGAATGCATGGAACGGTATCTGCATACGAAATATGTCGGCCAGAAACGTTTTTCGCTGGAAGGCGGCGAAAGTTTCATTGTGTCGCTGGACGAAGTGATCCAGCGGGCTGGAACGAAAGGCATTCAGGAAATCGTGCTTGGCATGGCGCATCGCGGGCGGCTGAATGTGCTGGTCAATATCATGGGCAAGATGCCGTCCGACCTGTTTGCCGAGTTCGAAGGCAATCTGCCGGAGAAGGAACTGCCGGCCGGGGACGTGAAGTACCATCAGGGGTTCGTACGCGACATTTCAACGCCCGGCGGACCGGTCCATCTGTCGCTGGCGTTCAATCCGTCGCATCTGGAAATCGTCGATCCGGTCGTGGAAGGTTCCGCCAAGGCTCGCATGATGCACCGGGGCGATCCGGACGGTTCGCAGGTCATGCCGGTGCTGGTACACGGGGATGCGTCGTTTTCAGGGCAGGGGGTCGTGCAGGAAACGCTGAATATGGCACAGACGCGCGGTTATAGCACGGGAGGTACGGTACATATCGTATTGAACAACCAGATCGGTTTCACTACGTCGGACGTGCGCGATGCCCGTTCGTCACTGTATTGCACCGATGTCGCCAAAATGATCGAGGCACCCGTTTTCCATGTGAATGGCGATGATCCGGAGGCGGTCGTGCTGGCAACGCAGATCGCGCTGGATTTCCGGATGGAGTTCCGTAAGGATGTCGTGATCGATATCGTCTGTTACCGCAAACTCGGCCATAACGAACAGGATACGCCGGCCATGACGCAGCCTTTGATGTACAAGAAAATCGCCATGCTGCCGGGGGTGCGGAGCCTGTATGCGGACAGGCTGGTCAGTCAGGGAGTTATCACGAGGGCCGATGCCGATGCGCTGGTGGCCGGATACCGTACCCGGATGGATGCCGGCGTGCCGATCGTGTCGCCGGTCATGACGAATATGAAAAGCCAGTCGGCCCTGCAATGGCAGCCGATTTTGCAACAGCAAGGGGATGCTGAAAATGTCGTGACCGCCATGCCGGTGGAGGAACTGAAGCGTTTGTCCGGGCGGATCACGACCATGCCGGAGTGGCTGAAACTGCATCCGCTGGTTGAACGTGTCATTCGGGATCGCTCGGCTATGGGACGCGGCGAGATGCCGGTCGACTGGGGAATGGCGGAGCATCTGGCCTATGCGTCGTTGGTTTCAGCCGGTTTTTCGGTGCGGCTGGCAGGTGAGGATTCGGGGCGCGGCACATTCGTGCATCGTCATGCCGAACTGCATGACCAGAACCGCGAGCGCTGGGATGCAGGCGTCTATATTCCACTCCAGCATGTCTCGTCGAGCCAGGCCAGTTTCACGGTCATCAATTCGCCGCTTTCCGAGGAAGCGGCGCTGGCTTTCGAATACGGTTTCGCCACGTCGGCGCCCAATACGCTGACGCTGTGGGAAGCGCAGTTCGGTGATTTCGCTAATGGGGCGCAGGTCGTGATTGACCAGTTCATCAGTTCGGGGGAAGCCAAATGGGGCCGTGCCTGCGGGCTGGTCATGCTGCTTCCGCACGGGTTTGAGGGGCAGGGCCCGGAACATTCATCGGCACGTCTGGAAAGGTATCTGCATCTGTGTGCAGACAACAATATGGAAGTGGTGCAGCCGACGACGGCGGCCCAGATTTTCCATGTATTGCGCCGCCAGATGCTCAGGATGCAAAGAAAACCCCTGATCGTCATGACGCCGAAATCGTTGCTGCGTCACAAGGATGCAGCTTCGCCGCTAGACGAGTTGGCGAACGGATCGTTTTTGCCGGTGCTGGGTGAAGTAGACAGGACACTGGATGCGAAAAAGGTGAAACGGGTTCTGGTTTGCACCGGGCGTGTCTATTACGATCTGATGCACCGCCGTACCGAACTGGGCCGGCAGGATGTGGCGATTGTCCGGCTGGAACAGATGTACCCGTTCCCGTATGACGAACTGTCAGACGAGTTCAGGCGTTATCCTGCGCTGGAAGAAGTGATGTGGGTGCAGGATGAGCCGGAAAACCAGGGGGCATGGCTGCAGTTGCAAAGGCCGATTTTTGATTGCTTGCAGGTAGGGCAGAAACTGGCGTATTCCTCGCGTCCGGCTTCGTCGTCACCGGCGGTCGGATACTTCCAGAAGCATCTGGCACAGCAGAAGGAACTGGTCGGTGCCGCTTTCGGTTCCATGCCCGAAATGGTCATCGTTCGGTCATGAAAAAAACAGAATAATAAAACCGGGTCGTTTTTATTGATTGATGAGACTCCGAATTTTTGAGTGGAGAAATTTATGGCGGTTCTTGAAGTGAAAGTCCCACAGTTATCGGAATCGGTAACGGAAGCCACGCTGTTGCAGTGGCATAAAAAGGCGGGAGATGCGGTCGCACTGGATGAAAATCTGGTCGATATCGAAACGGACAAGGTGGTTCTGGAGCTGCCTTCACCAGCGGTCGGCGTGCTGGCGTCGGTGCTGAAAAAGGACGGCGACACGGTGGTGGCCGGTGAAGTCATCGCGACGGTTGATACGGCTGCTGTCGCTGTGGCAGTCGCTGAAGATTCTTCTGTGTCGGGCGACGGAGTGAAAGTGTCTGCCATCGTACCGGAAGCGGCGGTGTCCGTGGCATCTGCCACTGTCGGGACTGTCGTACCGGAACTGGCGAAAGCGGCGGAAAAACCGGTGGTGTCCACTGCATTTGACAGCGAGCGGGATATGCCCGATCCAGCCGATTATCCTTCCGGGATCGTCATGCCAGCGGCTGCCCGGATGATTGCCGAACTGGGTATGGATGAAACCGAGGTGACCGGTACCGGCAAGGACGGGCGTGTGACCAAGGAAGATGTGGAGCGTGCTTGGGCGGCAAGGGGAACCGATCTGGCAGAAGATGAAAAAGCTATTGAACAGGTCACGCGACGTCCTGTCCAGACAGCTGCGACATCCTATATGCCTTCCGGATCGACTGGGCAACAGACGGTTTACGGCGCGACGAACCGTACGGAAAACCGTGTGCCAATGAGCCGTCTGCGTGCCCGTGTGGCGGAAAGACTGATCCAGTCGCAACAGTCCACCGCATCGCTGACGACATTCAACGAAGTGAATATGCAGCCGGTGCTGGACTTGCGCAAGAAATTCGGCGAACAGTTCGAAAAGGAACATGGTGTCCGGCTCGGCCTGATGTCTTTTTTCGTCAAGGCCGCCATTGCGGCACTGAAGCGTTTCCCGGTCGTCAATGCGTCCATTGACGGGAACGACATCGTCTATCATGGTTATTACGATATCGGAATCGCTATCAGCTCGCCGCGCGGTCTGGTGGTGCCGATCATGCGTGATGCGGATTTGATGACAATTGCGGAAATCGAAAAGAAAATTAACGAACTGTCGATCCGGGCGCGGGAAGGGCAGCTGACGCTGGAAGACCTGACCGGCGGCACATTCTCCATTTCCAACGGCGGGATTTTCGGATCAATGCTTTCCACGCCGATCATCAATCCGCCGCAATCCGCGATTTTGGGCATTCACGCCACCAAGGAACGGCCTGTTGTCGAGAATGGCCAGATCGTGATCAGGCCGATAAATTATCTGGCGCTGTCTTATGACCATCGTCTGATTGACGGGAGGGAAGCGGTATTGGCCTTGAGAACGATGAAGGAAACGCTGGAAGATCCGGCGCGTCTGCTGCTGGATCTGTGAATGGAATGCATATGTTGCAAAAGGACGGGATATGAGTGTGGATTTCGATGTGGCGGTGATCGGAGGAGGTCCGGGCGGTTATATCGCTGCGATACGTGCTGCGCAACTCGGCATGAAGACGGTCTGTATTGATGACTGGAAAACGGATGGTAGGCCGGCGCCCGGCGGGACGTGTACCAATGTCGGATGCATTCCGTCCAAGGCGCTGTTGGAGTCGTCCTCGCATTACGAGCTGGCGAAAGAGGGACTGGGACATTTCGGGGTCGAGATCGGTAGCGTCGGGCTGGATATCGCCCGGATGCAGGCCCGACGAGCTTCTGTTGTCCGCCAGAACAATGACGGAATCGCCTTTCTGTTCCGCAAGAACAAGGTCACTTTTTTCAATGGTACCGGTTCGTTTGCCGATTGCCGTAACGGAGAATACCGGATCAATGTAACGGGGGATGAATCGCGCCAGTTCACCTGTACGCATGTCATCGTCGCCACCGGTTCGAAACCGAGAGCATGGCCCGGCGTTCCGTTCGATGAAAAGTATGTGCTTTCCAATACCGGTGTGCTGGCGATGGAGTCGGTTCCGGAATCTCTGGCGATTATCGGAGCCGGTGTGGTCGGGCTGGAAATGGGGTCTGTCTGGCGGCGGCTCGGGGCGAATGTAACCTTGTTCGAATCGCAGCCGGCTCTTTTAGCCGGTGCGGATCGACAGATCTCACAGGAAGCGCAGAAACAGTTGACACGGCAGGGACTGACGATTTTTACAGGTGCGACAGTCCGGCAGGTCAAACCGGTCAGGGGTGGTGTATCCATTGAATACGACGATGCCCGGGGGCAGGTAACGAAAGCGGTGTTCGACAAGCTGTTGGTTTCTATCGGCCGTGTGCCTTATACGGATGGACTGGGAGCGGAAAATGTGAGCCTGAAATACGACGAACGCGGTTTCATTGCGGTGGATAGCCTGTGCCGCACGAACCTGAAAAACGTCTGGGCCATCGGAGATGTTGTACGCGGGCCGATGCTGGCGCACAAGGCGGAAGAAGAAGGAGTGGCGGTTGCCGAACGTATTGCGGGCAAATACGGGCATGTCGATTACCGGACGATTCCCTGGGTGGTTTATACCCATCCGGAAATCGCATGGGCCGGACGGACGGAAGAGGAACTCGCCGAGAAAGGTATAACGTACAAAAGCGGTGTTTTCCCGTTCATGGCCAACGGGCGGGCTCGGACGATGGGAACGACCGAAGGGTTCGTGAAGATATTGGCCGATGCGAAAACCGATGAAGTGCTGGGCGTTCATATGATCGGACCGATGGTTTCCGAACTAGTCGCCGAGGCGGTCATGGCGATGACGTTCAAGGCATCGTCAGAAGACATCGCACGCATCTGCCACGCCCATCCAACCCTGTCCGAGGCAGTTCGGGAAGCGGCGTTGGCCGCTGATGGCAGGGCGCTGAATATGTAAAGCGCGTATGAAGTCTGCCGGGTGGAGCCGGGACGTATGCCATGACAGTGGCGGTTCCATCATGGCAGCTAGCGGGCGGTTGAGATCAAAATGAACGCTCCACCCTGACGATGACGATCATATCCGGTTTTTCAGCCGCTTTTTCCAGTTCAGACGGCAAATGGCCCAGTTTTTTGGACCAGTGACCGATATACCGGGTTTCGCGGAATACGGCATTGAAGTAGGGTCTTAAATTGCCGGTGAACGAGTCGCCGATAATCCAGAGGTGTTTGTCTGAAAGCGGATTTTTGTTCATGACGGATACAACGGGGCCGAAAGCTCCGCCGCTTGTCTCGTCCGATATTTTTTCTTCTGTCAGTGCCAGTTCGTTTTTCCAGACGATTTCCCAGTTGTCTTCGGCATGCAGCGGAAAATTTTCCAGTTTCGAAATTCCAATCAGGTCACCTTTATGTTCTGTCCCCTGTCTGAAACCGATTTCCGGAACCGGCAGTCCGAACAGTCTGGAAAAACCGGTATATGCCAGGAAAGCGCCTTTCAGGTTCCAGTGCGTATCGGTCATCCAGTAGAGGAAACCTTCCGATTGTTTGCTTTTCAGCAAATCGGCTGTGGGGTCGTATACGATGAGATTGGGAATTTTCCTCATTCGCTCGAGAAAGAAA
Organism: Oscillospiraceae bacterium; assembly: GCA_963655605.1. Taxonomy (GTDB): domain Bacteria; phylum Pseudomonadota; class Gammaproteobacteria; order Burkholderiales; family Burkholderiaceae_D; genus Oxalobacter. The sequence continues at coordinate 13,535 of CAVKGJ010000154.1, forward strand.
CTGCTGTATTTTCTGGCGGAAGGAACAAGTTCATCGGGCAGATATTCGGGATAGATGGATGATTTGTTGGGTCCCATGATCAATACCACAGGGATATTGTTGTCGGCAGCGGTTCTGGCGAGTTTCATGAACGGCTGCACGGCGGATTCGACAGCTTTCGGATCAGGCGAGATGGCCAGTTTCATTTTCGCCACGGTGTCATTATACGAGTTGCCCAGAAACAGCCAGTCGTTTTTTCCACGGTACCAGGCCATTGAGAAACCGATGCCGTGTTCGAAATTTTTTCGGTGAACCAGTAGTTTGTCTAATGTATGCGACCGGGTCAGGTCGGCTTTGCTGACAACCAGTCCCAGTGTTCCGAGAATGACAAGTGCGGTACAGAGTACGATGACTTTCTGCCTGATATACTGGTTGCCGAAGCGGAACGGTTTTTCGATCACTTTTATGGTCAGCCATGCCAGCAGAACCGATACCAGAGCCAATACCACCCGAATGAGATAGGAGGGTGTTTTTCCGCAGAGGATTCTGGCAAAGGAAAACAGAGGCCAGTGCCATAAATACAGCGGGTAACTGACGAGTCCTAGCCAGACAAGTGCCTTGCGGGAGAGGATTTTTTTATTGAACCATCCTTCACTGCCAGCGGCGATCAGCATGATGGCGGCGATGACAGGAAAAAGCGCGGCTTTGCCCGGAAATCGTTCCGGCCTTGTCATGAATACGGAAACAACTAGCAGAATCATTCCGGTTGCAGACAAAATGTGACTGACGGCCAGAGTGGAATCCGGCGTTTTTTCTTGCCGGACCGGACGGATGCGACAAATGAGGTGGTTCAGTCTGGCGGTAATACCTGCCAGACAGGCTTTCCAGTGTGTATTCGTGAAGGCCAGCATGGCGCCGGCGATCAATTCCCAGAACCGTGTCTGGGGTGAAAAATAGTCAGCTACGCCGTTTGTTTTGTACCAGTGCAGATTCCAGCCGAACGAAATGACAGCCAGAGTCAGGCAGACAGCGAAGACATTGAGTCGTTTTTTCCACGCAGCCCAGAGCAGAAGTGGCCAGATGATATAAAACTGCTCCTCGATGCCAAGACTCCATAAATGCAAAAGCGGTTTGGTTTCTGCCGAGTTGTCGAAATATCCCGCTTCATTCCATAACACGAAGTTCGAGATGAAACTTGCGCCTGCCGCGATGTGTTTTCCCAGCTGGTTCAGCTCGTCGGCCGTCAGGGCAAACCAGCCGAAAACCAGACAGGACAGTAAAACGACGGCAAGTACCGGAAAAATGCGTCTGATACGGCGGATGTAGAATTGCCTGAAACTGAATGTTTCTCCGCTCAGATCACTCAGAATGATGCCGGAAATCAGATAACCGGAAATCACAAAAAAGACATCAACACCGATGAATCCGCCTTTGAGATATTTGGGAAAAGCGTGGAAGATGAGCACGCAGAGCACTGCAATGGCTCTCAAACCGTCGATATCCGGACGGTAGGCAAAACCTGAGGGAGAACGGGAAAATACTGGTATATCCGCCGGATTATTGATTATTATGCTGCTGTGCTGTGCTGTGCTGTGCTGTGCTGTGCTGTGCTGTGCTGTGCTGTGCT
>CAVKGJ010000155.1:0-4944 GCA_963655605.1 Oscillospiraceae bacterium
GTGCCGATTGTGGTCGCCATCAACAAGGTGGACAAGCAGGGAGCCAACATCAATCGCGTGACGCAGGAACTGGTTGCGGAGCAGGTCGTGCCGGAAGAATACGGCGGCGATTCCCCATTTGTACCGGTTTCCGCCAAAACAGGGCAGGGTATCGATTCGCTGCTGGAAAACGTGCTCTTGCAGGCCGAAATTCTGGAACTGAAGGCGCCGGTCGATGCCATGGCGAAAGGAATTGTGATCGAAGCGCGTCTGGACAAGGGACGCGGACCGGTGGCGACCGTGCTGGTACAGTCGGGAACATTGCACCGTGGCGATGTCGTCTTGGCCGGGCCGGAATACGGCCGTGTCCGTGCCATGCTGGATGAAAACGGCAAGGCCATTACCGAAGCGGGTCCCAGCATTCCGGTCGAAATCCAGGGACTGACGGGCGTTCCGTCAGCCGGTGAGGAAATCATCGTCCTGAACGATGAACGCAAGGCACGTGAAATCGGGTTGTTCCGTCAGGGCAAGTTCCGGGATGTCAAGCTGGCCAAACAGCAGGCAGCCAAACTGGAAAACATGTTTGACCAGATAGCGGAAGGGGAAGTCAAAACGCTGCCGCTGATTATCAAGACAGACGTTCAGGGATCGCAGGAAGCGCTGTCCGCATCGCTTCTGAAACTGTCCAACGACGAGGTACGTGTTCAGGTCGTTCATGCCGCCGTCGGCGGCATTACCGAAACGGACGTCAATCTGGCGCTGGCTTCCAAGGCGGTCATCATCGGTTTCAATACGCGTGCGGATGCGCAGGCCCGTCATCTGGCGGAAACGAACGGTGTCGATATCCGTTATTACAATATCATTTACGATGCGATCGACGACGTGAAAGCGGCCGTGTCCGGTATGCTGGCACCAGAAAAACGCGAACATGCCCTGGGTCTTGTCGAAATCCGGCAAGTCATCATGGTCAGCCGTGTTGGCGCGATTGCCGGCTGTTTCGTGACGGAAGGGCTTGTCCGTCGCGGTTCTCCGGTTCACCTGTTGCGAGACAATGTCGTGATCTGGTCGGGTGAAATCGATTCACTCAAACGTTTCAAGGATGATGTGAAAGAAGTCAAGGCCGGTTTTGAATGTGGCCTGACCCTGAAAAATTACAACGACATCAAGGTCGGTGACCAGATTGAAGTGTATGAAATCCAGGAAATCGCCCGAACCCTGTGATTTTTCTCGCGTATTGTCCTGAAATTGGGGTATGGTAATGACTGTGGTTAATTTCTGAAGGGAGTGGATCATGTCAAGACACAGCAAATCGATTCCCGGCCGCAGCTTGCGTGTGGCTGACCAGATCCAGCGCGATCTGTCCGATATCATCTTTTCGGAACTGAAGGATCCGAATGTCGGGATGGTGACGATAACGGAAGTGAAAGTCACACCTGATTATGCGAATGCCAGAGTGTATTTCACGATGCTGGACGATGATCCCGAAACTGTGAAAAAAACGCTGGACGGTCTGCAACATGCATCCGGATTCATCCGGATGCAACTGGGCAAGCGGCTTCATATCCATACGTTACCCTATTTGTCTTTCATTTATGACAACTCGATTGCGCAGGGTGTGGCACTGTCCCATCTGATCGATGTGGCCAATTCACAGCGTGCCAGGGACGATGGCGGGGAGTACTGACGCTGTCGCTAGGTTGAAGCCGGCCGATTTCACCGAGGTATCTGTCATTCATGAATAATCCGGTTTCAGCCAGAAAAAAACGGGTCGATATCGATGGCGTACTGTTGCTGGACAAGCCTGCAGGCTTGTCCAGCAACGATGCGCTGATTCGTGCCAGACGGATATTCAATGCGAGAAAGGCCGGCCATACGGGGACGCTGGATCCGTTTGCGACAGGATTGTTGCCGCTGTGTTTCGGGGAGGCGACCAAGTTTTCCCAGGATCTGCTGGACGCCGACAAGACGTATGAAACCGTCGTTTATCTTGGCGTACAGACCGCAACCGGCGATACGGAAGGCGAAACAGTCCGGATCGGTGAAGTGCAGGATGTGACAAAAGAACGGATCGAGGCGGTTCTTTCCCGTTTCAGGGGAGATATCTTGCAGGTTCCTCCCATGTATTCCGCGCTGAAACGGGATGGCAAGCCCTTGTATGAGTATGCCCGGGCAGGTCTGGAACTGGAGCGGGAAGCGCGTCCGGTGACGGTTCATGAACTGGTGCTGTTGGACTGTGTTCCTCCGCGTCTCACGTTGCGGGTGACATGCAGCAAGGGAACGTATATCCGTGTGTTGGGCGAAGACATCGGCAAGGCTCTCGGATGCGGAGCGCATCTGGAATCCCTGCGCCGGACAAGGGTCGGGACGTTGACGCTGGATTCAGCCGTGGCACTGGACGGACTGGAAAAGACAGCGGAAACGGGTGACGGCCGTCAGGCCGGGGCGCTGGAACCGGTGGATTATCTGCTTTCCTCTTTTCCGTCAGTCAAGCTCGATGCCACGCAGGCGAGCCGTTTCAGAAACGGACAGCGTCTGTCGGCAGTCAGGGAAGGGATCGATGTCTCTGCCGGGCCGGGCCGTCACCGTGTTTACGCGGCTGAAAACGGAGTTTTTCTGGGAACGGCGCAACTGCGTTCCGATGGTGTGCTTGCGCCGGAAAGACTGGTGTCGCTGACCCGCCTTCCCGAACACTGAATGTTTCCGGAAAGAAACGGGTAAGTTGTCCGTCAGACCGCCAGCAGCAGGAACCCACCGATGTGAGTTAGCTGCTTGCAGCCAATTGCGGCAGGAATCTCCTGTCTTCTGGTGGGGGGGATGTCAATTCCGTATTGTTTGAAGCCGGAAAACGGATACGTGCTAAAATAATCAGTTATCCTTTTTTTCAATTTCTCGAATTTTTATGTCTGAAACCAAACGCGCTATCCGCAACGTCGCGATTATCGCGCACGTCGACCACGGCAAAACCACGCTGGTCGACCAGTTGTTGCGTCAATCCGGAACTTTCCGTGAAAATCAGGCTGTCAGTGAACGGGTAATGGATTCCAACGATCTGGAAAAGGAACGCGGAATCACCATTCTTGCCAAGAACTGTGCTGTGGAATATCAGGGAACGCACATCAATATTGTCGATACACCGGGACATGCCGACTTCGGTGGTGAGGTGGAACGCGTGCTGTCGATGGTGGATGGTGTCCTGCTGCTGGTGGATGCCGTCGAAGGTCCGATGCCGCAAACGCGTTTCGTCACACGCAAGGCACTTGGTCTTGGGCTGAAACCGATTGTCGTCATCAACAAGATCGATCGGCCCGGTGCCCGCCCGGACTGGGTCATCAATGCCACTTTCGAACTGTTCGACAAACTGGGAGCGACCGAGGAACAGCTCGATTTTCCGGTCATTTATGCATCCGGACTGAACGGTTATGCCGGTCTGGACGAAAATATCCGTTCCGGCGACATGAGGCCGCTTTTCGATGCCATTCTGGAATATGTTCCGGTCCGGGATGCCGATCCCGACGGTCCGTTCCAGATGCAGATTTCCTCGCTCGACTATTCGTCCTATGTCGGCAAGATCGGAATCGGCCGTATCAACCGCGGCCGGGTCAGACCGTTGCAGGATATCGTTGTCATGAACGGGCCGGAATCGACGCCGGTGAAGGCACGTATCAATCAGGTGCTCTCTTTCAAGGGACTGGAACGCAAGGTGATTGATGAAGCGGCGGCAGGTGATATCGTCCTGATCAACGGGGTCGAGGATGTCGATATCGGTTCGACCGTTTGCGATCCGGAACATCCCGATGCCCTGCCGATGCTGACAGTGGATGAACCGACCCTGACGATGAATTTCATGGTCAATACCTCTCCGTTTGCCGGACGGGAAGGCAAGTTCGTGACTAGCCGCCAGTTGCGCGAACGGCTTGAACGCGAACTGAAATCGAATGTGGCGCTTCGTGTGGCGCCGACCGATGATGATACGGTTTTCGAAGTGTCCGGCCGTGGTGAATTGCACCTGACGATCCTGATCGAAAACATGCGGCGGGAAGGGTATGAGCTGGCTGTTTCCCGTCCACGGGTCGTGTACAAGATGATCGACGGTGTCAAACATGAACCGTATGAAGCACTGACGGTTGATGTGGACGAGGCACATCAGGGTGGAGTCATGGAAGAACTGGGACGCCGTCGCGGCGAGTTGCAGGACATGCAGCCCGATTCCAAGGGACGTGTCCGGCTGGAATACCGGATTCCGGCTCGCGGGCTGATCGGTTTCCAGAGCGAATTCATGACCCTGACACGGGGTACCGGCATCATGAGCCACGTTTTCGATGATTATTATCCGGTCGATCCGAACCGGTCCGATGCCGGAGGACGCAGAAACGGTGTGCTGATCTCGCAGGAAGACGGTGCGGCCGTCGCCTATGCCTTGTGGAAACTGCAGGATCGCGGCCGCATGTTCGTCAGCCACAACGATCCGGTTTATGAAGGCATGATCATCGGTATCCATTCCCGTGAAAACGATATTGTCGTCAATCCGATCAAGGGAAAACAGCTGACCAATATCCGGGCTGCCGGTACTGATGAAGCGGTCCGTCTGGTTCCACCGATCCAGATGTCGCTGGAATATGCCGTCGAATTCATCGAGGATGACGAACTGGTGGAAGTCACGCCGAAAAGTATCCGGTTGCGCAAGCGCCACCTGTCGGAGATCGACCGCAGGCGGGCGAACCGGTCGTCATGAATGTTTTGGGAGTACGGAAAAAAGGAGCCGGAAGGCTCCTTTTGATTTCAGGGATGGAGGCCGCTCAATTTTTACACAGGACATCCGGCAGTCTGCCTGGTGTGAGCTTCAAATCGCAATGGGATAGAAAAACGGAAAGGACCTGTGTTTCATAAATTGGTGTTTTTAGTGGTAGTCAAGCCTGTAAAGGATTCTGTGGAAATTCAAAATCTGCTAATTCAGGAGAAAAACCG
>CAVKGJ010000156.1:0-3573 GCA_963655605.1 Oscillospiraceae bacterium
CCCCTATTCTTTTAAATACTGCATCCCATATCATAAAGTGGAAAGACATAACAGGTTTGTGGCCACTCGCAATAGGTTTCTCATTACTTGGAATTCGTCATTCTTTAACTTTATTAAATTTCTTATTAAAATAATTTCATTTATAAAAAAATTTCCAAATTTATATTGACCATCCTCACTCTACCTGCCGGTCACTGTATTTGACTGATGGTTGACCATACAAATAAAAAGACCGCCATCACCGGCGGCCCTATGAAAACGTGTTTCAGCTTTTTTCGTAATGCGTTCGACACGAAATGATTTCGATAACGTTATCGGATACCCGATAAACCAACCGATTGACATCATCAATTCGACGGCTCCAGAATCCATGAAATTCATATTTCAGTTCTTCCGGTTTGCCGATACCGGTATTCGGTGTACGCTCGATATCCTTCAATAACAGATGAATCCGTTTCAGTGTCTTTTTGTCCTGCTGTTGCCAATACAGATAATCTTCCCAAGCACTTTCCGTCCACAATTTATTCATCTTTCAGGACCTCGTGCTGTCTGACATTTCCTGCTTCGAGTTGAGCCAGACTGTCACGCAAGAAAGCCATATTCGTCTCACTGTAAAACGGATCGGCAGACGGCCTGAACGGAAGCGCATTTTCACGTACCATCTGACATAAAAACATTCTGACAGCAGACGCAAGATCAAGCCCCATACTGTTGGCAATTTCCTGAGCCTTGTTTCTCAGATCATCATCAATTCTGATTTGAAGATTTGCCATAATCCCCTCCTTTGTCGTTGAAGCTTGATTATAACCCATATCAATATAAATGTAATGTATGTCATTACATATTCATTGATTTTTATTTACCTTCTGCTATCCGGACTTGCCGTGCCTGTTGCCATACCTCTCACAAAATCCACCGGACCGGTCGGTTTGATCTTCCCTCCTGCAACACCGGCCAAATAAGTAGCCTGCCGTGTCACTTGCATCGGCACCACAGGTGCAACCGGCATAACAGTCAGGTCCGTTCCGAACTTCATTATTCTCTCCGGTGTAATACCGCCTTTCGCAATAAGCGCCGACTGTTTGAGCACATCTTCCAATATCGAAATAGCCGGGGCTGAAGCCAGTCTGGAATCATAAGAAGATATTCTCCCTCCCGTCGCGACATTGGCAACATTGATGACGCCTTCGCCAAGCAGATTGGCATAAGGGCCGCCAAGTCCGGAAACATAACCTGCACTGCCGATGAACATTTCACGCATCCAGTCATCATCACCAGGCATCAACCCCTTCAGAAGCAGCGCCAGTTCGGTGTCCACAATAGCCGGTACGACAATCTTCGTCAGTAGAAGAATGGCCGCTTTCATCTTTTTGTTTGACAGGATTTTCAAAGCTTTTGTTGTGGCACTGTCAGATCCTTTTGCTCCAGCCTCTCTTGCGATTTTTCCCAGTTCGGTAGCGACAAGATTCGATCTAACAACGAAAAAACCGGAGAACTGTGTGAACAGTCTTTTGAACGCTGTTCCCGCCTCGATGTTCGATACGTCTTCCGCATTCTGTGAAGCAAAGACCTTGCGTACAATGCGGTCGGCATGACGGATTGCCTGCAATTCGCTTTTTCCATCCTGTATGGCATCGTTATATGCCGCTGTCCACGTAATGGTGCTCATACGATCATCCACCAGCTGCTGCATCCAGTAAGCATGCTGCATCAACCACCGATCGGCTTTCTTGAGCGTCCCCGCATCTATCAGGATCGAATCGATATTATCCATCATGGCGATCTGCGATTTTCCGAAACGGCTCCGCATATATTCCGATTTTTCCGCAATCGCCTTTCTATCGTGATTCAATACAGCCGCCATCAGGTTGCCCGGTTTTACTTCCGATGCAGCAACAAGAAAATCGGTGGAAGACTGGACAACATTTTTGACATTGTTGAACATGAACATCGCACCCGCCCTTGACCGAAGCGTCGCCCATCTTCTGGCACTTGGATCGTTCAGGTCGGTCGTTGCCGTCTGTTGACGTGCCCTGTCCATCCACGGCGAAATGACATCACGGAGAAATCTCGGATCATACCGATGCATGGCATTCTTGACAGAATTATGTTGAAGAATCTTTCTGACATCGTTATACACGGGAGCAATATAGGCAAATGAAATGATCCTGTTTGTCGCACCGATGATCGTTCTTGGATTCATGTCCAGCGCTTCGGCATACGTCTCGCTTCGCGATTTCGTAAACCCGGGCTGACTGAGCGGCATCATGCTCTGGACCTTGTCGGCATCAACGTCTTTCAGCTCATTCAGTTGCGCATCCGGAACAACATTTTTATCTGTCTTGGCCGGAACATATCCGCCCTTGTATTGTCCGAACGGTGTCACGATACCGTCTATCCCGATTTCCTTGAACCAGGTACCGTAAATCGCTTTATTGGCCTTCTGCGTCAACGGCTTCAAGGCTTCGAATTCATCCCAGATCGCCTGCGCTGCATCATAATGCGCTTTTGTGATATATCCTTCCCGAACCATTCTCTCGATAAAGGCATTCCAGTTGGACGTATTCATGCGCCCTTCCGCATCCGTAGTGGCCCATCCTCTGCCAAGCAACAGTTTTCTGTAGTTGCTTTCATTTCCTGTATGCAGGAGAGCGCCGAAAACCTCGGCTGCACCGCAAATTTCGCCTCGGCCAAAAACATGAGGCCTACCGGTTTCCTTGTCGATCAATTCCGGTGCGATGATTTTTCCCGGTTTGAACTTCAGCTTCGAGATCACCACCTGCATCCGATCCATGACTTCGGTCTGTTTCAGCCGGGCCCGGACTGCGGCATCTTTCATCGGCTGGAATACCTTTGTCCTATCTGGTGCCGTTCAACACCAAACGCAAGGACGCGCAAGGCAAGGAACGCTGGGTAAAAAGCGTGCAGGTCATCATCGGCTACAAGGGACTGATCGATCTGGCACGTCGATCAGGGCAGATCGTCAGTATCGCCGCGCATGAAGTGTGTGAGAACGATCATTTCGAACTGGTTTACGGACTGAACGAAAAACTGAATCACACGCCAGCGATGGGGGAACGCGGAGAGGTGATCGGATTCTACGCGGTCGCCAAACTGAAAGATGGCGGGCATTGCTTCGAGTTCATGAGCCGGTACCAAATCAACGAAATCATGGCCAATACGCAGAGTAAAGGCGCATATGGCCCGTGGAAAGACAACTTCGTCGAAATGGGAAGAAAGACTGTTATCCGCAGACTGTCGAAATATCTGCCTCTGTCCGTCGAATTCCAGACTACTTCCGCTCTGGATGGCATGTCGGATGCCGGGAAGGATCAGCATCTCGATACCGTCATCAACGGCGAAATCAACATCATGCCGGATGACGCACCGGTCATTGAGGAAACGGTGGATCAGGAAACCGGCGAAATCACACAGGACGAGAAAACACCCGCCCCTATCCAGCTGACTTTCGCCAAGGTTGCTGACCAGATCAACAAGGCCGATACGCTGGATGCTCTCGATCTGGCCGCCGACGATATCCGCCGCGTTTCAGGTGAAAAATTCCAGGAAGAA